>NZ_NQLZ01000001.1:0-397604 GCF_002276395.1 Paenibacillus sp. 7541 | reverse complement strand
GCGTTGCAAGCTCTGCGCAGGTCCGGTCGGGTAGAAATTCGCCAATTTTTTAAGCCTCCGATTTAAGCCCTCCAATTCAGGTCTCTCCGTTTTAAGTTTTGTTTCTTCCCCACTGTCTCGGCTTCCTCTCATCTCCTTTTTCGGGAGCTCTTAATTTCCACTCCCTGAATGAAAGGGATGATGAACTGAATGAACGAATGGCCCCTGAACGAAAGGGATAACGAACGAATGGTACCTGAACGAAAGGGATAATGAGCGAATGGTACCTGAACGAAAGGGATAATGATGCAAAGAGGGTGGCGGGGGTACGGAGACAGCAGGCTAAAAAAAATAAATTTTGAGACATGTTAATCAATCGATAATTTCAATGACATGAAACGTGACATCAATACGACATTTTCATTGGTCTGTTCGACAATTTGTGATATATTAATGTAAATTACTACACAAAAGAACAGGTGAACGAAATGAGATACTGGATGGATCGATTGCATGCTATGGGATTAAAAACCAAGCTGATGCTGCTCTTTCTTCTAATTGCCGTTACTCCCCTCGCCGTTCTTGGTATATTCTCCTACCAGAAAGCCTCCAGTGAAATCCAGACCAAAGCGAACGAGATCATTCTTGAGAATTTATCGCAAATCAATCATAGTCTCAATTATTTTGTAGAAGATATTGAACAACTGTCCATGTATCTGTACAGCAATAAGGAAATTCAAGATATTTTGTCCAAGCCCGCATCGCGGAGCGCTGAAGAGAAGTACCGCGACCAGCAGACGGTTGCGGCGATCTTAAACAGCTTTCTGGGCTTCAAATCGTGGGACATTCAGCTTTATGTGCTGGGAGAGAACGGGGACCGCTATTTTACCGGGAATTTTATCCCGAGCTCCTACCTTCGATACAACCCGGATTGGGGGCTGTTCCGAAAGGCGAGGCTGGCTGGCGGCGATGTTGTGTGGGATACCCATTATTCGCTCAAAAAATATGAGGATTACGGCGCAGTGCTCAGCTCGGGCAGATTGCTCAAGCAGATTGAGACCGGCCAACCGCTCGGCTACTTTGTCGTCGATATTATGGAATCCGCATTTGCCGATAAATACGATAAGGCTTACCGCTACGACGGAGGCGAGGTGTATCTGCTTGATGATAAAGGATATATCATATCCAGCCGTCATTCTAAGCTCGAGGTTGGCACCCGTCTTGAGAAGCCGTACTTGGACGCTGTTTTGCAGGAGAAGAAGGGCTTTTTTCGAATCGAGGAAAATCAAACGGAGCATATGGTTATCTACGACTCCTCCGATCTGTACGGCTTCAAAATGATCAATGTCGTGCCGGTCACGGCACTGACAGGGGAAAGCTCGAAAATCCGTAATTTTACGACCTTTATCATCATATCCGGAGTCATGCTCTCTTACTGTGCTGCCTATTTGTTATCCGACTATATTACACGTCCGCTCCGAAAGCTGCGCCGGCTGATGAAGCAGGTAGAGAAGGGCGACCTGGAGGTGAGCTTTGATTCTCGTTATCGGGACGAGGTTGGCCATCTCGGAGGCAGCTTCAACCAGATGCTAGAACGAATCAAGCGGCTCATCCATGAGGTGTATGAAAAGCAGGAGAAGGTTCAGGAGGCGGAGATGAAAGCGATCCAGGCCCAGTTTACTCCTCATTTCCTGTATAACGCGCTGGATTCGATCAACTGGATGGCGCGTATTCATAAAATCGAGACGATCAGTAAAATTGCGGTATCGCTTGGCAGTCTGCTTCGGTTCAGCATTCGGAGGGGAAACACGGTGATCCCGATTCGTGAGGATATCGAACAGATCCGCAACTATTTAACGATTCAAGAAATCCGCTATCGGGACAAAATCACGATTCAACTGGAACTGGACGAAACGATTCTTGATCTGTGCATGCCGAAACTGCTCATTCAGCCTCTGGTGGAGAATGCCATCATACACGGGCTGGAGACCAAGCCCGGACAGGGGCATCTCCTCATTACCGGCCAGCGAATAGGAGAGCGGGTGCAGTTTGTGGTCGAGGATAACGGCACCGGCATCGCTCCTGACGAGCTGCACCGGATTCAGCAGGGGACGTACGCTCCCCTGAACGGAAGCAGCACAGGGATCGGACTTCACAATCTGATGCGCCGGCTGCAGCTGCATTTCGGTTATGCCTATAGCTTACGCATTGACAGCGTTCCGGATAAGGGCACACGGGTATGTCTGTCCATACCGGTGATTAGTGATAGACGGGAGGGACTAGGCGATGTTCAAAGTTCTTATAGCTGATGATGAGTGGATGATTCGAGAGGGACTTAAACAGACGATTGATTGGGAAAGCCTCGGATGCGAGCTGGTTGGCGAGGCAGCAGATGGAGAACTGGCGCTGCAGGCGATACGGCAGCATGAGCCGGACATTCTCATATCAGATATTCGTATGCCGGGCATTGACGGGCTCGGAATGGCTTCGGCCGCGAAGGCGCTGTATCCCGAGTTGAAGATTATTTTTCTGACCGGCTTTGATGATTTTGCTTATGCACAGCAGGCGATCAAGTTGAATGCCAGTGATTTTGTGCTCAAACCTACCGATCCCGATGCGCTCATGCAGGCGATTCAGAAAGTGTGCAAGGAAATTGCGAGCCAACGGCAGCGCTCGATCGCGATGGAACAGCTGTTAAGCTGGAAGAAGGATGGTGAACCGCTGATCGTTCAGAAGCTGCTTTATGATCATTTGTTAGGCGATCAAGAGGGCGATTCGGTTCGAAAATTGACCGGATGGTTATTTCCGGAAGGTCGTACCATGCCAGTCAGGGTGGTGGTGGCCAAGGTTGGGCTGTCTACCGATGCGAAATCCGTTGTGGACGGACTATGGCTGCAGCTGAGATCACAGATGTGCAGATACGCCATCGGGGGGCATATGCTGCGGATGAATGAAGGGCATGCCGCCTGGCTGTTGTCTGGAACCGATGAGGCTGTCGGTCTGCTGCAGGCTGGCCTGCCTGGGATTAGAGGCGGAGATGTATGTTTTGGGGTGAGTGCAGTGCATGAAACGCTTGAGCAGCTCGGGCAGGCGTACAAGGAGGCGCTGCAGGCGATTAAACAGATCGCGGGCCATGAGAAGCAGGACAGGCCTGTCGTATCTGTCTACGGCGAGCTCGAACATATGGATCATCACGCGATTCATCTGGCGGAAGGCTTCCGCCAGGTAGAGCTGTATATTCATAATCATTATCACGAGGATATCAGCCTGCAGGGGCTTGCTGCGATGTTTCATATGAGCGAGGCGCATTTCAGCCGCTTGTTCCGCAAAAGGACAGGGGTTAGTTTCGTGGAGTACGTAACCCGGCTTCGGATGGAGCAAGCCAAGCGTTTGCTGGAAGATGAACATGTGCGTGTGTATGAGGTGTCCCAGGCCGTGGGTTACCAGGATTCCCGCTATTTTAGTCAAATCTTTCGGAAATATACGGGAGAAACGCCGTCTGAGTATCATAAGAAAACGGAAAAATAACCGATGATGTAAACCTGATGATGAATATAAACGACGATGAAGGAGGCTTTGATTGCAAAAGCCTCTTTTTTGTCTAAACAAGATGTCGAACAAAGCAAAAATTTAAACATTTATGAAATTTTGTCTCGTTGAGAGGCACCGGGATGCCCGTTATAGTAGGAAATGTGGAAGGGAAAGTGACACAGATTATAAGGAGGGTTTAAAAATGAGAAAAAGATGGTTAACAGCGCTCGTTTGTGTGATTTTGTTGTCAGGTATTCTTACGGCTTGTGGTTCTTCAAACGGTAGCGCGGGAAGTGGAGGCACAGACGCCGAATCTAAATCATCCGGCAAGCTGACCATTTATTCACCGAATGCTGCCGAAATTAACAATCCGATTATTAAGGAGTTCCAAGACCGGACCGGCATTTCAGTAGATCTGATCTCCGGTGGCACCGGAGAACTGCTGAAGCGTGTAGAGGCCGAGGCGAACAATCCGCTTGGCGATATATTCTGGGCTGGCGGGGCCGATTCTCTAGCTTCTTTCGCCGAATATTTCGAGCCTTATTCTACTTCGGAGAAAAGCAGCATTTTCCCGGGCTATCTGGACCCTGCCAACAACTGGACGCCATTTAACGCCCTTCCAATGGTCATTACGTATAACAAGGAATTGGTGCCTGAAGATGAAGTGCCTCAGTCCTGGGAGGATCTGCTTGATCCGAAATGGAAAGGACAGATTGCCTTCGCCGATCCTGCCAAATCCGGTTCGTCTTATACTCAGCTCGTTACGATGCTGACGGCATTTGGCAAGGATGACGAGCAGGGATGGGAATATGTGAAACAACTGGTCGACAATATGGACGGAAAAATCCTGTCCGGCTCAAGCCTTGTGCAGCGCGCAGTCCCGGATGGTGAGTTTGCTCTCGGCATCACGCTGGAGGATGCTGCGCTGCGGTATATGGAAGGTGGAGCTCAAATTGGTATCATTTATCCAAGTGAAGGTACTTCGGCTGTACCGGATGGCGCGGCGATTATTAAAGGCACGAAAAACTTGGAGGAAGCCAAGCAGTTCATGGACTTTCTCGTAGGCAAGGATGTGCAGGAGCTGGTGCAAAGCGAGTTCAAGCGCCGCTCGGTGCGCGATGATGTCAACCCGGTCGAAGGTTTGCCGCAAACCGTTGATATTGAATTGGTTGAGTACGATTTCGAGTGGGCTTCAGACAATAAAGAAGCGATTATTGAACGATTCACCAACATCATGATGGGCATTGAATAATGAAATGGGAGGGCGGCTGGTGTTTCGATAACCAGCCGTTCTCCCGGATATGGAGGCATCTATGAGTTCAGTAGTTTTCAATCATGTAACCAAGTATTTTGGTGAGAACAAGGCGGTAAATGATGCGCATTTTTCAATAGAAGAAGGGGAGTTCTTTACACTGCTGGGACCGAGCGGATGCGGGAAAACGACGCTGCTTCGAACCATCGCCGGGTTTTACCGGAACGAAGAGGGGGATATTTATTTCGGCGATCGGGTCATTAACGATGTTCCGACTCACGAGCGCAATATCGGGATGGTGTTCCAGAATTATGCCATCTTCCCGCATCTGAGTGTGTTCGATAATGTAGCGTATGGTCTTCGGGCTCGCAAAATGGGCAAGAAAGAGATTGAGACAAAGGTAATGGAGGCGCTGGAGATGGTGGAGCTGTCTCATCTGCGCGACCGAATTCCCAGCAATATGAGCGGCGGGCAGCAGCAGCGGATTGCACTGGCGCGTGCCATTGTCATCCGTCCGGCTCTGCTGCTGATGGACGAGCCGCTCTCGAATCTGGACGCGAAGCTGAGGGTGAAGATGCGCACTGACATTCGCCAGCTGCAGAAGGAGCTCAATATTACGACGATTTATGTGACGCATGATCAGGAGGAGGCGCTGGCGGTATCCGACCGGATCGCTGTCCTGAATGAAGGCGTCATTCAGCAAATTGCCACGCCACAGCAAATTTACCAGTATCCGCATAATCGGTTTGTGGCCAATTTTATCGGCACCTCGAATTTTGTGGAAGGCAGCTGCGAGAAAGATCCGGATAGCAGCGAGCATGCTGGGATCATACAGCTGCTGGGAACGACGCGCAAGCTGTCCCTTCACAAGCCGTATGAAGGCAAGGTCGTTTTTGCGATCCGTCCGGAGCAGGTGCATTTGAGCGGCGAACCGGCCTCGAACCACACGGTACAGGGGACGGTGAAATCAGTCAGTTTTTTGGGAGACAAAGTCAGCTATCTGATCACACTGCCCGACGGCTCCGTCATGGATGTACACGATTATCCCGGCAAATCGCAGCATCTGTTCCGGGAGAAACAATCGCTGTTCCTGGATATCCAGCTGGAGCGCACGGTGATGTATGACAGCACCGGCCAGGAGGTGATTTACCATGCTGGCGAGGCCTAATCCGGCGGGGGCGCCTACCGTAAAGCAGCGGCTGCTGCTTACAAGATGGGATTTCTGGACGTTTGTCACCTTCTGTGTGTATATTTTTATGCTGGCTTTTATCGTGTATCCGCTCGTGTCTTTGTTTTTCAACAGCTTTGTCAGTAAAGACGGCGGGTTCACACTTCAGAATTATCTCAACTTCTTCAAAGTAAAGTACTATCACCAGGCGCTGCTGAACAGCTTCCTTGTATCCAGCCTCGCCACCGTGCTGGCGATTCTGATCGGCACGCCACTGGCCTATATTGCAACCCGGTATGACATTAAATTCAAGGGCTTGATGCGTTTGATGGTCATTATGTCCTTGCTGTCCCCGCCGTTTATCGGCGCGTACTCCTGGATTTTGCTGATGGGCAACAACGGGTTCATTACGAAGTTCATTCGGGAGCTGGGCATTCAAATTCCTTCGATTTATGGCTGGCACGGCATTGTGATCGTGTTCGCGCTGCAATTCTACCCGCACATCTTCCTGTACGTGTCAGGGGCGCTGAAAACGATCGACACCTCGCTTGAGGAAGCCTCGGAGAGTCTCGGTATGACGGCCTGGAGGCGGCTGCGCACCGTGACGCTGCCACTGATCTTTCCAACGTTGTCTGCGGGAGCGCTCATGGTGTTCATGGCCTCGTTCGCGGATTTCGGAACACCGATGCTGCTTGGGCAAGGCTATAAGGTATTGCCGATTCTCGCTTATGAACAGTTTGTCAGCGAGATGGGAGGCAATCCTGCGATGGCCAGTACACTGAGCGTCATCATGATCTTTTTCTCGACCATCATTCTGTTCTCCCAGCGTTACTTTGTTTCCCGGAAAAATTATTCCATGACCGGGATGCGAACGCCGGTTGTGAAGAAGCTTAAGCCGATGCCCAAAGTGCTGTTGACGGTGCTTGTCTTTATTCCGGCCTCCATATCCATTCTGCCGCAGTTGACAGTGCTTGTTACGTCGTTTCTGGCGAAAAGCGGACCGGTATTCCACCGCGGATTCAGTCTGGACAGCTACAAGGAAATTTTCTTCCGGGTGCCGAAGGCGATTCTGAACACGTACTCCTACTCAGTATTGTCGATCATCATCATGGTCATCGCCGGCATGCTGATTGCTTATTTGCTCGTACGGCGCAAAAACAAGCTGACCGCGTTTATCGACGGGATCGTGATGATTCCGTACATCATGCCGGGAACGGTGCTGGGCATCAGTTTGATTATCGCCTTTAACAAGCCGCCGATCGTGCTGACAGGCACATGGGTCATTCTAGTTATCGCCTATGTGGTCCGCAAAATTCCATATACGATCCGGTCCAGTACAGCTGTGCTGCACCAGCTTGACCGAAGTGTGGAGGAGGCCTCCGTCAGTCTCGGTGTACCGCCGATGAAGACCTTCTTCAAGACGACTGGACGCCTGATGGCTCCCGGCGTCATGTCCGGTGCGATTCTCAGCTGGATTACAACGATCAACGAGCTCAGTTCCACGCTGGTTCTGTATTACGGTGCCACAGCCACGATTTCGGTTACGATATACAGCGAGGTCTTCACGTCCAACTACGGCACTGGCGCCGCGCTGGCTTCCATTCTGACGCTGACCACGCTTGTGTCCCTGTTGATTGCCAACAAGCTGTCGGGCAGCAGGGGGCTGTCCTTATAGCGATATTCCCCAGCAATTCATGGTTCCCATTCGTTGTCTCTGCCTTTTATAATGTAGAAAAAGTATGGGAGAAGGATGGTGAGCGCCATGTGGGAGAAATGGGGACCAAGCAGGAACAGCGCTGTCTGGATTGTCATTCTGCTCATCGTTGTGGTCAGCTTGGTCGTCTATTCAACCTATTTCCAGCGGCTTGGAAGTCCTCCGGAACAGAGAATCCGGGAAGTTGTGCGGATGGAGGTCTGGATATACAGCAACGAATGGGAAGGCCTGCTTCGGTCATATCAGCAGGAGAATCCGGATGTCGAAGTGAGCATTCGAAGCTTTCAATCCTATGATGCATTGGCATCCGAGCTGTCAGCAGCGATTTCTGCAGGCCGGGCCCCGGACGCAGCGGAGATTAGCAACGCTTATGGATTGAAGGAATGGATCGATACGGGGGCCCTGCAGCCGATCGAACCAGACGGGCATGCACCGGAGTTAACGGCTGCCGCTAGAACCGCGTTCACCTATAACCATGCGCTGTGGGCCGCTCCTGTCGGAGCCTCAGTGCCGCTTCTGCTCTATCATCAGGACAAGCTGCAGAATGCGGGTTATCCGACAGATGTCGAGTACCATGATCTGAACCATATGGCAGAGGTGCTGTCGTCGTGGATTCAGGGTCTGAAGGACCGGAAAGCATCTATCAAATGGAATCAGACCCTGGCCGTGGATGACAGCTTGTCACTGGTGTTTATGAACCTGTGGGGCTTACCAAGGGACGTGGACGGACAGACACACCTGCAGGAGCTTCTAACCACGTGGCATGCGCTCGTATTTGATTACGGGGTTATGTTCCCGCTGGAGCATAGGCTTGCATTAAGTGAATTTATGGACGGGCAAATCTTGTTTCTCATTACTGATTCACAGAAAATGAATTGGCTGGATCGCTATATTGCCGGAAAGTTCAAATACGGAGCGCTTCCGGTACCGGGAATCACAGTGCAGGGCATCGCGCCTCACTACAGTGCTTTTGTTGTCCTCCAGGGAGGAGAAGGCACGCCCTGGGCCAACGAGCTGGTGCGGCACCTTCAATCGAAGGATGTGCAAGAAAGTCTAATCGCTAACACCGGGTATATCCCGGTGCGGGAGGACACGCTGGCTTCACTAAAGCGGAATATGAAGGAGGCTGACGCGGATATGCTGCTGAGGCTGAGCGAATCCTTCCTGAGTATTCAGCCATCGGAGGATGATTACAGAAGGTGGAGGCTCATTGCGGATTCCCTTACCCAATTGGAAATCGAAAGCCATCCTGATGTGGAACGGATGACAGCAGAATTGCTGCCTCTACTTCCATAATCGGGTTTGATCAGAAAGAAACTATAGAGAATAAGATGCGGTGCGAAAGTGCCGAATGGAGGAGTGGTCAAGATGCGTGTGCAAAGCTTGTCGATACAGGGCAGCGGAGTCTGGAATGAGGATGCGGTCATTCAGAATGATGTTCAGCGCATCTACGGTGTTATTGACGGAGCTACCTCGCTCGTCCCTTTTCGTGGGCCGAAGGGGGAGACCGGCGGACGGCTTGCAT
Source organism: Paenibacillus sp. 7541 (assembly GCF_002276395.1). NCBI lineage: Bacteria > Bacillati > Bacillota > Bacilli > Caryophanales > Paenibacillaceae > Paenibacillus > Paenibacillus sp. 7541. The sequence goes on along the minus strand of NZ_NQLZ01000001.1, from coordinate 388,435 downwards.
CGGAGCTGTTGAAGCGATTTTTCGAACAGGTTCCGGCGGATGATACCCGGGATCTGGAACAGTTGACGCGGGAAGCGAACCGGATGCTCGGGCTTGAAATGCAGTCAAACGGCATTCCTCTCGATGAGAAAGATCAGCTGTGGACAGCCGGCCTTGCCGTGGTGCGGATAACCGATCACTATGTTGAATACGTGCAGTCCGGAGACTGCATGATTATGGGAGCTTATACGGACGGGGCTGTCCGGATGGTAACGAAGGACCATGTGGCACATATTGACTCGGAGTCCAAGCAGATATGGAAGGAAGCGATCGGATCGGGCGTCCGGTCGAAAGACAAGCTGTGGGAAATGGTCAAGCCCCGGATTTTGAAAAATAAAGAGAAGATGAACACCCCCCAGGGCTACTCCGTTCTTAACGGACGTTCCGATGCGGAGCTGTTCATTGAATATGGCAAAATCAATCGCATCCGGCTGGAAGAGCTGCTGCTTCATACCGACGGGTTATACTACCCGGAGGGGCTAATGGAAGAGTTGCAGTCCCCGGAGGAAGCTCTGTTCCGGCAAATGAAGACGTCAGGCTTGACGGATTATGCCCAGTGGCTCGTGAATCTGGAGAACAGTGATCCGGAGTGCATTGAATATCCGCGCTTCAAAATATCCGATGATAAATCTGCGGTATGGATTGAACTGGACTAACTCGTTTGGGACCTGTTCGAGACCTGTGTGCAGGGCTGAAGGTCGTGATCCATGTTTACCTGAATGACCGTGATGCGCACAATAGGGATGTTATGTTTCCATCGGCGAGTGGTAAAGAGGAGTGAGCTCCTTTTTGCCACTCGTTTTTTTGCTAGCAACAAGCCCCTCTACAGCTGGTGGCGGAAGAGAAATATAGCTCTCTTCAACATATGTTGCTTCAGGCAACATATTTTACCGGACAACACTGTATTCACTTCACTCTACTATTACAGTCTATTGCAAAACTGTTTCTGTAGACCCACCAGCATTTGGTTTTGTATCATAGAAGCTGTTCTAAGAGGGAGGCAGAAAACGTGGAAATCTATCAGGATATTAAACAGGGGGAAAAAGGGGCCTGGCTTAGTATCATTGCCTATATCGCTCTATCAGCTATCAAGCTGGTGGTTGGCGCAACCGCCGGTTCGGAGGCGCTGCTGGCTGACGGGTATAACAACGCGACGGATATTGTTGCGTCAATCGCCGTGCTGGTAGGGTTGAAAATATCACGCAAGCCGCCGGATCGCGATCACCGGTACGGGCATTTCAGAGCCGAGACGGTAGCCGCGCTGATCGCATCGTTTATTATGGCCGTGGTCGGAATTCAAGTGCTGTATCAAGCCGTTTCCAAACTGTTTGCGTCCGGCACGGAGTCGCCGGATATGATTTCGGCATGGACCGCCATATTCTCGGCAGCGGTCATGCTGCTCGTATACCGTTACAATTCGCGTCTGGCTCGCCGTATTAACAGCAAGGCGCTTATGGCCGCCGCTGCGGACAACCGTTCCGACGCCTTGGTCAGCATCGGGGCCTTTGCCGGCATCATCGGTGCCATTGTGGGCTGGGTGTGGCTGGATCCGTTGGCGGCAGTCATTGTGGGCCTGATCATATGCAAAACGGCATGGGGGATTTTCAAAGACGCATCGCACGCGCTTACCGACGGTTTTGACGAGAACGAGCTTGCGGGCATCAAGGATACCATCATGACCAGCCCGGGTGTCAAAGGCGTTAAAGACATCAAAGCGAGAGTGCTCGGAAGTCATGTCCTTGTCGATGTGACGATTCAGGTGCAGCATCATTTGAACGTGGTGGAAAGCCATGCAATTACCGAGGTAATCGAGGAGCGGCTGCTGGATCGGCATCAAATATCCCATGCGCATATTCATATTGAGCCTTTTGAGGCGGAAGCAAGCCAAGCCTGATGATGTGATGGCCTGGGTGCCTCATTATCGTAAGAAGGCGCGTTTTTGATAAAAAAATACAGTCTTTTCCCCGCGGAGTTTGTTACAATGAGGTCAAGTATCAAGGATGCATAGCAGTCTCATCATCTGTGTAAGGGGGATGAGGGCATGGAGAATGCTGCCATTGTTCAACAGGCGATTGATTTCATTGAGGACAACCTGCAGGAACATTTGGAGCTGGAAGAAATTGCAGGTTCGGCCGCGATTTCGCTGCCGCATTTATACCGGCTCTTCTATGCGTTGACCGGTCACCCCATCAAGGAATATATCCGCAAAAGGAGAACGAGCGAGGCTGCCGCTGCTTTGCGGGATACGTCCATGCCGGTGGCGGATATCGGATATCGCTGCGGATTTGACAGCTACCGGGCATTTCATAACAGCTTCAAGCGATACACGGGGCTCACACCGGGGGCTTATCGGAATTCCGGGCTCTATTATAACTTTGGGCGAATAGGTCTTCCTGTTGAAGATACCTTACATACTACCTGCAGATCGGCAGGTGTTGGCCCGGAAGTCAAGCTGCTGCAGGCCGAGTCGTTGAGCGGATGGGGATTATTGTATGCCGGTAAGCAAGCGATCGGACTGGAAAGGGAGGCGCTTGCCTGTTTCCGCAAACGTCTGGCAGAGCATGGATGGGATGAACGGGGGCTGAGGGTATTCGGATGGAATGTCGATCTTGACCGGGATGAGGACGCTTATGGCTACCAGCTGGTTGCTGTTAGGGCTAAGTCCGAATCGGGCAACCTGGAGCCAGGCGGTTCCGGGCTTGAGCGGGTGGAGGTGAAAGGCGGGCAATATGCCACCGTGCAGATTACGGACGCCAGTGATGATGCGGGCATCCTCCATGCCTGGAACCGGCTGTACTCACAATGGCTTCCACGCAGCGTGTTTGAGCCTGGAGCTAGCGGATTTATGGAGGAATATGAGCTGGACGGTGATCGTATCGTTCGCATGAAGCTGTATCTATCCGTGAAGAGGAGCCTATCAGCCCGGTCTATTGCTATTGAGCAGCGCCCGCCGCTGACGATCATGTCCTTTCAGGGACAGGGGGACGGCTGCATGGACCACGTTGAAGAGACTTCTACGGCCTGGCTGAAGAGGAGCGGACTGATAGGTCGGCCAGACCTGCGGGTGTACATGAGGTCTGAGGAAGGGCTGTCGGCAGTAGAAGGCCATGCCAGCGTCTATGAGGTCGGCATTGCTTTGCCGGAAGGATACCGGATTCCCCGGGAAGAACGGTCCTCCATCAGCACGCTTGCAGGCGGCAGTTATGCTTGTGTGACTACGGCCGCGTACGGTTCAATGACCGGCGTGCTGAGCGATTTACATGACTGGCTCGCGTCAGCGGCAGGCTTTGAGCTTGATTCGGAACGAACATGGTTTGCCGAGTATGGCGCCGACGAAGGCGGGGGTCTGGACCGAGGGATGCGGTCAGGCTCGATTCAAGTTAAATGCTGCGTGCCGATTAGGACGAGAAGTTAGAAGGGGGACATGCAAGGATGTCTTATAACAACCGATTGCCGGAAGGATACCGACCGTTTACGGCTCCTAAAATGTTGAAGCTGATTCATGGAGGGAAAGCGATGGATGAACCAAACGAAGTGTTGCAGGCGAAACAGCAAGCGTCACCGATCCAAAACAAAGTCGGAAATATCTTCATTCCGGTACGCGACATTGAGCGGTCCCGGGCGTGGTATTGTCGGGTGCTCGGATTGAACGTGGAAGATTGTGCGATTATGAACGGTCATTTATGCCCGCTTCCGATGGAAGGCACGGGCTTGATTCTGGACACGATGCCGAAATGGGGAGGCGACCGGCCGGAAGGCGCGCCGGTGATCGATACGCCGGCTTTCATGCTCATGACCCGCGATCTTCCGGCTGCATTTGCTTATATGAAACAGCTGGGTGCGGAGCTGGTGAGCGAGATTGAGCATGACCATTGGTTTGTGGTGAAGGATCCGGACGGAAACAAGCTGATGATCTGCAAGGTGTAACCGGAGTATAATTCGACAGATTCGCGCCTATCCTGAATCTAAAATATAAAAAAATAGGATGGGCGATCGTATGTACAACCTGGAATCCAGGCTTGAAAATGTCGAGGATTTATTTTTGAGCATCGACAGTTACCTGTGTCAATTTGATTTTACACTGGCGGGGAATTGGGATTATAAGCACGGTTATTTGGATAAACGCCTGGACTCGGAGCGAATGGTCTGGCTTCGGATTCCGTTTCATGTGATTCGGGGGGCGCTCGATGGCGAATGCGGCGGCTGCAGGGCAACCGTAAGGCTGGGCCGACCGTATGTATTTAAGCATGTGTATAACACAGGCACGGACAAACATGCGGCCCCCCGTTTGATTGGGGCGCTCTTTGACCAGTTTCAGGCCCCGCTCGATCCAGATGCGTCGCTTGAGGATGTGTGGATAGAGCGGGCGCGCCAAGCCTTGATGGAAGTGGAACAGGGATATTTTCAGTAAGTGTCAGGAAGCTCGGCGCTGTTATTGCCGAGCTTCCTGCTTGTTGTCGCGGATATCTTTTGGACGACAGGGAGTCGGGCCTACCTTATCTGTCGGTATCTCACCTTTGTAAGCAAGCTGATTCACGGTTTTTCTGTGGAGATGCTTGTTTTTTTGTATTGGGGGGAGCAACGACTTCAATGGCGCAATTGTTAAAAAATGAGAACAAAACAAAAAACATATTGAAATCATGGAACATGTCAATTACAATAAATTCAACCAAACTACCATACTAGTTATACTAGTATTACAGCAACGAGTCCAAGGTGAAGGACAGCGAGCATTTCAAAGCCATCCTGCAATTCATCGACTGGTTCTATTACAGTGACGAAGGTCAAGAGTTCGCCAAATGAGGCGTGGAAGGTGAAACCTATACCAAGGCCAACGGGGTTCGCAAGCTGCTCGATGACATTAACTTTAACGGACTGAATCCAACGGGCACCAAGGATCTTCGCATTGAATACAGCTTCTCCGGCGGCGTATTTGCTTATGGCGGAACAACGGAGCTGCTGCACTCCATGTTCACGGAAGAAGAGATTCGATTCCAGGAAGATATGAAAAAGACAAAGACCGTGCTTCCTCCGGATCCGCCGATTCCATACTCTGTGGAAGAGCGTGAGCGGGCGACGCTGCTCAGCACGCCGCTGAAGGACTATACGGATCAGAATACACTCAAATTTATACTGGGCAAGCGCAGCTTGTCCGAGTTCGATAAATTTGTGGAGGAGCTGAGGAATCAAGGCATGGACACCTATGTAGAGCTTGCAAACCAAAAATATAAAGCGTACAAGGAGAGCAAGGACAACCAGTGATTAATAGGTTGCCGTTTCGCACTAGAAACGGCAGCCTGCTTTACTCAGGGCGAGTATATGTAAAGGGGCGGTGTCCATTGAACTATACGGTAGCACATATCATCCGCAGGCTGACGGAACCAGCGGATATAAGTCAATTGGAAGTAGACCGGCTTCTGTTCGGCCATTCGGATATGGTTGTCCACGGCGTCGCGGTCACCTTCATGGCTTCTTATGACGCGATACGTGAAGCCCGGAATGCCGGGGCCAATTTAATACTGTCGCACGAGGGACCGTTCTACAGCCATCGGCATGCAGAACCGATAGAGGAGGAAAGCGGGAATAACAGCGTTCGCGACATGAAGCTGGAGCTGATCAGCGGCGGGGAAATGGCTATCTTCCGATTTCATGACATCCCGCATCGCTACAACCCGGATCTGATCACACAGGCATTACTTCAAGCTGTGCAGTGGGATCACTATTCGGTACGATACTCCCCCTATGCTGCCATCGTTCGGCTCCCGGAGCCGCTGACCGTTCAAGCTATTGGGGAAGAGGTCAAGCAGAAACTGAACCTCCCTTACGTGCGGCTTGTCGGCCGCAGACCGATGCGATGCAGCACGATTGCTGTTTCTGTCGGCTACAGGGGCGGGAGCGATCAGACTATTCCGCTGTATGAACAGGATCAAGTTGATCTGGTCATCACCGGGGAAGGGCCGGAATGGGAGACGCCCGAGTATATTCGTGATGCCCTGGACCAGGGGAAGGAACGGGCACTGCTGCTGCTCGGGCATTGCGCAAGTGAAGAACCGGGGATGCGAAGGACGGCGGCGCTAATTCGGGATGCCTTTCCAGAGCTGCCGGTGCATTTTATCGCGATGAGACCTTTGATTGAAATTATTTAAGGTCAACTATATAGTGAAGGTGGTCATAATCATAGAGAGAGAAGAAAATAGATTTTCGAAAGAAGAGGTACTGTATGTCGACAGAACAATTAATTAAAGGCTCAACCCGGGCCTACTCATATCATGTGTTGAAGGAGCAGATCCTTCAGCTGAAGCTGGAGCCGGGAACGAAAATATCCGAGAAGGAAATTGCGGAGCAGTTGAATGTTAGCCGGACGCCGGTTCGCGAAGCTTTCATGAAGCTGGCCGAGGAAGAGCTGCTGGATATCATTCCACAGAGCGGGACCGTTGTGTCGCGAATCAATCTGGCGCATGTGGAGGAAGGCCGGTTCATTCGCGAGAAGATTGAGAAGGAAATCGTGGCGCTGGCTTGCGATTCTTTTGGCGAGGATTTTCGCTTTCGGATGGAGACGAACATCTATATGCAGGATGTGTGTTCCACCCAAAAAAACTTCAACAAGCTGTTTGAGCTGGACGAGGAGTTCCACCAAATCCTGTTTGATGCTACTGGCAAAGAACGCACCTGGAAGATGCTGCAGCAGCTGAACATTCACTTCAACCGTCTGCGGCTGCTTCGGCTTGCGAAGGATTCCAATTGGGAGGATATCATCCAGCAGCATAAGGAGCTGTACAGATTGATTGTGAATCAGGAGAAGGACCAGGCGATGAGGATTATGGAGAATCACTTGCGGCTCGTGGTATTTGACCAGGATATATTGAAGGAGAAGTTTCCTCATTATTTTATTTAAGGCAAGCGCGAGCGCAGTTAAGTTGTGGATTGAACGGCCTAGGGCAGCGTGTGCGATGGTTCGCGCTCCACTCGCGTGAGCTCGGGTTTAACTTTCACAGCAGGAGAGGGGATTGAGGATGATGAGTCAAGGGGATAAGCTTCCTTATTCAACAGCAGACCGGTGCTGGCTGAGATACTCGCATCAAGCTCTGCGGACCGGAATGGAGCTGTTGTCCAGCATCGTGGTGCAGCATTCGTCTGCAGTGATGGATTCAGCATTGCAGGAGCTAGTATACGGAATCAAGGAGATGAGGGGTGCAGAGCCGAATATCTGCCGCGATCCGGCGTCAGTGTCCGGAAGCTTCGTCAGACTCGCTGTATTGGACGAGGCGCTGCCGGAGGCATGGTCGCAAGCCGGACAGATTCAGGGCCTGAACGATGAAGGCTACGGCATTCATGCTGTACAGCAGGATGGGGCAGTGCAGCTCTATGTCGTGGGGCGGACGGATAGAGGCGTGCTGTACGGGGTGTTTCATCTGCTGCGCCTGCTCCAGAGCGGGGCGGACCCTGCCGCACTGCATGTCCTGGAGCAGCCGCGTAACCGGCTGCGGATGCTGAATCATTGGGACAATATGGACGGCTCGATTGAGCGGGGATATGCGGGAAACTCGATATTTTTCGAAGAGGGCCGCTTTGTCCGGGATGACAGCAGAATACGGGATTATGCAAGAATGCTTGCCTCGATCGGGATCAATAGCGTTTCCATTAACAACGTCAATGTGCATCGCACGGAGACGCTGCTGATTACACCGGAATTTCTGCCTGATGTGGCACGGGTGGCGGATATCTTTCGCAGCTATGGGATTACGACCTATCTGAGCATCAATTATGCCAGTCCGATCACCATCGGGGACCTGGATACAGCCGATCCGCTGGACGATCGCGTGCGGGCATGGTGGAAGGAGCGGGCGAGTGACATTTACAGCTATATTCCGGATTTTGGCGGATTTGTCGTGAAGGCGGATTCGGAGCATCGTCCGGGGCCGTTTACATACAATCGGACGCATGCGGAAGGGGCGAACATGCTGGGCGAGGCGCTCCGGCCGTACGGAGGTGTCGTCATCTGGAGATGCTTTGTATACAACTGCCTGCAGGACTGGCGGGACCGGAAGACCGACCGGGCACGGGCAGCTTACGATCACTTCAAGCCGCTTGACGGGCAATTTATGGAGAATGTCATTTTGCAAATTAAAAACGGTCCGATGGACTTCCAGGTGCGCGAGGCGGTATCTCCGCTGCTTGGGGCGATGCCCAAGACCAATCAGATGCTGGAGTTCCAGATCACGCAGGAATATACCGGGCAGCAGAAGCATCTGTGTTACCTGGTTCCGCAATGGAAGGAGATTCTCGACTTCGATACGTATGCCACAGGCGAAGGTTCAACCGTCAAACGCGCGGTATCCGGGGAGCTGTATCGATACGCTTACAGCGGCATCACCGCAGTTGTGAATGTGGGCAGCGATGATAATTGGACCGGTCACACGCTGGCACAGGCCAATCTGTATGGCTATGGACGCCTGACCTGGAATCCGGATCTGACCGAGGAGGAGATCACATCGGAATGGATCCATCTGACCTTCGGGGCAAGTGCCGACATCCACCGTGAGCTCGGAGCGATGCTGGCTGAATCCTGGCGAATCTATGAGAGCTACACGTCGCCGCTCGGCGTTGGATGGATGGTGAATCCCGGGCATCATTATGGGCCGAATGTGGACGGGTATGAGTATTCGGTATGGGGCACGTATCATTATGCCGACTGTCACGGAATTGGGGTAAACCGGACGGTAAAAGACGGAACCGGCTATACCGCCCAATACTTTCCAGAGAATGCGGATCTGTACGAGTCGCTGGATGCCTGCCCGGATGAACTGCTGTTATTTTTCCACCATGTGCCGTATACGCATGTGCTTCGTTCCGGCCAAATGGTGATTCAGCATATTTACGATTCCCATTTTGAAGGCGTGGAGAAGGTGCAGGAGCTGATATCGCGCTGGAGCAAGCTGGAAGGACAGATGGATCACGAACGTTACGCCGGGGTGATGAGCCGGCTTGAGCATCAGCTCGAGCATGCGAAGGAATGGCGGGATGTGATCAACACGTATTTTTACCGCAAATCCGGCATACCGGATCAGCAGGGGCGCACAATCTATTGAGCTGCTGTGCTGAGGGCATCCTAACAACATAACAAAATGCAAGACCGACAGACCTGAGCACACCTGTGGATCATAAGGGGACGCGCCCGTCATCCAGACAGGTGAACGCTTTGTCCGGCAATCCATCAGAATACTTAAGCGGGAGCGACATCCCGATCATTCCAAGCCCTGGAATGATCGGGATGTTTTTGTGTGCATAATGCCCGCTTGCGATGTTGCGCGGGGCAGCCAAAATTGTGCATTGACGATGGATTTAAAAGAAAGTAGACTAGTTCGTAATAACGTTATTATATTTAACATAACGAAAATAACATCATTCCAGCTTCATCCTGCAAGCTCCAGAATGAGTGACCCGATGCGCAATGCCTGCAACAAGCTTGCTGACATGATTTCATTGAAAATAAGTGAAAAGGAAGGGTATGCCATGGATTACAAAAATGCCTCACTCTCACCCAAACAGCGCACGGAGGACCTGCTCAAGCGCATGACCGCTGAAGAGAAGATCGGTCAGCTGGTGCAGCCTTTCGGCTGGAAGACGTATACGAAAAATGAAGACAACACGATTGAAGTTACCGACGAGTTCAAGGCGCAGATCGCTCAAGGCGGAATCGGCTCCCTGTACGGCACGTTGCGGGCTGATCCGTGGACGGAGGTGACGCTGGAGAACGGTCTGTCTCCGAAAGAAGGAGCCGAGGCCATCAACACGATTCAGCGTTATGTCCTTGAAAACTCCAGGCTCGGCATTCCGATTCTGTTCGGCGAAGAATGCTCTCACGGGCATATGGCGATCGGGGCAACGGTCTTCCCGGTGCCGCTGACAATCGGCAGCACATGGAACACCGAGCTGTACCGCGAGATGTGCCGCGCTGTTGCAGCCGAAACCCGGAGCCAGGGCGGGGCGGCGACTTATTCGCCGGTGCTGGACGTTGTGCGCGATCCGCGCTGGGGCCGGACGGAGGAGACGTTCGGCGAGGATCCTCATCTGGTGGCCGAATTCGCAGTCGCCTCGATTCAAGGCCTGCAAGGGGAGCGTCTTGACGGGGAGGACAGCCTTCTCGCCACGCTGAAGCATTTTGTAGCTTATGGCGCCTCGGAAGGCGGCCGCAACGGCGCACCTGTCCATATGGGGCTGCGAGAATTGCATGAGGTGGACCTGCATCCGTTCAAGAAAGCGGTGGAGGCCGGCGCAATGTCGGTCATGCCTGCCTACAATGAGATTGACGGCGTCCCGTGCACGAACAACAAATATTTGCTCCATGACGTGCTGCGTGAGCAATGGGGCTTCGACGGATTCATCATTACCGACTGCGGAGCTATTAACATGCTGGTTAGCGGTCACAATACCGCGGCAACCGGGGAAGAGGCCGCAGCCCAAGCGCTTAAAGCGGGAATCGACATGGAGATGTCCGGAACGATGTTCCGCACTTATCTGTTAAAGGCGCTGGAAGCGGGGCTTGTAACTGAAGAAGAGCTGGATCTGGCGGCAGGCCGAGTGCTTGAAATGAAATTCCGCCTCGGGCTGTTTGACCGTCCATACACGGATCCAGAGCGCGCCGAACAGATCATTGGCAGCCAGGCACATGCTGATCTTGCCCGTCAGGTGGCAGCTGAAGGGGTGATCCTGCTTAAAAATGAAGGCGCAACCCTTCCGCTCCGCGCGGACATAGGCAAAATCGCGGTCATTGGCCCGAATGCGAATACGCCGTACAATCAGCTCGGCGATTACACGTCTCCGCAAGAACCAGGACAAATCGTTACCGTGCTGGAGGGCATTCGCAGTCGGTTTGGAGACGATGCGGATCACCGCGTCCTGTATGCTCCGGGCTGCCGGATCAAAGGCGATTCCCGCGAAGGCTTTGCCTACGCGCTGGAGTGTGCTTCCCAGGCCGATGTGGTGGTGATGGCTATCGGTGGCTCGAGCGCCAGAGACTTTGGCGAAGGTACGATTGACTTACGGACCGGAGCCTCGGTCGTTACCGAGCATTCCTGGAGCGATATGGAATGCGGGGAAGGTATTGACCGCGCTACCCTGCAGCTGATGGGCGTGCAGCTGGAACTGGTACAGGAGATCCACAAGCTAGGCAAGCCGGTGGTCGTGGTGTACATCAACGGCCGGCCGATTACAGAGCCGTGGATTGACGAGCATGCGCATGCCATCGTAGAGGCCTGGTACCCGGGACAGGAAGGCGGCCATGCGATTGCCGATATTCTGTTCGGGGATGTGAATCCGTCCGGGCGGCTGACAGTGTCCATTCCGAAGGAAGTCGGCCAGCTGCCGATCAATTATAATGCCAAGCGGACGCGCGGCAAACGTTACCTGGAGACCGATCTTGAGCCAAGATATCCGTTTGGGTACGGGCTGAGCTATACCCGCTTCGAATACAGCAATCTGACCGTAGAGCCTGCGGTCATTCCGGTTGACGGCGAAACGACCGTCCGCATTGATGTCACGAATGCCGGGGACCGGGAAGGTGCGGAGGTCGTGCAGCTGTACATTTCCGATCTGGCAGCTTCCGTTACGCGTCCGGAGAAGGCGCTCAAGGGCTTCAGGAAAATCCGGCTTGGGGCTGGTGAAACCAGGACGGTGTCATTCACCATCGGCCGTGAGCAGCTGGAATTGATCGGAATGGACTTGAAGCCGGTGGTGGAACCAGGCGAATTCCGCATCATGGTCGGTCCGGACTCGACAAGAGGCGAGACGGCGAGCCTGCGGGTTCAAGAATAGAGAGGACGGTGGCCGAGCTTGAGCAGAATTCAACGATTTATTAAATTTTTGGCGCAGTATGAATGGCGGGAAGAGATTCCGCTGCCCGAATGGGAAGTCCAGAGAGCTGAGTATATCCAGCCTGGCGAATATCGGTATGAAACGGAGAGCTCCAGCGTGGAAAATGTAGAGCGTCTCCGCAGCACGTACGGCACGACCTATTTCCTTCGCTTGCAGCCGGAAATTCCGGCGGCGTGGGGAGCCGATGAAACGGCGCTTGTATTCGAAGCGGGGGGAGAAGGCCTGCTTCGATTGAACGGCGAGGCGTATCACGGACTGGATCGCAATCATACGTATGTGCCATTGCCCATAGCTGCGGCAGGCAGAACCCCGCTGCTCGAAATCGAGCTGTATGATCCGATCCCTGAGCCTTGGGACCCGCTGAATCGCCAGGCGGTGATCAACCCGCCGATCAGCGGGATCAGCAGTAAGCTGGTTCGTGTGAACTACCCGGTGCAGCGGCTTAAGCACAGCGTGACGGTCGCGGCCATGGCCGCCCGGCTGCTGCCGGAAGGAGATATGCGCCGCATCCGCACAGAGCAGGCGCTGGAACAAGCGATGGACGCGCTGTACGGCTCGGACCCTTCACGGCTGGAATCCGAAGAGCTCGTAAGCGGCGTGGAGCAGCAGCTGTCCGAGGCCGTTGCGAGCCAGATGCCAGCAGATGCAATTCCAGGCACGATGCACATGGTGGGACAGTCGCATATCGACATCGCCTGGCTGTGGCCAGTAAGGGAAACCGTACGCAAAGTGAGCCGCACCTTCTCGACGGTGTGCGCGTTAATGGACCGATACCCGGACTTCAAGTATTCTCAGAGCCAGCCGATCCTGTATGCCTTTGTGAAAGACAACAATCCGGAGCTGTATGAGCGGATCAAGCAGAGAATTGCCGAAGGCCGCTGGGAGCTGGTTGGCGGCATGTGGGTTGAGCCTGACCTGAATATTCCGAGCGGGGAGTCGCTCGTTCGTCAGATGCTGTATGGGCAAAGGTTCTTCGAGCGAGAGTTCGGCAAGCGCTCCGCGATTGAGTGGCTGCCGGATACGTTCGGTTACTGCGCATCGCTGCCGCAGCTGCTCAAGCTGGCCGGCATTGACTATTTCATGACAACCAAGCTCGGATGGAATGACACGAACAAGTTCCCTTATGATCTGTTCCACTGGGTCGGGATCGACGGAACCTCCATCGTGGCCTATCAGAATCATGGTGTAAACGAGCATACGCATCCGAAGGATGTGCACGAACACTGGGCCTCGTTCCGTCAGAAGGACGAGATCAATGAACTGATGCTGCTGTACGGACATGGCGACGGCGGCGGCGGTGTGACCCATGAGATGGTGGAGTATGTGGAGCGCGCGCATCTGATGCCTGGACAGCCGCTGAGCCGGTTTGCTACCGCCGCGGATTTCTTCGGCGCGATCGCTAAGCGCAATCCCGATCTGCCGCAGTGGCACGGGGATCTGTACTTGGAGCTGCATCGCGGAACCTATACGACCCATGCGCGGAACAAGCGGAATAACCGCAAGGCCGAGGCGCTGTATCGCGAAGCGGAAATATGGAGCGCCCTTGCCATCGGGGATGAGCAGCAAGGAATGCGGACCAAACAGGCGCTCGACAAGGGCTGGGAGCTGATGCTGCTCAATCAGTTCCACGACATAATTCCGGGCACCTCGATTCCTGAAGTGTACTTCACTTCGGCCAAGGAATATGAGCGGATCTTCGACATTGGACAAGCCGAGCTGGATCAAACGCTCAGCGCTGTGGTGACGAAGATGACCGGCGGACAGCATGAAGGCGAGCCCTATGTCGTGTTCAACAGCCTCGGCTGGGAACGCGAGGAGATTGTTATATTGGATGCTGAGCAGTGGAGAGGGCGGGCGCCTTACGATGCTGCCGGGCCGATGCAGTATGATCTGCTGCCGCCCGAGACGGAGGATGGCGCCGGGCGGCTTGCTGTTCGCGTCACCGGCATTCCGGCGTTTGGCAGCAAGACCTTCTGGCTCAGAGAGACTGAAGAAGTAACGGAGAAGGCTTTGACGGGCGCTGAGGGCACGATCTCCGCGAATGCCCCGGTTCCAGAACAATGGGAGACGGCGCATTATCTCCTGAAATTCAACGCGTGGGGAGAAATCACAAGCTGGTACGACAAGGCCGCAGGGCGTGAGCTGATTGCGCCTGGTGGCAAAGGGAATGAGCTTCAATTCTTCCATGACACGCCGACCTACTGGGATGCGTGGGATATCGATCCGCGCTACGAGAGCCAGCCGGCCGGGACCGCGGAATTGCTGGAAAGCGAAGTGATGCAGCGCGGCTCGGTCATGGATGTGCTCCGTTTTCGCTGGAAGCTGAACGCGTCCATCATTGACCAGGAAATTATGCTGTACCATCATCGGCGCCGCGTGGACTTCCGCACCAAGGTCGACTGGCACGAGAGTCACAAGCTGCTTAAAGTGGCGTTTCCGGTTGACATCGTGGCCTCGAAGGCCACGTATGAGATTCCGTTTGGCGCTTTGGAGCGTCCGACGCACCGCAATACAAGCTGGGATCAGGCTCAATTCGAGGTGTGCGGCCATCGCTGGGCAGATCTGTCCGAGGGCGGCTACGGGGTCAGTCTGCTGAATGATTGCAAGTACGGGTATGACATCAAAGACGGCGTCATGCGCCTGTCCCTGCTCCGGGCTCCGAAATGGCCGGATCAAGGAGCCGATCAAGGGAAGCACGAGTTCGCCTATTCGCTGCTGCCGCATGAGAAGGATTGGCGGGAAGCCCATGTCGTAAGGGAAGCGGCCGAGCTGAATCAGGCGGTGGTTGCCGTGCAGGCACCGTCCGGGCAATCAGGCCGATTGCCAGCCGAGCACAGCTGGCTTCATCTGGAGAGCACGCATGTCATTTTGGACACGATCAAGAGAGCGGAGGACGGCAGCGGGACCATCCTGCGGTTGTATGAGTCCTCCGGCGGACGGGAGACCGTGACAATCAAGTGGCCGACACATCCGATCGACGTATCGGTTGTCAATCTGCTGGAGGACGAGATGGAGGACATCGCCACCGTGAACGGTGAAATCAGCCTGTCTTTCCGGCCTTATGAAGTGAAATCCATCAAAATCAAACCGCAAGATCAGCATAAGGAGGTTTCATCAATTGGATAATTTCAAGCTGCCCCAAATCCCGATTCCCGACTTTGAGCTGCCGCAAGCGGTGCGCGAGGTGCTGGAAGAAGCAAAAGTAAAGCTGGCGCATCGCCCGAAGCTGCTGCAGCAGTTTCTGAACTGTTTCCCCAATACCCTTGAGACAACAACAAAGCTGATGGACGACGGCACCACCTTTGTCATCACCGGGGATATCCCGGCGATGTGGCTTCGTGACTCGGTGGAGCAGGTGATTCACTATGTGCCGCTGGCAGAGAAGGATGCGGATTTGCAGCGCATCATCGGCGGGCTCGTGAAACGGCATATGATGTATGCCAGCCTTGATCTGTATGCCAATGCGTTCAACGAAACCGCGAACGGCTGGCATTGGGACGCCAATGACGAGACCGACATGTCGGCATGGGTATGGGAGCGCAAGTTCGAGCTGGATTCGCTCTGCTTTACGATTCGGCTGGCCTATGCCTACTGGAAGGCAACCGGACGGAGCGACATATTTGACGAGCGGTTCAAAGGGGTACTGGAGGGCATCATCCGGCTGTGGCAGACCGAACAGCGGCATGCCGAGCAATCGGATTACCGGTTCCAGCGCCGGAATTGCCCTGCGATCGACACGCTTCGGAATCAAGGCCTCGGGATGCCGGTTAACTACACCGGCATGATCTGGTCCGGGTTTAGGCCAAGTGATGATGCCTGCGAGCTTCACTATAATATCCCGGCGAACATGTTTGCAGTCGTCAGTCTGCGTCAGATGAAGGAAATCGCCAAATGGGTGTTCCGGGATGAAGCGCTGGTGCGCACGATCGGTCAGCTGGAGGATGAGGTGCAGCACGGCATCCAGCTGTACGGAACGTATCGCCATCCGGAATTCGGGGTGATCTATGCCTATGAGACGGACGGCTATGGCAACTACTGCCTGATGGATGATGCGGGAACGCCAAGTCTGCTCTCGATTCCGTACCTCGGATATGTTGACAAGGATGATGAGATTTACCAGAACACGCGCCGGTTTATTCTGAGTAAACACAACCCGTACTACTACGAGGGTGCGGTGGCGAAGGGAATCGGAAGCCCGCATACGCCGCCAGGCTACATCTGGCATATGGCATTGTCGATGCAGGGGCTGACGGCCTCTACGGACGAGGAAAAACGCGAGATGATCGATCTGTTGGAAGCGACGGATGCAGGAACCGGGTTCATGCACGAAGGCTTCCATGCTGATAATCCGGAGATATACACGCGCCCTTGGTTCGCCTGGTCCAACAGCTTGTTTTCCCAGCTTGTCTATGAAGGCATGAAGAAAGGCATCGTCTGATCCGCCTCAATCCAGGTGGGGAAGAAGCAGAGATAAGATGAGCCTGAGAACGAGGACGGGGAAAGGTCGCACATGGATCGTAAAGTGATTTTCGGGCGGCCTGACGCTGTCCGTCATGGTGCTGGCTCAACCTTAGATAACAGATTTGGCTTGAAGCGGACACGCCCAGGCTTCCTTCCTATTCGGCAGCAGTACCGAATAAGGACGGGGGCAGCGGGACTGTCCGCTTTACCTGTATTTGAGAAGATCATCGCGCAGGAGGAGATGAAAGTGGGGGCAAGAAGCATGAAGAAGCGGCTATGGGTCAAGTCGATCTATCCGAAAATCGTGATCGGTTTTCTGCTGGCGATTGTGCCTGTATACGCCGCTGCCTTATACATGAACGAATCCGGCTCGGAAAGTGTGGAGCAGGAAATTACACAATCGCTGAATGCGCGCACCAACTTTTTTGTCCGCACACTGGAGCAGGAATTGCGGACAACCGTGCTGCTGATGAACGATCTGTCCCAGGATTCCGATCTGCAGAAGCTAAGCACTATCGCCCCGGCCATGACCAGGTACGAGTACTTTCAGTCCATCAATCGCCTGCAGGGCAAAATGCGGCTGCTGCAAAGCTCCAATCAATATATCCAGGAAGCTAAGGCTTATGTCCCGCTCATTGACAAGACGATCCAGCAGGTATCGTATGAGACAGCGATGCCGGTTGATCAGATGGAGGTGATGCTGAGAAAGCCGGATCGTGTCATCTACAAATGGGGGGATAAGCTTCAGCTCGGCATGGTGTATCCCGATCATCTTCGGGCAGGAAAACAGCCTAACTTTGTCATTGTGACCGAGCTGTCCATGCCCAGAATGCAGAAGGCGCTGGAGCAGCTGGCGACCGGCAACGGCAGCTCGGTACTTATCGGCTCGGATGGCAGCTGGTCTGTCATGCCGGAGGGGGCGGGGAATATCGGTCACAGACTGATGGAGAACATCGATGTGGAAGCGCTGTCAAAGTCGGAGTTCTACAAGGAGCCTTACAACACAAAGGTCACGGTGGATGGCAGCAATTATTGGGTTAGCGTGGAGCGCTCGTCATTTCTGAATGCCGATCTGGTTGTTTATGTGCCGGAGGCGGAGTTTTTGGGGCCGCTGGCGAAATACCGGCTGCTGTTTTTCGGCCTTTCCGGCTTCTCGCTGCTGGTGGTCATTCTGTTCTCGGGCTGGATCTATCGACGGATTCATCAGCCGCTGCATCGGATGGTCCGGGCCTTTCGCAAGATGGACGTATCCAGTCCCCAGGCGGAGCTGCGCCACCGGCATAATGACGAGTTTCATTACCTGTATGAGCATTTCAACCTGATGGTGAAGCGGCTGCAGCTGCTCATTCAGGAGGTGTTTGAGCAGAAGATCCGATCCCAGCGCTCCGAGCTGAAGCAGCTGCAGTCGCAGATCAATCCGCATTTTTTATATAACAGCTTTTTCACGCTGCATCAGATGGGCCAGATGCAGGACTATGATAACATTGTGCGTTTCACCAAGCATCTGGGCGACTACTTCCGGTTCATCACGCGCAACAGTGCAGATGAGGTGCCGCTCGAAGCTGAGGTTGGACATGCCAAAGCTTACGTTGAAATTCAGAGCATCCGCTTCCATAACCGGATTTCGGCGCAGTGGGATGAGATCCCCACTTCCTGGAAGGGCTTGGCGGTGCCGCTGCTCATATTGCAGCCGCTGATTGAGAATGCGTATGAGCACGGACTTGAAGACAAGGAAGCGGATGGCCGGATTCGAATTCGAATGGACGGCAGTGAAGCGGATATGCTGCGCATCATAGTGGAGGATAACGGGGAACAGCTGACGGACGAGAAGCTGCTGGAGCTTCAGTCCATCACGTCGAGCCCGGATAACAAAGGCGAGATTACCGGCTTGTCCAACGTCCACCGCAGATTGCAACTGAAATTTGGTTCTGACAGCGGACTGGTATTCACAAGAAGCCATCTGGGCGGATTGAAAATCGAAATGAGATTGCCTCGAATGAGAAAGGAGCAACCGTGATGAACAGTATGTATCGCATCTTAATTGTGGATGATGAGCCTTTTATTGTGAACGGTCTGGCAGACCTGTGCGAGCGCTCGGAGCATCTCAATCTGGAAATTCACAAGGCATACTCCGCGAGTGAGGCGCTGAGCTGGCTGAAGCGGACGAAGATGGACATCGTGCTGTCGGATATTAAAATGCCCGGCATGAGCGGGCTTGCGCTGCAGAAGGAAATCGTCAAACTATGGCCGCACTGCAAAGTCATCTTTTTGACCGGATACGATGATTTCAGTTACATCCAGGAAGCGATTCGGGAAGGCAGCGTCGACTATATTCTGAAGACGGAGGGAAATGACGCGGTTCTGAAAGCTATTGAGAAGACGATGGTGCTGCTTGATCAGGAGCTGGCGGCGGACAGCCTGATTGCGCGGGCGCGGGAAAATCTGCGGATGGCGCTGCCGTTCCTGCAGCAGCAATATATGCTGGAGCTGTTGCAGCGAGCGCCTGGACGCACCCGGAGAGAGGAGCTGGAGCAGCGATTTCGGGAGCTGGATATGAAGCTTGTGGCCGACAAGCCTTGCCTGGTGCTGCTGTGCCGGGTCGACAGCTGGAGTCACCTCGGCGGCCCAGCTGCGCAGCCGCTCCTGCTGTACGCCGTGCAAAATATTACGAGTGAGCTGCTGGCTCCGATGACAGTGAGCATGTCCGTGGAGTACGGGCGATCCAAATTGATCTGGATGCTGCAGTACAAAGGGGATCAGAGCGCACATCGCCTTACGCGCGAGAACGAGCCGATTGAGGACCGGGTAAAGCGGTTCGTACACGGCATGCTGGAGCAGATCCAGGAGACCTGCAAATCGCTGCTGAAACTGAAAACCTCTTTCGCTCTCGCCGGGGAATGGACGCCATGGGAGCATCTCTCCGATAAATTTGAGGATCTGAAATATTTGATGGACAGCGGGCTTGGCATCGGCCATGAGGTGCTGTTGACGGAGACGATGACGATCAATCGTCCGGAAAGTCAGCGGGATATCGGACGCTCGCGCATGCATTTGAAGCGAATGGACCTTCTACGCGGGTGTCTGGAGAACGGAGACAAGGAGGAATTTCTGAAGCTGTTTCGGGAGGTGACGGATGCCTCTTGTTTTCCGCCAGAATATGAGCATCTGCTCAAGATGGAGGTCTATTACGGTCTCGTGTCTGTGTTCATGCCGCCCATCGTGGAGCTGGAATCGATCTGCCAGGTTGTGGAGGGAGGAGAAACCGTGGATTATATCCGGCTCACGCATCTGGAGGAGCATGATTCCTGGACAGAGGCGATCAGCTATTTCACCCGCCTGGCTGAAGTGATCTTCGGACAGAAGGAGCAGGGCAAGCAGGATCAGCAGCATGAGGTGATTGCCAAGGTCAAGGCCTATATCGAGGAGCATCTGGCGGGGGACTTGTCCTTGACACAGATCGGGGAGGCTGTTGGACATAACCCGTCCTACCTGTCTCGATTGTACAAGCAGGTGACCGGCGAGGGGTTGTCGGAGTCCATTAACGCAGCCAGATTGGCGAAGGCGAAGCAGCTGCTGGCAGAAACATCGGAGAAGATCCATGTCATCGCAGCAGCGGTAGGGTTCAGTTCACCGCCGTATTTTTATCGTTTTTTCAAAAAAACAACGCATCTGACCCCTCAGGAATACAGGGAACTGCAAAACAGGTAAAGAGAAGATACTAAAGTAAAAACCTTAAAGTAGATAGCCTTTTTCGCCTCACTTATACTGATTTCAAAGCAGCAGCAGCTTGCAGCACTCAGCAAAGACTGCTTGGGATAAACACCTGATGATCAGCAGAAATACGAAATGTATTCGAGGAGGTCGCAAACGTGAAACAAAGAAAGAGCATGTCCAAATGGTTGTTAAGTGTGATGATGCTGGCGCTTGTGCTCAGTGCGTGCAGCACCGGAAACAACGGAAGCGGCGGGGACAGCCCATCCAATGCCGACAATCCGGGTGCCGCCGTCAGCGAGCCGGGGGATCCGTTCGGAACGTATGATCCGCCGATTACGATTGACGCTGTCCGCTATGTCGGTGAGGAAGTGAAATTCCCGGCGGGGCAAGACATTAAAGACAATGTGTGGACGGAGCTCTACAAAGAGATGGGCATCAATCTGAACTACAAATGGATTGTGACGGGCTCAGAGCAGTATGAGTCCAAGCTGAATATTGCGATTGCTTCCAACGATCTGCCTGACATTATGCAGGTGAACGCGACCCAGCTGAGACAGCTGGCGGACGCGGGACAGCTGGAAGACCTGACCGCAGCCTTCGATAATTACGCAAGCGAAGATTTGAAGATGGTCATGGACATCGAGAAGAATGCGCTTCCGTCAGCGACATTTGACGGCAAGCTGCTGGCCATTCCTTCCACACAGCCGGTCATCGGCGGATCGGCGCCGCTTGTGTGGGTTCGGGAGGATTGGATGGAGAAGCTGAATCTTCCGGAGCCGAGCTCCATGGATGATCTGATTGCGATCGCCGAGGCGTTTGCGAAGCAGGATCCGGATGGCAACGGCAAGGCGGACACCTACGGGCTGGCGCTGACCAAGGATATCGGATTGAACGCTTCCTCGGTCGGATTCTTTAACGGGTTTGGCGGGTTTCCGCAGATCTGGGTAGAGGATGCAGCAGGCAATCTGCAATTTGGCAGCATCCAGCCGGAGATGAAGGAAGCGCTGGGCAAGCTTCAGGAGATGTTCCAGAACAAACTGATTGATCCGGAATTTGGGGTCAAGGACACGGTCAAAGTGTTCGAATCGGTTACCACGAATAAAATCGGCATGATCATCGGACCGAGCTGGTATCCGGCATGGCCGTTATGGGACATGGTGAAAGAGGATGAAAATGTGAAATGGAAGTCGTATCCTGTTCCTTCAGTGGATGGCGGGGCAGCGACGGTGCAAATGCCGTTTGCCGTATCGCAATACTACGTTGTGAAGAAGGGATACAGCAATCCGGAAGTGATCGTGAAGCTGGCCAACCTGTATTATGAGAAGCTGTACAGTGAGAATGCAGAGTTTGACAAGTACGGTCAGGTGGTTGAAGGAGATACGTCCATCGGTGTCAATAAATATTCCCTTGTGGAAGTCGTGAACCCGAACAAGGACCTGATCCGTCAGGAGGAGCTGGAGAAAGCGCTCGAGAGCGGCAGCGATGCGGAGATTTCAAGCGCTGAGACGGTCATTATGTACAAGGAGTTCCAGGAATATCTGGCGGGCAACAATCCGCTTGGCTGGTCGGGGTATGCGGCTAACGGGCCTGACGGTTCCATGAAGCAGCTGCGTCTGCTGAACGACGAAGGCAAAGTGACGACAAACGCCTATGTCGGCGCGCCAACCGAAACGATGGCGGACCGTAAAGCGACGCTGGATCGGCTGGAACAGGAAACGTTCATCAAAATCATTCTCGGCGAGGCAAGCCTAGACAGCTTCGATGAGTTCGTGGCCAACTGGAAAAAGCTTGGCGGCGACCAAATTACGGAAGAGGTCAACGCGTGGAAAGCAGCTAGATAATGGAAACGAACAGCTAACGCGTCAACTCGGGTCAAAGGAGGAGGGCACGGGCATCGACCGGCCCTCTTTCCTATTCATGGCTGCGGCCAGGCGGATGTTATATGAAAGACAGGAGGATCGCCATGTTAGACAAAAAATTTCGGCGGCAATGGCCGCTTCATCTGATGATCTTGCCCGGCGTCATCATTGTGCTGATCTACAGCTATTGGCCGATGGTCGGAATTGCCATGGCTTTTCAGAAATTTGTTCCCTTCAAAGGATTGTTTGGTTCCGAGTGGATCGGTCTGGATAACTTCCGCTACGTGTTTGACCTGCCGGAGACCGGACAGATTATATGGAACACCGTGTTTATTGCGTTTATGAAAATTATCGGGGGCCTGATCGTTCCGATCGTCGTCTCGCTGCTGCTGAACGAGCTGCGCAATGAGCTGATCAAGCGCGGCGTGCAGACGCTCGTGTATTTGCCGCATTTTCTGTCCTGGGTTATTCTCGGCGGGATTTTTATCGATATCCTGTCGCCGACCAGCGGCATTGTCAATCAGGTGCTGGGGCTGTTCGGCATAGAACCGATCTTTTTCCTAGGCAGCAATAAATGGTTCCCGTACACGCTTGTCATTACGGATATATGGAAGGAGTTCGGCTTCAGCACAATCGTTTACCTGGCAGCGCTCACGTCGATCAATCCGGCACTGTATGAAGCGGCGACGGTGGACGGGGCGAACCGGTGGAAGCAGACATGGCATATTACGCTTCCGGGCATGCTGCCGATCATTATCCTGCTGGCGACTTTGTCCCTTGGCAACGTGCTGAACGCAGGCTTTGACCAGGTATTCAACCTGTACAGCCCGCAGGTGTATGAGAGCGGGGACATTCTGGACACCTTCATTTACCGGATCGGGATGCAGGGCGCGCAGTACGGGGTCGCTACCGCAATCGGATTGTTCAAGTCCATCATTTCATTTGTGTTTATCGTGGTGTCCTATTCGCTCGCCTCGAAATTTGCCAATTATCGAATATTCTAGGAAGGAGTTGTGCCGATCATGCTGCATAAACCGTCACTCAGTCGCAAAATATTTCTGGGCTTCAACTATGTGATTCTGATTGGTTTGGGGCTGCTGTGCTTCCTTCCTATCGTTCATATTCTGGCAGTATCACTCAGCTCCAAATGGGCGGCAACGGCCGGGGTGGTCAAGCTGTGGCCAGTAGACTTTACACTGGCATCCTATCAATATGTACTGAACAAGCCGCAATTTATGGTGGCAATGTGGATCACGGTTCAGCGGGTGGTACTTGGAACGGCCATCAGCATGCTGCTGACGCTGCTTATTGCCTACCCGCTGTCCAAGGAGCCGAAGGACTTCAAATTCCGGACGCAGTATGCCTGGTTCTTCGTATTCACCACTTTGTTCTCCGGCGGGCTGATCCCGAGGTATATGACGATTCGCGATACCGGTCTGATCGATACGCTCTGGGCGCTGATCATTCCGGGAGCAGTCGCGGTGTTCAACGTCATCCTGCTGTTGAACTTCTTCCGCGGCCTGCCTAAAGAGCTGGAGGAATCCTGCTTTATCGACGGCGGCGGTTATATCACAAGCTTGTGGAACATATACGCGCCGCTGTCGCTGCCGGCGATGGCTACGGTGACGCTGTTCACGATTGTCGGACAGTGGAACGAGTGGTTTGACGGGCTGCTGCTTATGAACTCGCCGGAGAAGTATCCGCTATCGAGTTACTTGCAGACGATTATCGTACAGACCAATCTGACCAACATTACGGCCGACGATGCCGCCGCGCTGGCGGATGTCTCCAACCGGACCTTTAAGGCTGCACAGATCTTTATCGGCTCATTGCCGATTCTGCTGCTGTACCCGTTTCTGCAGCGGTTCTTCGTCAAGGGAATTGTGCTTGGCAGTGTGAAGGAATAAGGGGATATGGCGGTTGCCGAACAGGGCAACCGGGAGCGGGCATGTCTGGGGAAAGGCCGGATCGATTGCTGAAGAGGAAGCGCAGCAAGGTGAACACGTAAAGAGGGATTATCCCCATGTAAAGGGATGAATCACCTTGTTATTAGCGGTACGGCCATTCGATGAGCATCGACGGAGGGGGAGGGCCTTAGCGGCCCATCCCCCTTACGTGCTGGCTCTAGGAATTAAGCGGGTGGAGAGATGGATGGATTCCATCGGCGCGCCCGGCCGTTCAATCCGGCGCAGCAGCGCTTCGATCGCCCGTCCGCCCAGCTCTTCCTTGCACAGGTTGACCGTTGTGAGCTGCGGTGAAACGAGTGTTGACGCCTCCACATTATCGATGCCCGCAATGCGGGCAGATTCCGGGATGCTGATGCCTTCGGCCTGAAGCTTTCGCATCCAGCGGATAGCAATATCGTCATTGGCTCCGATCCAGGCATCCGGACGCTTGTCCGGCTCGGTATGGACAAATTGCTGGTACAAGGCGTTCTCCCAGCCTGGTTCGCCATAAGGAATTCGCCATTCGGTCAGTCTGGCCTCTGTCCCGTGAGGGCTGTCCATGGCAGACCTCGCGCCGGCCAGGCGGTCGGCGAAGCTGGCAGACCAGGCCTTGTCGGTAATAAAGCCAAGATGTGTACAGTGCAATGACAATAGATGTCGGGTGATAATGGACCCGGCCTCAATATTGTCATTATTTATTTTGTCACAGGATATGAGCGGATCGACATGATCTACGAGCACATACGGGCGTTCCGCACGGGCGACAAGACCCAAGATCGAATGGGGAAAAGTGCCCATGACCACGATTCCGCCACAGCGAGTCCAATCCAGATGCGGAGCCAGCATATGCTGCGGGGATTCCGGCTCGCCAGTGAGTTTCGCAGCTTCCAGCTCCGGCGATACAATGACATAGGGCAGCCCCTGCTGGTCACAGCTCATCAGCATGCCATTTAAGACCCGCTGCCAATAGGAGTGGTTGCCTGAATGGATATGGCGCATGCAGATCAGGATGAACGGAGAGGGGGCGTCCGACTCCCGCCCGGTTTCCGAAGGCTGTGAGAATGAAGCCTTCTGATAGCCAAGTGATTTGGCCAGTTCAATCACGCGCTGCCGCGTCGCTTCACTTACCCCCGATTTCCCGCTTAACGCGCGAGAAACCGCATATTTGGACAGGCCCAGCTCGTCGGCCAGTACTTGAATTGATACTTTTCGTGCCATAGCAGCTCCTTCTTGGATCGATCACGCATCCTAATGTGTTATCCTAATAAAAATAACATGATGATCCTCGAATCACAAGCATTGAAGGATCGGGGACGCTGCTTCATAATGGATTTAGGAAGGAGGGATTTGGCAATCGTGAGAAGATATGCAAAAGTAATGCTGACTTTGACGGGGTTAGTGCTCCTCGTGGTCATGATTCATACGGGACTGGATATTCAGGCCAGGGATAATGCGTATTTGGTGTTCACGGAACACGCAGATGAGTCTCTTCTACAGCGATTGGAAGAGAGCCGCATCCCTTATGTCATAGATGAAGCTGGAAATTTTGATGATCAAAGCCAAGGATAGTGAACAGGTGCTTGGATGCTGCACATGACACTGGATTCAGGGGAGGGCCGAATGAAGAGTAAGCATTGGAACATGTTATGGATTGTGGTAGCGGGGATTATTGTTACCGGTATGATTGCAGCGGCTGTTCAATCCAGGACGACGTTTAAAGCGCTTGTTCATGATGCCATAGGGGACCCGGAGAATACCTATTCAATCGTCATGCATAAGTACGCTTTGGGGAAGCTGGAACCAGGGATAGAAATCACGGACAGGGAACGGATCAACCAGGTCTTTGAGCAGCTGTCTGATCTGGAATTAAGAGCTGCCGAGAGCCGGGGGATTGACGAACGATACGTTCTGTGGTTCAGACCTAGTAGCGGTCCGACCATTCATGTGACGTTTCACGAGAATAGGGTGCAAATCAGCAACAGCTTAAGCAGGCATAAAAAATATGCTTCAACCTATGAAATCGTAAATGAATTTGATTTTAACGAGGTAAAAGCGTTGTTTGAGATCAGTCAATAGAATCGAACAATCGTATGAGCCGCATGACAGCTTCCCCATAGGGACGCTGTTTTTTTGTGCTTCCAAAAGAGACTGAGCTATAGCACCTCTGGCCCTTCATTACGCTGGTTTGGTAATTTTATATAGATTACATAATAATCCCATAAATATAACATAAAAGAAATTATGTCTTGTCTACCCATTCAAAATATTGTAAAGTAACTTATCAAACAGGGAATTGTTCTCTCAATTGTTAGGAAATATAACAAATTAATGATTGGTTCGAGGGAGGTTGTCGGACATTGACGAAATTCGAGAGAAGAAGCAGAAGTCTGGCGAATGACGACATGAATCTATCCTTCATATGAAAAGGGGCCTGTACTATGACTCAACCCATTCTGCAGATCGAAGATTTACGCACCCATTTCTTCACCGATCGCGGGGAAATTCCTGCTGTGGATGGTGTGAGCCTCCATGTGCATGCCGGTGAGGTCCTCGGCGTTGTCGGGGAATCAGGCTGTGGCAAAAGCGTCACCTCGCTTTCGGTGCTAAGGCTTATCCCTTCGCCGCCAGGCAAAATTGTAGGCGGAGCCATTCGCTTCAAAGAGAGGGATATTCTCCGCTTAAAGGAACGGGAGATGCGCGGAATCCGCGGCAATGCAATATCCATGATCTTTCAGGAGCCGATGACCTCGCTGAATCCGCTGTTCACAGTCGGTCAGCAAATAAGGGAAGCGGTTTCTGCCCATCGGGGACTTGGCAAAAAGGAAGCGAGAGCCCACACGGTGGACATGCTGAGGAAAGTCGGCATCCCAAGGCCGGAGTCCATCATTGATGAATATCCTCATCAATTATCCGGGGGCATGCGGCAGCGGGTCATGATTGCGATGGCGATATCCTGCGGCCCGGAGCTGCTGATTGCAGATGAGCCGACGACGGCGCTGGATGTGACCATTCAGGCGCAGATTCTTGATTTGATTCGTCGTCTGAACGAAGAGAATGGCACGGCGGTCATGATGATTACGCATGATCTTGGCGTTGTCGCCGAGATGTGCGACCGCGTCGCGGTCATGTATGCCGGGAAGGTTGTGGAAGAGGGAACGGTGCGGCATATATTCAAAAATCCGCTGCATCCCTATACCCAAGGGCTGATCCAGTCGGTGCCGAGAATGAACGAGCAGCGCCGCCGCCTGTTCTCGATTCCTGGCCATGTGCCGATTCTGCATACGCAGATGAAGGGCTGCCGATTCGCGGATCGCTGCCAGCATGTGATGCCGGCATGCTATGAGCAGCTTCCCGAGCTCGTGGAGCTTGAAGCAGGTCATCGTTCCCGGTGCCTGCTCCACGAAGTCAAGTTCAAGGAGGACGTCGTATGAGTGAGCCGCTGCTCCAGGTCGAGCATCTGAAGAAATATTATCCGATCGAACGCAAGTGGTTCGGAAAGCAGGGGGCCGTGGTCAAGGCGGTGGACGACATTTCTTTTTCCGTGATGCAAGGAGAGACATTCGGCCTTGTCGGGGAGAGCGGCTGCGGCAAATCGACGACAGGCCGGGCGCTGCTGCGGCTGATCGAGCCGACAGGAGGCCAGGTGCGGTTTGACGGAACGGAGCTGACAGCACTGTCTGCGAAGGAGCTCCGAATGAAGCGCAGGGATATGCAGATCGTGTTCCAGGACCCGTTCTCTTCGCTGGACCCGCGGCATACGGTGCAGCGAATCCTGGAGGAACCGCTGATCGTCCATGGAATTGGGGACCGGCAAGAACGGCAGCGGATGATCCGCGAGCTGACCGATGTGGTCGGACTTGCGCAAAGTCATCTGCAGCGATATCCGCATCAATTCTCCGGCGGGCAGCGACAGCGGATCGGCATTGCGCGGGCGCTGTCGCTGCGTCCGAAGCTGATCGTAGCCGACGAGCCGGTGTCGGCGCTGGATGTGTCGATTCAGTCGCAGGTGATCAACCTGCTGCAGGATTTGCAGGAGGAATTCGGATTAACGTATCTTTTTATCGCGCATGACCTTAGTGTCGTCAAGCATATTTCTGACCGGATAGCGGTGATGTATCTCGGCCGCATCGTCGAGATTGCGGAGAAGGACAAGCTGTACTCTGCTCCCCGCCACCCGTATACCCAGGCGCTGCTGTCGGCGGTGCCGGAGCCTGATCCGGATATGAGGCGGGCGCGTATCCTTTTGCAAGGAGAGGTGCCGAGCCCGGCCGACGCGCCGGTCGGCTGTGCGTTTCATACGCGCTGCCCGAAGGTGATGGACATCTGCCGGGCCCGCAGGCCGGAGCTGGCCGAAACCGGGGAAGGGCATCTGGCGGCATGCCATCTGTATCCGGATACGTTGCAGGAAGATGAACGAATTCATTCTTGAAGCATTGATTCAGTTTCTCTTAACAACGAATAATCACCATTTTATGAAGAGGTCTAGAGACTTCGGATTGCGGTTTATCGACCGGACCTGCGGTCCGGCCTTATATAAACAACATTCTATTTTGTTATAAGAAGGGAGCCATAATATGAAAGCAAAGAGATGGAGCAGCAGCCTGTTATTGTTGATGCTTGGCATCATTGTAGCCCTCGCCGGCTGCAGCGGCGGAGGCAGTGGAAGCAGCGAAGCGCAGGAGCCGGATACCGGTCAGCAAGCCGAAGGTGAAGTGCCGGCATCTTCCGCGCAGGATACGTTGATTGTCGGCCGCGGAGGGGACTCAGCCGCTCTTGACCCGGCGATCGTGACAGATGGGGAATCGCTGAAGATCGGGCATCAAGTTTTTGATTCTTTGCTGGAATATAAGGAAGGAACGACAGAGATTCAGGGATCCTTGGCCGAGAGCTGGGACGTTTCAGAGGATGGGCTTGAGTATACGTTCAAGCTTCGCCAAGGCGTGAAGTTTCATGATGGGACAGATTTCAACGCCGATGCTGTGGTGTTCAACTTCACGCGCTGGTCTGACCCGAACAGTGAATATAAGTTTAGCGGGGAATCCTTCTATTATTATGACTCCATGTTCGGGCCCGAAGGCAGCAGAGTGATCAAGGAGGTTAAAGCTCTGGACGAATTCACGGTCGTGTTCACATTGAACCAGCCGCAGGGACCTTTTCTGCAGAACCTCGCGATGACCTCCTTCGGAATCGCCAGTCCGACCGCGCTGCAGGAGAAGGGGGAGAACTTTAAGAATGAGCCGGTTGGCACAGGGCCGTTTGTATTTAAAGAGTGGCGACGCAACGACTCCATCACCCTGGAGAAGAATCCGGAGTACTGGAGAGAAGGGCTGCCGAAGCTGAACCGCGTCATCGTGCGCTCCATTCCCGACAACTCCGCCAGATTCAATGCGCTGCAAAGCGGGGAGATTGACCTGATGGAGGATTTGAGTCCGGATGATCTGGCCGTGCTGGAGAGCAATCCGAATCTGCAGAAGATTGAACGTCCGTCCAACAACGTTGGTTACCTGGGATTCAACTTGAAGAAGGAGCCGTTCAATGATCCGAAGGTCCGGCTGGCGCTCAGTCATGCTGTGAACAAGCAGGGAATTATCGACGCATTCTTTGCCGGACAAGCCGTTCCGGCGGTGAATCCAATACCGCCATCGATGTGGGGATATAACGACAGCATTCAGGACTATGAGTATGATCTGAATAAAGCGAATCAGCTGCTGGCGGAAGCGGGGTATCCGGACGGGCTCCCTGGCGAATACGTCTTCTATGCGATGCCGGTGCCTCGCCCGTATATGCCGGACGGCAAAAAGGTTGCCGAGGTCATCCAGGCGGATTTTGAGAAGATTGGGGTAAAGGTAACCATCGAGTCTCCGGAATGGGCGACTTACCTGGATGAGGTCAGGGAAGGCGAGAAGGATGATATGTACATGCTCGGCTGGACCGGGGACAACGGCGACCCGGATAACTTCCTGTACACACTGCTCGACAAGGATGCGATTCCTTCCAATAACTACAGCTATTACGCCAGTGACGAGCTGCATGAAATTCTGATTGCGGCCCAGCGGGAGAATGACCAGGACAAGCGTGCCGAGCTGTACGAGCAGGCGCAGGTCATCATTAAGGCCGATGCGCCATGGGTGCCGATTGTGCATACGACCCCGCTTCTGGCTGCCCAGGCCAATGTAAAAGGGTATGTTCCCGCACCGACCGGGTCTGAGTACTATTACAACATTTACTTTGAATAACGGGCGGCACGATAGCGCCGATGGCAGGTGGTCCTCTTCATGAAATCTTATCTATTGAAGCGTCTGTTCGTGATGGTCCCGGTCCTGATCGGAATGACGATCATCGTGTTCTCCATTATTCATGCGATTCCTGGCGATCCGGCTGAGACGATACTGGGGCAGAAGGCAACAGAGCAGTCGAAGGAAGAGCTGCGAGAGCAGCTCGGGCTTAACAACCCGTGGTACCAGCAGTATTTCACGTACCTCGGAGATCTGTTGAAGGGAGATCTGGGGCAGTCGATCCGCACGAAAGTGCCGATTGCCCAAGAGATCATGCCGTATTTGGCGGCAACGGCAGAGCTAACGATCGCGGCGATGGCATTTGCCGTGTTCTTCGGTGTCAACGCAGGCATCATCAGCGCCTGGAAGCAAAACTCGTGGTTTGATTATATCAGCATGCTGGTTTCGCTTGTTGGCGTGTCGATGCCGATATTCTGGCTCGGGTTAATGGAGCAGTGGCTGTTCTCCCTGAAGCTCGGCTGGCTGCCATCCATTGGCCGGATGGACCAGCGCAATCCGGTGGAGGCTGTCACCCATCTATATTTGATTGACAGTATGCTGGCAGGCAGATGGGATCAGCTGTGGACGGTCGTCAAACATCTGATTCTGCCCAGCGTGGCGCTCGGCACCATTCCGATGGCGATCATCGCCCGGATGACCCGTTCGAGCATGCTTGAGGTGATGAATTCCGATTATGTCCGCACGGCGAAAGCGAAGGGGCTTTCCCAATTCTTCGTTGTGTACAAGCATGCGCTGAAGAATGCATTCATTCCGGTGCTGACGGTCATCGGGCTTCAGACGGGCGCGCTGCTTGGCGGTGCGGTGCTGACAGAGACCATCTTCGCCTGGCCGGGGGTCGGACGTTACATCTATGAGGCGATCAGCTCACGCGATTATCCGGTTATCCAATCCGGCATTCTGATCATCGCTTTCCTGTTTGTCATGATCAATCTGATGGTGGATTTACTGTATGCAGCCGTGGATCCGCGCATTCGCTATCGGTAAAGGAGGGGAAGCATGGGACATATTACTGCAAATACGAGTGGCGGCCCTGTCGTGACGGCGGACAAGCCGTCCGGACCTTGGCGAGATGCATGGCGGGCTTTCCGCAAAAATAAAATGGCGATGCTCGGACTGTCCATGATTCTGCTGTTTGTTCTAATCGCGCTTCTCGCCCCCGTTCTGTCCCCTTATGACTACAAGGCGCAGGAGCTGAGCAACCGGCTCCAGCCACCTTCAGCCGCCCATTGGTTCGGGACGGATGATTTGGGGCGCGATATCCTGAGCCGGGTGCTGCACGGAGCACGTATCTCGCTGTGGGTCGGCACGTTCTCAGTTGTCGGCTCCATCATCCTCGGCACCCTGCTTGGCATACTGGCCGGTTTTTTTGGCAGATGGCTCGATATGATCATCTCGCGGCTGTTCGACATTCTGCTGGCCTTTCCAAGCATCCTGCTGGCGATTGCCATCGTAGCCATTCTGGGACCGTCATTGCAAAATGCGCTGCTGGCGATCGCCATCGTCAACATACCGACATACGGCCGCCTCGTGCGGGCCAAGGTGCTCAGTCTGAAAAACGAGGAGTACATTACGGCCGCCCGGGCGATCGGAATGAAGAACAGCGGCATCTTGCTGCATCATATTATGCCGAATAGTCTGACGCCCATCATCGTTCAAGGCACGCTCGGTATTGCTACAGCCATAATTGAAGCAGCTGCGCTCGGCTTTCTCGGCCTTGGCGCCCAGCCTCCGGCCCCGGAGTGGGGCAAGATGCTGTCGGATTCGCGTCAATTTATCGCCACAGCGCCGTGGACGGTCATGTTTCCCGGCCTATCGATCATGTTTACCGTGCTGGCATTCAATCTGATGGGGGACGGATTGCGCGATGCGCTTGATCCGAGAATGAAAAGTTAATTTTTGCAAATGCTACTGCCGGGTGAAGACTGCCCGGCAGTTTTTGTGTCGCTCTGAAAGAGATGCTATCCGAGGAATCAGGACCGTTATGAAATGCTATGATATGAAATGAAATGTTCATTTCCTAAACTTCCCTAAGATGAATGTGTGAAATAAATGTTAATTATCGTCACGTAATCATCATTTGCTGTTATAATTTATAACATATATATTGGGATAGGGTAGATGGAGGAGATGTATAATGGCAATCAAGTCAAGAAAGGTGACAATTGTAGGCTCCGGACTCGTCGGCGCGGCCTGCGCGTATTCGATGATCAATCAATCGGTATGTGATGAGATTATGATGGTGGACCGGACGTATGACCGCGCAGTAGCCCAGGCGCTGGATCTGTCACATTGTATGGATTTTACTTCAACGCGCACCAAGGTGTACGCCGGGCGGCTGGAGGACTGCCGCGATGTGGATGTCGTTGTCCTGACGGCCGGAGCCAATCCGAAGCCGGGACAGACGCGACTCGATGTGCTGGAGGAAGCGGATCAAATTACGCGAGATCTCGTGAGCAAAGTGGTGGCGGGCGGATTCAACGGTGTATTTGTGGTTGCCGCCAATCCGGTCGATATTGTTACCCATATTGTGCAAGAAGTGTCGGGCTTCCCGCGCAGCCGGGTGATCGGAACCGGCACGTCCATTGATTCCGCCAGGCTGAAAACGCTGCTGTCCGAGGTGTTCTCGATTGATCCCCGCAGCGTCAACGGATATGCGATGGGGGAGCATGGCGACTCCCAGTTTGTAGCCTGGTCGCATGTCACGATTGGCGGCAAGCCGCTGCTGCACATTCTTGATCAGCATAAGGAGCGTTTCCGTGACGTGAATCTGGATGAAATTGCGCGCAAGACGAAGGATGCCGGATGGGAGATCTTTACGCGCAAAGGCAACACGCAATTTGGCATCGGCAATGCACTGGCTTACATCGTTCGTTCTATATTAAATGACGAGCACCGGATTATCGCGGTATCTGCCGTGCTGGAGGGTGAATATGGCCAGCGCGAAGTGTGCACCGGCGTACCGGCAATCATTGGGGATGTCGGCATTGAAGAGGTCATCGAGCTGAATCTGAGCGAGGAGGAGCTGGAGAAATTCAACCATTCCTGCAATATTCTGCGGAATGCAATGAACGGGCTGCGTACTCGAAATGAAGGAAAGTCTATGGCGTGATGTCCTGTGACAGCTGCTGATTCATCACTGAAGCTGAGAAATATAGTCTGGCCGTAAAGCGTCAGATCGCCGCTTTCGCTCACACTCCAGACGATCGGCCTGCCGAGGCACGAAAAGAGCCATGCCGGTTGGCGATATCGAGGAATATGGGTAAAGTTAAAGTAGTTCAATTATCCAAATGTGAAGGGAGCGGATGAAATGGATCTGGGGCTTGCAGGGAAAACGGTGCTGATTACCGGCGGGAGCAAAGGCATCGGGCTTGAAACCGCGGTGACATTCGCGGCAGAAGGGGCCAAGGTTGCGATTAGCGCCCGGAATGAAGAGCAGCTCAGAACGGCGGCGCTGCATATCCAGCAGTCTACCGGCAGCACTGTGCTGACGATTGTGGCGGATGTGACGAAGCCGGAGGATTGTGAGAGGATGGTGGCCGAGACGGCGGAGCGTTATGGCCAGCTGGATATCGTTGTAAACAACGCCGGGACAGCGGCTGCAGGGCCGTTTGAACATATCAGCGATGAGCAGTGGATGTCGGACCTGGACCTCAAGCTGCTGGCGGCCATCCGGGTGTCCCGCGCTGCCCTTCCGCATCTGCGCCAGGCAGGCGGCGGTTCGATCATCAACATCACCACTTCATGGGCGAAAACACCGCCGGCATCTTCGATGCCGAGCAGTGTCAGCCGGGCCGCCGGACAGGCGCTGACCAAGGCGATGAGCCGCGATCTGGCTTCGGACGGGATTCGGGTTAACACCGTGTGCATCGGCACGATTCGCAGCGGTCAGCTGGAGGAGCGGTGGAAGCGGGAGGCCCCTCATCTCAGCTGGGAGGCGTATGCGCGTGACCCGCGCCACAATATCCCGCTGGGGCGCATTGGCGACACAGAGGAGGCCGCGCGGGTGATCGTCTTTATGGCTTCGGATGCGGCCTCTTATGTGACGGGAACTTCGATCCACATTGATGGCGGTTCAGCGCCAGCGCTGTAACACAGCTTCAGCTCAAGGAAATGTCTGAACCATCTGCAGCTGCGAAAACGGTTAGAGCGACCAAGAGCTTGCAGCAGTCCTGCTACGGATAGCTGCGGGCTCTTGTTGTCACTTGCGGGAATGTGCGGAGATGTGTTTACACAGATGCTCGGCACTTGACATACGCCATAGGTTAGAACTAGAATGGTTACAACGGTGGTGATGACATTGAAGCAGATCAGTACGCGTTTTTCCATAGCGGTCCATACCTTGAGCTTAATTGCGGTCAGTCCTGCTAATGACTGCACCGGAGATTACATAGCCGGAAGCGTCAATACGAATCCTGTCATTATCCGGAGAATTATCGGCATGCTGAAGAAGGCAGGGCTGGTGGACGTTCGACCGGGAGTGGGCGGCGCGTCCCTGCTCAAGAGACCGGAGGAGATTACGCTGCTGGATGTATACCGTGCCGTTCATGCTGCGGAGGAGAAGCAGCTGTTCCGGATTCATGAAGATTCGAACATCGATTGTCCCGTCGGACGAAATATTGAACAGTCGCTCCAGACGGAACTGCTGGCCGCTCAAGTGGCGATGGAGCAGAGGCTGGCGCAGACCACACTTGAACGGTTGATTCAATCTTTTCATGATCAGTAGAGGACGAGGAAGCGGGTTAAAGGAACCTGTTCACCTGTGGCAGACTCCCTCGAGATTTGACCAACGTATCAGGAGGGCAGATCCGCTATTGACTGTACCGGGAACAGTGCTGCTTGTTGATTTCTGGCGGCCAGATGATGAACGGGAGATAAGTTTTCAGCGAAGCTGAAGCTTTCTTATACACTCGTTGTAACAGGAATTGTTATAACAAAAGTGGGTACAACTATACCGAATGGAGGAGAATAGGATGAAATATTTAGTAACGGGAGCAACAGGACAGCTCGGTTCCAAAGTGGTGGAGGCGCTGTTAACATCCGTACCTGCTGAGCAGGTGGCGGTCAGTGTGCGCAATCCGGCGAAGGCCGAAGGACTTCGCGCCCGCGGGGTGGATGTCCGGCAGGCGGATTTTGACGATCCGAGCTCGCTTGACCAGGCTTTTGCAGGGGTTGACCGCCTGCTCATCATCTCGGCGGACGGAGACAATGAGACACGTATCCGTCAACATAAGAATGCCGTGGAGGCCGCAGCCCGAGCGAAGGTGGGCTTTATTGCCTACACGAGTCTGGCCAATGCAGCGAACAGCCATTTGCAGCTTGCGCCGCCGCATCAGGCAGCGGAGAAAGCCATTCTTGACACCGGAATTCCATATACGATCCTTCGCAACAACTGGTATTTGGAGAACGAGCTGTCCACCATTCAAGCCGTGCAGGCGGGCGCGCCTTGGGTCACATCGGCGGGAGAGGGTAGGGTTGGCTGGGCCTTGCGTCAAGATTATGCGGATGCCGCTGCAGCCGTGCTGACAGGAAGCGGCCATGAGAACATGATTTATGAGCTGTCCGGGAAGCTGCTGTCTCAGGAAGAGCTGGCTGCGGCAGTTGGAGCTGTGCTTGGCAAGGAAGTGAAGGTTCAGCAAGTCGACGATGCTGCCTACGCAGACATCATGAAAGGCGCAGGCGTGCCGGAGTTCATCATTCCGATGCTGGTCGGCATTCAGCAGGGGATTCGCGACGGGGAGCTTGCGGTGGAAAGTCAGGATTTCGAGAAGGTTCTCGGTCGCCCTGCAACGCCGCTCCATACCGCGCTCGAACAACTGATCAACCGCTAATGGACTGAATCAGAAGAGAAGTATAACAGAAGAATAGTAGAACAGAAGAACAAAAGAACGGGAACGGCCTTCCACAGCGGGAGGCTGTTTTTTTTATTCCCAAGGAAAGGAGGGATGACGCTGGAAGGGCTCGCCGTCATGGGGAAGGGATGGATGTCGATAGATTGAAGGATACGTATGTTTTGTACCGCTTTAGGTGCCAAAGCTGTTATTTTCGGGAAATATTTTACAGAGTGTTTACCCGGCTCTGACGTAAAGAACAAATGCTGCTGTTACAATGGAGAAAAGTTCTTTTGCCAGCTTCGCTTATCGAGATATCATCACCCCTCAGCACCAGCGACCCTGCCGGTTTCACGGGCAGACAGACATGACATCTTAGCTTAAGGAGAGACTTAACCATGGACCGTGATCATTATTCCGTATCCACATATGCATATATTGATACTCCTCTTATCGAAACGGTTAGCATTCTATCGGCAGCCGGCTGGAAGCAGATCGAAATCATGTGCGAAGGCGGACATGAGGAGGTGCTTGCCTGGCCGGAGGAGCGAATTGCCGAACTGGAGCAAATGGGCCGGGAGCGCGGCATCCGCTTCAGCGTTCATGCGCCGTTTACCGGCTGCAACCCTGCGGCCGAGGACCCGGAAGAGCGCAAGCGCTCGGAGCTCGTTGTGCTGAACACCATCCGGGTAGCTGAGCTGCTGAATTCCAGCTTTATCGTCCTCCATCCCGGGCGCGGATCGGGTGGCTGGTCTCCGGCCCATGCCCGAGGGGCTTCCGGAGCAGCGGCAGAGCAGCTTCATGAGGCCAAACGCCGCGTCAGCCATTTTCTGGCCCGGATTCTGGAGATGACCGCAGAGTCGGACATCGTCATAGCTCTGGAGAATGCTCCGCCTTATCCGGGACTGTACGGGGTGGAGATGTCATTTCTTCGGGACATCGTCGATACACTGGACTCCCCGCGCGTCGGCATTGTTTTTGATGCCGGTCATGCTCATATGACGGGGGAAGGGCGCTGTCTGCTGATGCTGCAGCAAGCCACGCCGCGGCTCGTTGCGCTCCATCTCAGCGACAATGCCGGACAATCTGATGAGCACTTGGGACTTGGGGCAGGCACGGTGCCGCTGGAAGCGATGACCGCTTGGCTGATGGCCAACCGATACAACGGGCATTGGGTGCTGGAATTGCGCCGTGCCGATGACCTCCAGCCTTCGGTGGCCCGGCTTCATCATCTGCGGAGCTGCTACCAGCAGCTAGGCAGGCATGTGCTGTAGCCGTTCAGCTGCTGCCAGGCTATGATGCTATAAAGATGCTATGATGATGCCTGAAGAACGAATTCAGCCCTATATGGCTGCCTCGCAGGCTCATATAGGGCTGGCTGATCCGCTGCGGTTAGCGGATATATTCGACAAAGGTTTTGGCAGCGCTGGACAGCGGCACATTGCGCATCGTCATCACGCCGACTCGGGAAGGCGGCAGATGCACATCCAATTGAATTTCGAACAGCGTTCCTTCGTCGAGCTCTTTAGAGAGAAACTCTCGGGTGACATAGGAGATGCCAAGACCTTTTTTGGCAAATTCAATCAACAGGTCAACACTGCCCACTTCAATCTCGGGCTTGATGTCATAACCGTAGTCATGGAATAATTCCGTAATGGCCATCCGTGCGCGGCTGTTGCGTGAAAATAAAATGATCGGATACTCCATAAGCTGCTCGAGTGTGAGCACCTTCCCTTTCAGCTCGGCAAAATGGGCCCCCGCCACAAAGCAATCCTGCAGCTCTATGCCTTCCTTCACTTCAAGCTGGGGATCGACAATCGGCAGGCGCACGACCCCCAGATCAATCCTTCCCTCCTTCAGATAGGTGATTACCTCAGGCGTCGTCCCGTGGATCAGGGAAAGTCCGATGAAAGGATACTGCTTGTGGTATTTCTCAAGGTACGGAAGCAGATAGTGCTTGAACAGCGAATCACTTCCCCCGATTTTCAGCTCCCCGGCTTCCAGGTTTTTCAGCTCGGCCATTTTTTTCTCCGCAAGGGAAATCAGAATGTTGGACTGCTCGATATAGGAGTACAGAATCGCACCTTCCTGCGTTAGGGCAACCCCTTTGGAATTCCGGTAAAACAGCGTGATGCCAAAGCTGTCCTCAAGCTGCTTGATGGCGTGGCTGACACTCGGCTGCGTAATGTACAGCGCTTTGGCCGCCTGGGTCAAGCTTCCAGTTTTGGCCGCCAAGTAGAAAACTTTATACAATTCGTGGTTTATCATAGACTCCATCTATATCTCCCCCGAAATATATTAATTACCTGTATAGATATGATCTGTATTATAGTTGAACAAAGATGAAGAATCTAGTGCTTGCGAATTTTTCGTAGGCTTAGGTCTGTCTTTGGATTTATTAGGCCGCGAACCAGGCGGCTCATCGAATAGACATAATGGTCAGAAGTCGGAGGGAGAGAACCATGGAGCCTGTAACCTTTGTATTATTTGGAGCGACAGGGGATTTGGCAAAACGTAAAATTTACCCTGCGCTATATAATCTGTATATCGAACAGAAGCTGCCGCCCTACTTTCACGTAATTGGATTGGGGAGACGGGAGTGGACCGATGATATTTTCAAATCGAATGTGGAGCAATCGATCGCCGATTTCTCCCGGCGTAAGGTCAAGGACCCGGTATTGCTGAAAAGCTTCCTGAACATGTTTCAATATCAGACGCTGGACATCGGCCGCCAGGAGGATTACGAGCGTCTGCTGGAGCGCATAGAGAAGCGGGAGAACGGGCTGTCATTGACCCCGAACCGGATGTTCTATCTGTCGGTTGGGCCAGAGTTTTTTGCACCGATTGCCGCCAATATCAAAGGAAGCGGCCTGGGCTCGGCCGCGGGCTGGAAGCGGCTGCTCATCGAGAAGCCGTTCGGGCATGATCTGGCATCGGCGCGTGAACTGAATCAG
Source organism: Paenibacillus sp. 7541 (assembly GCF_002276395.1). Classification (NCBI taxonomy): domain Bacteria; kingdom Bacillati; phylum Bacillota; class Bacilli; order Caryophanales; family Paenibacillaceae; genus Paenibacillus; species Paenibacillus sp. 7541. Next base: position 349,464 of record NZ_NQLZ01000001.1, on the reverse strand, counting down.
CAGCTGAGCGAAGCGTTTGAGGAGCACGAGATTTTCCGGATCGATCATTATCTTGGCAAGCCGACCGTGCAGAAGCTGGTGGACCTGCACCAGCAGCATCCGGAGCTGCAAGCGATGTGGTCCGAGCGGGAAATTGCCAATGTGCAAATTACCGCCAATGAAATCGTCGGCGTCGAGGATCGGGCCGGTTACTATGATCATTCGGGCGCGGTCAGGGACATGTTCCAGAATCATATGCTGCAGCTGCTCATGATGGTGGCCATTCTGCCGAAGAAGGTCACACCGGAAGAGGTGCCGCTCATGAAGCGTGCCTTGATGAAGTCCCTCGTTCCGCTGGAGCTGCAGCAAGTCGGCGAGCGCGTCATTCGCGGACAATATACAGCTGGCAGCATTCAGGGCAAGCCTGTGCAGGGCTATACATCGGAGCCGAATATCGCTGCCGAATCGCTTAACGACACCTTTATTGCGGCGAAGCTGCTGATGGAGGATGACTACTGGAGCGGCGTTCCTTTCTATATCCGGACAGGGAAAAGATTGAAAGAGAAATCGACCCGCATCGTGGTTGAGTTCAAGCCCCACGCTGCAGATGCCGGAAGCGGGAAGCCGGCGCCTCGCCTGCTCGTCATCGAGATGAGCCCGCAGGAAGGAATCAGCCTGCAGTTCAGTCCGGACCAGGCGCGACATCACGAGCAGCTGTCGCCGGTTCAGCTGGACGTTCACGCCAGCGGGCAGGAGCTGCCGGAGGCGTATGAAAATCTGCTGCATGACGCACTGCTTGGCAAGCCGACCTTCTTCGCCCATTGGGAAGAGGTGGAGCTGGCCTGGCAATGGGTAGAGCCAGTGCTGCAAGCCTTTGAACGGAATGATGTGCCGCTGCGGACGTATGCGGCCGGCTCTTACGGCCCTGCCGAATCGGACGCGCTGGTTGCGAATGACGGTTACCACTGGTGGTTCGATGCGAAAGAGACAGCCGCGGATGAGTCGCGGGTTCTTCACCCGAGCCGCTGATGCGTTTGCTTTAACCTGGTGAAATACCGGATCTTCTTGTGGAGATGGTAGACGAGACCGACAGGGAGATCATATTGAACCGGCGATTGATATAGAAATTCATGAAGGATAAGCCAACCTACTGGCTTGAAGGGAGAGAATCATCGATGGCAATCTCATTTGATTACAGCAGTGCGCTTTCATTTCTGAAGCAGCATGAGGTGGACTATTTCGGGGAATTTGTGAAGACAGGTCACCGGATGCTCCACGAGAAAAAAGGTCCGGGCTCGGACTATTTGGGCTGGATCGAACTTCCGCATCAGTATGACCGCGAGGAGTTTGCAAGAATTAAGGATGCGGCACAGCGCATCCGCAGCCACTCGGACGCCTTGGTTGTGATTGGCATCGGGGGCTCATACTTAGGTGCGAGATCGGCGATTGAGGCGCTGTCCCATACGTTTCACAATCAAATGAGCGGAACGACCGAGGTGTATTATGCCGGTCAAAATATCAGCTCAACCTATGTGGCTCATTTGCTGGAGCTGCTCGAGGGCAAGGATATTTCGGTGAACGTCATTTCCAAATCCGGCACGACAACCGAGCCTGCGATTGCTTTCCGGATATTCCGCGATTATATGGAGAAGAAGTACGGGAAGGAAGGGGCGAAGGAGCGGATCTTTGCCACGACAGACCGTTCGAAAGGCGCACTCAAGAAGCTGGCGGATGAAGAGGGCTATGAAACCTTCGTCATCCCTGATGATGTCGGCGGCCGATATTCCGTGCTGACTGCCGTAGGCCTGCTGCCGATTGCCGTTGCCGGACTGGATATCGATCAGATGATGGCCGGTGCTGCAGCTGCGGCAGACCGGTACAGTAATGACGATCTGGCCGTCAATGAAAGCTATCAGTATGCGGCGGTTCGAAACGCACTGTACCGCAAGGGCAAAACGATCGAGCTGCTGGCCAACTTCGAGCCTTCCCTGCATTATGTAGCGGAATGGTGGAAGCAGCTGTTCGGCGAAAGCGAGGGCAAGGATCAGAAAGGGCTGTATCCGGCCTCGGTTGATTTTACAACCGATCTGCACTCCATGGGCCAATACGTCCAGGAAGGGCGGCGCGATCTGATCGAGACCGTGCTGGCGGTGAAGAAGCCGCGCGTGGAATGGATCATTCAGGAAGACAAGGACAATCTGGACGGCTTGAACTTCCTGGCAGGCAAGTCGATGGACGACGTGAACAAAAGCGCGGCGCAAGGCACACGTCTGGCGCATGTGGACGGGGGCGTACCGAACCTGATCGTCGAGCTGGATCAGCTGAGCGAATATACCTACGGCGAGATGGTGTATTTCTTCGAGAAGGCATGCGGCATGAGCGGTCTCTTGCTCGGCGTGAACCCGTTCGATCAGCCGGGGGTTGAGGCCTACAAAGCCAACATGTTTGCGCTGCTTGGCAAACCGGGATATGAAGCGCAGAAAGCGGAGCTGCTGAAGCGGCTGTCTGCACAGAACGTGTAATTCGCGATAATTCAAAGCGAGCAATGAATGAGGATAGATTCAACAGCGGGGGAACCGCTTCACAGGAGGTTATCTGATGAAGAAGCAACAAATTGGCGTGATCGGCCTGGCCGTCATGGGCAAGAACCTGGCATTTAACATCGAAAGTAAAGGCTTCTCGGTTGCCGTATTCAACCGTTCGTCTGAGAAAACAAAAGAGCTGCTGGCCGAGGCAGAAGGCAGAAACTTCGTTGGCGCATTCAGCCTGGAGGAGTTTGTACAGTCGCTTGAGACGCCTCGCAAAATCCTGATCATGGTAAAAGCGGGCAAACCAACCGATGACACCATCAATCAGCTGATTCCTTACTTGGATCCGGGCGATATTCTGATTGACGGCGGCAACGCCTTCTTCCTGGATACCCAGCGGAGAAACAAGGAGCTTCAGGAGAAAGGATTCCGCTTCATCGGCGCAGGTGTGTCCGGCGGCGAGGAGGGTGCGCTGCGCGGGCCGGCTATCATGCCGGGCGGGCAGAAGGATGCCTATGAGCTGGTGGAGCCTATCCTGACTGCGATCTCTGCCAAAGTGAACGGTGATCCTTGTTCGACCTATATCGGCGAGGACGGGGCAGGCCATTACGTGAAGATGGTCCATAACGGGATCGAGTATGGGGACATGCAGCTGATCGGGGAAGCTTATCATATGCTGAAGGATGTGCTCGGGTTAAGCACAAGCGAGCTCCATGATATCTTCTCCGAGTGGAATCGCGGGGAGCTGGACAGCTATTTGATCGAGATTACGGCGGATATTTTCTCCAAAATCGATCCGGAGACGGGCAAACCGATGGTTGATGTCATCCTTGACACAGCCGGGCAGAAAGGAACCGGGAAATGGACAAGCCAGAGCGCGCTGGACCTTGGCGTTCCGCTGTCCATTATTACGGAATCGGTATTCGCACGCTTCATCTCTGCGATGAAGGAGGAGCGGGTGGCGGCAAGCAAGCTGCTCAATGGTCCGTCGGCCGGCAGCTATGACGGCGATCGGGCGGAATTCATCGAGGCTGTGCGCAAAGCGCTGTACGCAAGCAAAATCGCCTCTTACGCACAAGGTTTTGCCCAGATGAAAGCTGCTTCCGAAGCTTACAACTGGAACCTGAATTACGGTGCGATCGCGATGATCTTCCGCGGGGGATGCATTATCCGGGCGCGCTTCCTGCAGAACATCAAGGATGCCTATGACCGCAATCCAGAATTGAAAAACCTGCTCCTGGACGACTATTTCAAACAGATCGTGGAGAACTATCAATCGGCGTGGAGACAGGTGGTTTCCATTGCGGTCACAAGAGGAATTCCGGTTCCGGCCTTTGCCTCGGCACTGGCTTACTATGACAGCTATCGCTCGGAGCGTCTGCCAGCTAATTTGCTGCAAGCACAGCGTGACTATTTCGGCGCTCACACCTTTGAGCGGGTGGACAAGGAAGGCAGCTTCCATCATCAGTGGTCTGCTGAATAATCGAACAGCAGTGTTACCCTATACAGCCCGGGAACCTTGTATGGCAAGGTTTGCCGGGCTGTATCATTGACTTGCTCATATCCAGCCACTATAATACGGGATGTAATATGAACTTAACGAATATTGGAGGATTATTAAAAAATGACACATTCGATGAGACTGCGTTTCCCAGCCTTGAACCGTTAATTAAATACGTTCAAGGGCTCTGTTGTTTGGTGTAAACAGAGTAACGGGATCAGTCTGTCCTTTTTTAATAATCTTCACTCGGATTAGAAAGGCGGATCGTTCTGCCTTTCTTTATTTATGTCTACATTTCCTCTGCGCGGCAACGTGCGGAGTCTGTTCGCTGTGCGATACTGGCTTCTGCTGCGCTTGGCGTCAGTCCAATTAAATAAGGATCGGTCTGCTTCCCTTTACTCTGCTGAAATCACAGGCAATTGGCCTGTGATTTTTTTTATTTTCATTCGAGAGGAAGAGATGACAATGACCAGAAGAAAGCATAAGTATAGCGGGACTAAACTGAGCAGAGGCGAGCCTCCCAATTTCTCGGGACAGCATTTCCTGCATAAGCCTGGCCTGATCCGGGAGATTGTGGACCGGGCACAAATTGGCAGCGAGGATACGGTGCTGGAACTCGGGGCGGGAGCCGGGGCGTTGACAACGCTACTGAGTGAGCGGGCTGGCAAAGTGCTGGCCGTGGAGTATGATGAGAAACTGATTGACACGCTGAAGCGCAAAACAGCGGCGTATGGCAACACCGTCATCATACATCAGAACATTCTCAATTTGCGCCTGCCCAAGGGGAAATTTCATGTTGTTGCCAACATTCCATACGCAATTACAACCCCGATCATGAAGCTGCTGCTCAATCGGCCGACGAGCGGATTTCAACGCGGCGTAATTGTGATGGAGAAAGGCGCGGCCAAACGATTTACATCACCTTATGTGAAAAATGCGTATGTGCTCGTGTGGAAAATGTGGTTCGACCTCCGATTGATCAAGGAGATTTCAAGGGAGTGCTTCTCCCCGCCGCCGAAGGTGGAATCCGCTATGGTGAAGATCACCCGCAGACCGAAGCCGATTATCGGCAATCAGGATCGGATGGCCTTCATCGGGCTGGCCGAGTATGCACTGAAGGTGGCGACGGCGCCGGCGGATGACGTGCTGCGCGGCATTTTCACACCGATTCAGATCAAGCATCTCAAGCGAAGCTCGGATATACGAGGCGATCAATCGATCGGCTCGCTGACGGTCCAGCAGTGGGGGGTTGTATTTCATACGATGACCCGGCATGTGCCGCGTCCATACTGGCCGCGTTTGTCCAAGAAGCAGCTTGAACAATATCAATAACCCTAATTTTGGATTTTTGTCCCGGACAGGCTATAATGATCAAGAAATGGGGGATGAAGATGGAGCGGAGAACAGCACTTGATATGGAGAAGATCGCTCGGTTTATATCGAGATTGAACGTTGAAGCCAAACATCATGTTGGCTATGTCGGAACCCAGAAGGATGAGATTGAAGCGTCGATCCGGGAAGAGTTCGTTCAAGACGGGAACGCGGATCAGCTCATAACGGTGGCTTACGAGAACGATGATATCATTGGCGTTTTGGGACTCAATGCGGATGATGAAAGTAATGTCGCTGAAATCTGGGGTCCGTATGTGGATGGAGAGGAAGAAGCATATCTGCGGGTGGCACCCCGCTTATGGGAAGAAGGGGTTCGCAAGCTGGCAGGCAATGTTAAAGCTTTTCACGGATTCTATAACCGGGAGAACAAGAACGCGCAGAAGCTTATGGCATCACTGGGTGCAGAGAAGCGGAATGCGCATATGATCTTAAAGCGATCGAGGCCGGATCGCCCATATCCTTCCGATGGCTCGGTGTCGGCGTTCACGACCGAATACATGAGGGATTTTGTACAGCTGCACGACGCGGTGTTCCCGAATACGTATTATAGCGGGGCGGAGATTATAAGTCGATTAAACGAGAATAACAAGCTGTTCATCTATAGGAAAGACGACAAGCTTGGCGGGTATTGTTATGTCGAAGGGAACCCGGAGCATCAAGAAGGCAGTGTCGAGTATATTGCGGTGTCGGATTCATTTCGAGCTCAAGGTATCGGAAAATCGTTGTTGCATGCCGGCTTGAATCATTTGTTTATGGAGCTGAATACAGCCGAGATTTCCATCTGTGTAGAACTGGGGAATGAGCGTGCCATTGGATTGTATCAGGCCGCAGGGTTTGAGGAGGAGCATGTGCTGTATTTGTATCATGTAAAATAATAAGCGAACACAGCAACCAGCCCGCCGGAATCTCCGGCGGGCTGGTTGACATGGGCTACTGTTGCTGGCTTAATACGTCAACGGCTAATATTGCGTTGGCTACTTGCTCGGCTGTAATCTCTGGGGACAGATTGCCCATCGTTTCATTGGTGCTGGTGGCGGCGGCACCGACCTTCAGCAAGTCCTCATCGGTCGCTTCCTTCAGGTGGAGCTCCTCCAATGTTGTCGGTAGGCCAAGCTCCCGGAAAAAGCGGATGTATTTCAGGATCTCCTGTTCCGGATGCAGCTCCAGGACGAGCTGAACCAAGGTTCCGTATGCCACTTTCTCGCCGTGGGTGAGGTGGTGGATGTCACCGGAGAGCACCGTCATGCCGTTGTGGATGGCATGTGCCGCGGCTAGACCGCCGCTCTCAAATCCGAGGCCGGACAGCAGCGTATTCGCCTCCACAACGGCCTCCACATGACGGGTAACCAGCCCTTGCTGTACTGCTTTATAGGCGGGAATCCCGTATTGAAACAGCGTTTCCTCGCATGCTCTAGCAATGGCCTGGGCAGCGATGCTCGGCTTGCCGCCGGACATGGCGTTCCCTCCGCTTTTCAGCGTAGCTCGCACTTCAATCCATGTCGCCATGGCATCAGCGATGCCGGAAGCGAACAGGCGGGCAGGGGCTTTGGCAACAATCGCGGTATCGACAAGCACCAGATCGGGATTCCGGTTATAGAAGCGATAGGACTCAAACACGCCTTCATCGCTGTAAATAACGGAGAGGGCGCTTGTGGGCGCATCCGTCGATGCAGTTGTAGGGACAATCACCACTTTCGACTTCAACTCATCTGCCACGGCTTTTGCCGTATCCAGCGTCTTGCCGCCGCCGACTCCAATGACGTAATCGACGGACTGTGACTGGCCTTCCTCTGCAATCCGGCGCACTTCGTTAACGGAAGCTTCGCCTTTAAACAGGACGAAGTGGTACGCCATATTTTCCGCTCCCAAGCTTTGAGTAATGGCATCCTCCGTAATACCCCAAACCACTTCGTCAGCGAGAATCAGCGGTTTGCGGCCCATGTCCTTGATATGCTGCCCAATCTCCCGCAAGGCACCCTGACCTTGAATATATTTGCTTGGCGAAATAAAAACAATGTTAGCCATCGATATAACCTCCTGAACCGTGTCAGTTTCTATGGATAATCTCGCCAAAGCGATGGCGGATTATACAGACTATAAACAGTTACAGGTTGTTATAAACCGGACCGACTTGAAAGAAAGGGTCGTTGTACACCTGTCTGTCTAATAGGTGCCTTCGCTTTCGAGGTAACGGTAGAGCGTTGATTTGCTGATGCCGGTTTCCTCTTTAATCTGAGCCAACGTATAGCGTTTGCTCTGATACATCAGAATCGCCCGCTTTACATTCTCATCCGGTTTGCGGGGTCTGCCGGGCGTGTTTCCTTTTTGCTTTGCTTCATATAGTCCTCTTTTTGTTTTCTCGCTAATGACATCACTTTGAAATTCCACCAGATGCTTGATGATGTGATGAAAAGGATAGCCCTCAGGCAGGCTGGTGTCGATCTGCTCCGATAGGGACAGCAGGAAAGCCTCTTTCTCATGGATAGCTTCAAGCAGCTCTGCCAGATGCCGGGTAGAATCGGCAATGGCGAACAGTTTATAAACCACAATCTTATCTCCTGGCGCTAGCTGCGTCAGAAGCTGGTTGAGCTCCGAACGCCGCTTCGCCGAGGAATGCTCTTCTCGAAGGATCTGCTCACAAGGTAGCTGCTCCAGGGCTGCCTTCTGATCGAGGCATTCCCAATCATCGTGATAAGGTCTCATATATCCAATCAGCATCGCGTATCTCCTAGGGGATTGTATTTACAACATCATACCATAATTGATGGTCTCAAAAAGGTTCCATTTCGGATCAAATGGTGGTACACTGTTGCTGTTGATTCTCGAACAGGGCGGATGAGAGCAAGGGTTCAAAGTCAAATAATAGATCAATATGAGGTGTGGAAGAGAAGTGATAGAGACTATCAAGAGAAATTGGTTTTCCAATGTCAGAGGGGACGTGCTGTCCGGTATTGTGGTGGCATTGGCATTGATCCCGGAAGCGATTGCCTTCTCGATTATTGCGGGTGTGGACCCCATGGTTGGATTGTACGCCTCCTTCTGTATCGCGGTCATTATTTCGTTTGTGGGCGGCCGCCCCGGGATGATATCAGCAGCAACAGGTGCTATGGCCTTGTTAATGCTCCCGCTGGTCAAAGAGCACGGGCTCCAATACTTGCTGGCGGCTACGATTTTGACGGGAATCATTCAGTTGATCTTTGGCGTGTTGAAGGTGGCTAGGCTGATGAAGTTTATTCCGCGAGCGGTGATGATCGGATTTGTAAATGCGCTGGCGATCTTGATCTTTATGGCGCAAATCCCGCACGTATGGGGTATTTCGGGCATGACTTATGTATTTGTTGGCATCACACTGGCGATTGTGTATATTGTGCCCCGATTCTTCAAGGCCGTCCCGGCGCCGTTGATCGCCATTGTGGTGCTGTCAGCCGTCGCGATCTCGTCGGACCTCGGGCTGCGCACGGTGGGTGACCTGGGCAATATCCAGCAATCGCTGCCTATGTTCCTGATTCCGGATGTTCCACTCAATTGGGAAACGCTGCGCATTATTTTTCCATATTCCTTCGCGCTTGCCATTGTCGGCCTGCTGGAGTCGCTGCTTACGTCATCCATTGTCGATGATATGACCAAGACAGGCAGTGACAAAAACCGTGAAGCCAGAGGGCAAGGCATCGCGAATATCGTGAACGGATTTTTTGGCGGCATGGCAGGCTGTGCCATGATCGGGCAGTCAGTCATCAATATCAAGTCGGGGGGACGGACCCGTCTATCCACTTTGGTTGCCGGGGCGTTCCTCATGTTTCTCATTCTGGTGCTCGGAGATTGGGTTGTGCTCATCCCGATGCCTGTGCTTGCCGGTATTATGATCATGGTCTGCATCGGCACGTTCGATTGGTCTTCGTTCAACTATTTGAGGAAAGCGCCTAAATCGGATGCTCTCGTCATGCTGGCGACAGTGATTATCGTGGTGGCTACTCATGATCTGTCCAAAGGTGTTATTGCCGGTGTCATCCTCAGCGCTATTTTCTTTGTAGCGAAAATGTCCAAGCTGGAGGTTCGCAAGCGCATGAATGGCGATGAGGCGGTATTTACGGTAAAAGGACAGTTGTTTTTTGCTTCGAGCAACAGCTTTGTTGACGCCTTCGATTATTCGCTGCGCTCGGCGGCCATTGTCATTGATTTCTCGGCGGCTCATATCTGGGATGATTCCGCTGTGGGGGCTCTGGATAAGGTGATCGAGAAATATCATGAGAACGGCAATCGCGTGACCGTTACCGGTCTGGACACGTCAAGTCAAAGCATGGTGGACAGGCTGGCGGTAACTCAAGGGGCGAGTGCCAAAGCGAGCGCGCATTAATCGGATGCTGAGATGAAGTTACTGAGTTGAAGTTGCACTTGACACGAACCGAGGTTGCTTCTATGCTATTAACAAAATTCGAAACACAAAGACCGGGAACAGTAAGGAACCGCCTATTGCCCAGCGAGCTGTCGTGTGGTGTGAGACAGTCTGTAGGCGCCTGAAGCTCGCCCGTGAGTGTCAAGACTGAAGCGATGCAGTAGGTCTTGCCGGTTCCCCGCCGTTAACCGGGCCAGAAGATGGAGCATTGCGGCTCGCCATGCATCCAAGAAGAGTGGTACCGCGATCGGGTAACCTATCGCCTCTTTGCAGGCGGTAGGTTTTTTTGTTGTTGTGTTAATCCATTGGTGAGGAAATGGAGTGATGGGCATGGAAACAGCGGATTGTTTTATTTGTCGTAAACATCGGGGAGAGATTCATGTTGCTGGCGGATGTATCTATGAGGATGACTATGTCTATGTCGGTCATATCGGCTCAAGCGGTTCAGCGGTCTACGTGGGATATGTGATGGTCGATCTGAAGCGGCATGTTGCCGGCTATGGCGATATGACAGAGGACGAGGCGAGCGCGGTTGGATCGGTGCTGAACCGGATCGGCAAGGCGCTTAAAGAAACGGAAGGGGCAGAGCATGTGTATTCCTTTGTGCAGGGGGATGCCTTTCCGCATTTCCATGTTCATCTCATTCCTCGTTATCCCGGCACGCCGGAGGAATACTGGCATCCCACGAGCATCCGGGGCTATGAGGCCGCTTATGGAACCGCGAATGAGGTTGAAACCTTGTGCGTCAGGCTGAAGGAGGTCCTTCATCATGAAGCGGGTTGAGTCCGTGAGCTGCTTATGGACCGGGGATCAGCAGGCCTATCTCGATCAACCCAGCAGCAAGCGAATCCGGCATGTGACGGTTGGCCGTTATGGCGGATGCACGGAGGGCGGTGCCTGTAAAAATGAGGACGGATTCCTGCTGTGGCTGGATGAGGCTGAGGCCTGGGAGTTCGCCGTGATTGTGGACGCGCACAGCTCCTGTCAAAGCGCGGTATTGATTCTGGAGACGCTTCAGCATCACGAAAGCTCCGTCCGCGACATACTCCGTCAGCCGCTGAGAAAGGCGGTAGACAGGATCGAGCGATGGGTGCTGGATATCTTTCAATCGGATGGTTTCTTAGTGAAATGCCGAGCTGTGCAAGGCGAAGCCTCTTGTCTGATCTGTCTGCGTATCGAAAATATGCTGTGGTGGTTCTCCGTAGGAGATTGCCAGCTGTTCCTCTTCCATGATGAACTGGAGTCCTGGGGGCAGAACTCGATGAATCAGCGAAATTTCTATGAATGGATCGGGCAGGTGAACACATTCGAGCAGGCGGTCCCGAGCTACTCGCTTGGACGGAGGCAGCTCCGAACCGGACGGAGCGGGATCATGGTGATGACGGACGGTTATTTGGAAGCAGAAGGCTGTGTGAGTGCGATGCCTGACCTGGGCAGGGGACAGATGTCGGGCGATGAATTCTTAGCCAGGCTGGTTCGCCATAGAACGGTAGACAGCACGACCTTCATACGCTGGTCGGTTCACAACGCGTATCCGGCGGCGCTGCCATCGAGTTGACGAAGAGGCTCCGATTGAGATGAAATATAAAGCAAGGAGAGGAGGAGTGTTCCAGATGAATTTTAGTATGGAGGAAGCGATAGAGGTGCTTGAACGGACGCCCAAGGTGCTGGAAACTCTATTCACAGGCCTGTCGGACGCATGGCTGACGTGCAATGAGGGGGAGGGCACATGGAATGCCTCGCAAGTACTGGATCATCTGATCGAAGGGGAGAAAAGCAACTGGATCCCGCGGCTAGATATGATTCTGTCCGGCGGTGAAGGTAAGCCATTCCCTGAATTCGACCGTTTCGCCCATTTGAATCACGCCGCAGCACCGCTGTCTGACAGGTTAAGCGAGTTTAAGAAGCTTAGAGGAGACAATATTCTCAAGCTGCAGCAGCTGGTTCAGCATGAGAGCCAGCTTGAATGCACAGGGATGCATCCTGCATTCGGCTCGGTGAAGGCAAGCGAGCTAATCGCTACCTGGGTCGTTCATGATATGACACATCTGAGTCAAATCGTTCGTGTGATGGCTGGAAGGTACCGGGAGGATGTCGGCCCCTGGATCGCCTTCTTGAGCGTATTGCAACCCCATCGTTAAAGTGGGCGAAATGATATAATAGGCGTCAAGTACGAGTGTCAGTGTGAAAGGGTGTAACGATGAAGAAAGTGATTGTGATCGGGGCAGGAATACTGGGGGCTTCGACCGCTTACCAGTTAGCCAAAATGGGAGCAGAAGTTACGATTATGGATCGTCAGGATGCCGGTCAGGCTACGGATGCGGCAGCGGGAATTATCTGTCCCTGGATATCCCAGCGGCGGAATAAAGCTTGGTATCGGCTTGTGAAGGCGGGTGCGCGCTTCTACCCGGAATTGATTGCGGAGCTGGAACGCGAGGGGGAGATGGAGACCGGTTATGCCCAGGTCGGGGCGCTCAGCATTCATCACGACGAGGAGAAAATCACGAGAATCGAAGAGCGGGCGCAGGACCGAATGGCCGATGCGCCCGAAATGGGCGAGATCACCCGGCTGGACGAGCATCAGACCAAGGCGTTGTTCCCTCTGCTTGGAGAAGGGTATCAGGCTGTACATATTAGCGGAGCCGCGAGAGTGGACGGCCGTGCCCTGCGGGATGCCTTGATCCGATCTGCCCAGCGAAAGGGAGCTGTTCTGATCCAAGGGGACGCCGTGCTGGAATATGATTCGAATCGTGTCACGGGGGCTTCTGTCCATGGAGGATATATCGCTGCTGACCGTATCGTCGTCTGTGCCGGAGCCTGGGCGAGACAGCTGCTGGAGCCGCTCGGCATCCGCTTCAACGTCAGCTATCAGAAGGCTCAAATTATGCATGTGAAGCTTGAAGGACATCAGGCTACAGCCGCCTGGCCAGTGGTGATGCCGCCTTCCGATCAGTATTTGCTGGCCTTTGATCATCAGAGGATCGTCATCGGGACGACGCATGAGAATGACGTAGACGGCTATGATCCAAGGGTGACGGCTGGGGGGATGCAGGAGGTGCTGAACAAAGGGCTGTCCCTTGCGCCGGACCTTGCGGACAGCACGTTCCTGGAAATGCGGGTAGGCTTTCGTCCGTTCACGCCCGGATTTCTGCCGGTCATTGGATCGATTCCGGGCTGGGAAGGACTCTTTACGGCCAACGGACTCGGTTCTTCGGGATTAACGGCTGGGCCGTATTTGGGATATCAGCTGGCCAAGCTGGCGCTTGGGCTGCCTGTAGATCTGGATATAAATGATTATGACATCGGGCAGGCGCTGGATTAAATCCACTATAGAACCAGATGGATATTCAAGGACATAAATCCAATAAAATACTATTATAATATTTTTTGATTTTAAGATAGTGTGATAGGGGGATTTTAGTGTCATTGTACCATGACCATATCCTGATTCAAGCACTAGGCGTGGACGGTGTATCGATGGCCAGTACTTCGTTAAATATTCATTCGGAGATGGATACGGATTACACTGAATAATATCACTTGAAGAAGACCTGCACTATAGCGATTGAAAGTGCAGGTCTTACTGTGTCATCCGAACGATGCCTTCCACGAATAACGCCTCACCTTGATGAGAAGTCATATTTATCGAGCTTGAGCTTCAGCAGACCGGTTGCGGATTCGAATTCAAGGCCGAGACACCGTTCATCATAATGGGCAATATTCGCGCTGCCAACTGTTCCGGAGATTCGGTTCTGCCGTCGAGGTTCCATTGATACGTGACGCCATAGATGGACCAGCTCATCGAAGTCGCCGCCGATTTCAACAGGGCGGGGTCTTGGCCATTCGCGCCATGGGTCACTAGCTGCGTTATAAAGCTCTCCAGCTGCTGCTTGATATTTTTTTCGACCACAGGGGCGACGGAAGTGTAGTTTTTCATGCATTTGTTGTTCAAAGTCTGATGATAATCGCAAAGCGCATGTATCAGCTGCCGGATGGTTTCCTCCGTCAATGGAGCGTCAGGCCGGATGCGTTGTAACAGAAACGAAGTGAACCCATCCGCCCACAATGCGTCAAGCAGCTCATATTTGTCCTGATAATGCGCATAGAACGTAGCGCGATTGATTGTGGCTTTGCTCGTGATATCGCTAATTGTAATCTGATGAAAGTCCTTATGTCTTAACAGTTCCGTAAACGCGTCCTGAATGAACTGGCGGGTCCGGACGACGCGCGGATCCGTGCGCTTGGAGGATTGGAAATCCGACACTTGCATGAACACCCCTTACCTGGAAGCTATGATTGGTTATATAATACACAACTGTTGTTTTCCTAACAAGTGTATATTAGATACAATATGCCGATTCTGTTGTTTAAGCAAAAGAATGGGCATATTGTTGGTTGAATCAGGTACGCCTAGCTTTTATCATCATAGACGTACCCAAGGTACAACAAAAGCTGAACTGGAGGTCTTGATGAAATGAATACTTCTCAATCTGTACAGGCCCTGTTTCAACCTGTGACGATAGGCAATATGAAACTTCCAAGCCGCATTGTGATGGCACCCATGACGCGCGGATTTTCTCCCGGCGGCATTCCCGGTCCGGATGTAGCGGCATATTACCGGCGGCGGGCGGAGAATGGCGTAGGCCTTATCGTGACGGAGGGGACCATTGTTAATCATCCTGAAGCCCATCAACAGCCGGGTGTGGCTGTCCCTCATTTCTATGGCGAGCAGGCGCTGGCGGGCTGGTCAAAGGTTGTGTCTGAGGTCCATGAGGCAGGCGGCAAGGTGATTCCACAGCTGTGGCACATGGGACTGAACCCGGACCGGAGCGTGAACGAGCTGACTGAAGCGGAGATTCGCGATATCGTTGAGGCATTTGCCCAGGCGGCCGCGGATGCGAAGCGCATAGGATTTGACGGGATTGAGCTTCACGGTGCGCACGGGTATTTGATCGATCAATTCTTCTGGGAGAAGACGAACCAGCGCACAGACCGCTATGGTGGTGATATCGTGGCTCGGACACGCTTCGCAGTTGAAGTGATCGAAGCTTGCCGACAGGCGGTAGGCCCGGATTACCCGATTGTGCTGCGCATATCGCAATGGAAGGGCAGCGATTATTCAGCCAAGCTGGCTGAGACGCCGGAACAGCTGGGGCAATTTCTTGCACCGCTGGTTGAAGCAGGTGTCGATATCTTTCACTGCTCGACCCGCCGTTTCTGGCAGCCGGAGTTTGACGGTTCTGAGCTCAACCTCGCCGGCTGGGTCAAGCAGCTAACTGGCAAACCGACCATTACCGTCGGCTCTATCGGATTGGACAGCGAAGTGACGAGCTATTTCTCTGAAGGGAAAGGAGCGGAAGCGGAGTCCACGAGCATTGACAAGCTGATCTCAAAGCTGGATCGGCAGGAGTTCGATCTGGTGGCGGTAGGCAGGGCGCTGCTGGTGGATCCGGCCTGGGCCGCGAAGCTTCGCGATGGCCGCTGGAGCGAGATGACACCATTTACACCGGAGGCAGCGAAGGTGCTCTATTAAGCGTGATGTAGCCATATGAAAATGATGGAGCATGTTCGGCAGATTCTTTCTCTGCCAAGCATGCTCTTTTTGTTCGGAAACAGAAGTGGATAGCAGCGCTTGCCCCCAGGTGGTTCTTGTGCTAAACTTCGTTTGAGACCGATCGGTTTCTTTTTTGGATGCGGTGAACATACATACAGGAGGAAGCGTGCATGCGTAAAGGCGAGAAGACCCGGGAGTTTATTGTGCAGCAGGCAGCCGAGCTGTTTAACCAGCAAGGGTATTTCGGTTCCTCGATGTCGGATATTATGCGGGTGACAGGGCTGCGCAAGGGCGGGATTTACAACCATTTTGAGAGCAAGGACGAATTGGCGCTTGAAGCGTTCGACTATGCCATTGGCGTACTGAGCAGACGTTATTATGAAGCGATCAGGGGGAAATCGTCGGCGGCCGAGCAGCTGATTTCGGTGGTGTCGATCTATGAGAATGTCATTGAGAATCCTCCGCTTAAAGGAGGCTGTCCGCTGCTGAATACGGCTGTGGAAAGCGACGATGCTCATCCTGTACTCCGTGAGAAAGCAGCAGATGCGATGGATCAGTTCTTGAAGTTTATACAGATGATCATAAACCGCGGGATGCGTAAAGGAGAACTTAAAGCGTCGATTCACCCTGAATCAGCGGCGATATTCATTACGTCTGCGATGGAGGGTGCGGTCATGATGAGCAAGCTGTACCGAGACAGCCGCTATATGCAGCAGGCCCTGGAGCACCTGTCCTCCTATATTCATAGTTTGCAGAAATCGTCCGACTAATTTTTTTTCTTCAAAAAAAGACCGATTGGTCCTTTATTCGGGTTCTTTCATCTCGAAGTGACGTGCTGTATCACATGGGTTGCTGCAATGCGATCCGCGGTCGCTTGGTTCATGAGCAATCCCGTTAACCTGTTCGGAAAAGTACAATAGTATGGAGGGGAAGCAGGATGATTTACATAGTCATAGGGATAGGGATCGCACTGTTGGTGTTTGTCAGCGTCTTGTGGAAACTGGCCGTTAAGGGGCAGACACCCAAAAGGGTGATCAACGTGCAGAAGCCCGCTCAGTATTATGAGGAAGTGTCATTTCAGAGTGGGGATGCGGTTGTTCATGGCTGGTATATTCCAGCCAAGGCCAGCGACGATGAGCCCAAACCGCTCATCATCGTCGTACACGGCTGGGCGTCGGCGAAAAGCCGAGTCATGAGTTATGTGGATCCGCTTCATCAAGCCGGGTATTCGCTGCTGTTGTTTGATGCCAGAGGTCATGGGGACAGCGAGGGGATCAAGGCCCCCACCATCAAAAGTTTCCGGGATGACGTGAAGGCCGCAGTCCGGTATGCTCAGCGCCGAGAAGATGTAGCTCCTGGGCGGATTGGTCTGCTTGGTCACTCCTTCGGGGGCATGGGGAGTCTGCTTGCGAGTCGGGACAAGATTGGCATCAAGGCACTGGTCACTGATTCGATGCCTGCCCGTTTTCGGACGATCATGGAAGCCTTGTTACGTGAATACAAGATGCCATATGCTCCGCTCGGACCTCTGCTAACCCGGATGATGTTTATGAGGGCGGGGATCTCTTCGACGGAGTTGAGAGAAGAACTTAGCCTGCCTGCCGCACTTGAGCATAGAAAGTCTCCCGTGCTGCTGGTGCATTCAAGAAAGGATCGGTATATTCCTTCGGAGGAACTGGATTATCTGATGCGTGGTTTGAAGAACAGACGTGAGGATGTCGAGTGTCTGTATGTTGACACGGACGGGCATCGAAGTTCGGAGAAGGACTCCAGGTTCTGGAAGAACGTGCTGTCTTTTTATCAAAAGTATGTGTAATGGAAGCCCGAGCGCTTGCTGCCCAAATGCCTATTTAGCATCCATTTCCTGGGAAACAGGTTTGGTGAATTAACCGACATTTATGAGTATCCCGGAAATGACAAGCTCTTTATGATGCCGGTCGTGGAATGCTGGTTTGAATCTGCGGCCCCGCTGCTGTATTTTATAAGTACGGTGAAACTTGCCGGACATCTTGAGTGTGGCAATTCATAGACAGGAGTGACAGCGATGACATTTACGATTCCGGAAGATTATGTAGAGCGGGTGTATGCCGGATGGCTTGGCAAAGTGATTGGGGTTCGTCACGGAGGGAACATCGAGCAATGGACGTATGAACAAATTGAAAAGGCTTACGGAGAAATAACCACCTACCTGCATGAGTTCAAAAACTTTGCAGCGGATGATGATACAAACGGTCCAATGTTCTTTCTCCGGGCACTGGAGGATTATACCCATACAGATCAGCTGACGGCGGAGCAGATCGGGCTGACCTGGCTGAATTATGCGCCGGACGGCCATGCATTTTTCTGGTGGGGAGGTTATGGGATATCGACAGAGCATACCGCATACGAGAATCTGAAGCATGGCATTATGGCTCCGAGATCAGGATCTATCGAGCAGAATGGCGCGGCGGTTGCCGAGCAGATTGGAGGCCAGATCTTCATTGACACCTGGGGCCTGATTGCGCCAGGCAACCCGAAGCTTGCCGCTGAGTACGCAGCGAAAGCCGCGAGTGTATCCCATGACGGGAATGGCAAATACGGGGGGATGTTCGTTGCTGCTTGCATTGCGGCGGCTTTTGTCAAGAAAGATATGGCGGATATTATCGAGGCCGGGCTGGGGGTCATTCCGCACAATTCTGAATTCCACCGGATGGCGCTGGACGTGATTGAGTATCACAGCAGGCAGCCGGAATCGTGGCGTGATGCGTATGCTTATGTGAAAGCGCATTATGGCTACCATCTGTACCCGGGCAATTGCCATATCATACCGAATGCGGCGGTGATCATCCTGTCACTGCTATACGGAGAAGGTGACTTCTCCAAGTCAATCAACATATGCAATATGTGCGGCTGGGATACGGATTGCAATGTGGCGAATGTGGGCACAATTCTCGGCGTTCTGAATGGTCTGCAAGGGATCGATGCTTCGTGGCGGACGCCGATCAATGATTTTCTATGCTGCTCAAGCGTTATCGGCTCGCTGAACATCCTGGATCTGCCATGGTGCGCTTCGTATATCGCTCGCTTCGGCTATAAGATCGCCGGGGTGCAGCCTCCGGACCAATGGGAAGCTGTGCTGAATGGCAGCTCGCCGAGATTCCATTTTGAATATCCAGGTTCAACGCATGCGTTCCGTACGGATCACGATGATCCTTCCCGCAATGTTACGGCTCGGGTTGAGAATAGTGAGGCAGAGGCTTATTCCGGAGAGCGCTCGTTAAAAGTAATGTTCGACAGAGTGAGAGGGGGCTACGGCTACCGGGTATATCACCAAACGTATTACGGTCCGTCCGATTTCAATGACAGCCGCTATGATCCGGCCTTCTCCCCACTGCTATATCCGGGCCAGAAGGTGGAAGCGCGCGTGAAACTGCCAGATACCGGTCCGGGTCTGAAAGCAACAATGTTCGTGAAGGATGGCAATCAGGACAAGCTATATTACGGGGAGAGTGTATACGTTCCAGCAGGGGAGTGGATTCATCTGACGATGGATATTCCGGTGCTGGATAACGCCTGCATTGAACAGGCCGGAATTGAATGGATCCCGTTAGCCGACTGGCAAGAAAGCCTGATCGCTTATGTGGACGATATGGATTATAGTGGTTCTCCGCATTACTCGATTGATTTCAGCCAGGAGCGTCTGGAAATGTGGAATCCGATTCACGTTGAGGTCCGTCAGTGCACCTATCTGCGAGGTCATTGGACACTGGACAACGGAGCTCTTAGCGGCAGCGGCTCGCAACTGCCTGCCGAGTGTTATACCGGTGATTATGCGTGGAAGGATTACAAATACGAAGCGGTGTTAACGCCGGTGGTCGGTGAGGAGCATCTGATTCAGGTGCGGGTGCAGGGCGGCATTCGGTCTTATGCAGCCGGCCTGGCGAAGGACAACCAACTCGTGTTGTACAAAAATGATCATGGTTATCGGGCTGTGGCCACGGCCGATTTCGCATGGGAGCCGGGTAAAGACTATCGGGTGGAGATAAGTGCGGAACATAACCGCTTGACGGTTAGTGTGGACGGAACACAGCTGCTGGCGTATACGGATCAGGATGCTCCTTATCTGCATGGCCAGATCGGTTTTGCCAATAGAAACGGAAGCCGGACGCTCTACAAGCGATATGCGGTTTCCCCATTGTAATCGCATCGGCCTGCACCCTTGATCCAGGCGACAGCCGGGCATGGATGCGCCGAACATCACCTATCCCGTCAGGCATGAGGGTGCTGGCTGCACCTGATTGGGCCTGCGGGATGTTTTTTATATAATAATAGCTAAAGATAAAGGATATCCACATTGCCGAAAGTGAGGAGCGACCACATGAACGTATTGATTATTGGAGCGAACGGACAGATTGGACAGCATCTCGTCCGCCAAATGCAGCAGTCGGCCGAGCTGAACCCGATTGCGATGGTGCGAAAGGAAGAGCAGAAGGCGAAGTATGAACAACAGGGCGTTCAGACTGCCCTGGTTGACCTTGAAGGAAGCATAGATCATATCGCCAGCGCGGCTCAAGGTGCGGATGCTATTGTATTTACTGCGGGTTCGGGCGGACATACCGGTGCCGATAAAACGATGCTGATCGACTTGGATGGGGCTATCAAATCGATGGAAGCTGCCAAGCAGGCTGGAATTCAGCGGTTTGTGATGGTTAGCGCAATCGGTGTTCATCATCGGGAGAAGTGGATGGCAAGCGCGCCGCACTACAGTGCAGCCAAGTATTACGCAGACATGTGGCTTATGAGAAGCGGGCTGGATTACACCATTATCCGACCAGGCGGACTAACGAACGAACCGGGAACCGGAAAAGTGAAGGCTGCAGCAGATGTAGAGCGCGGGAACATCCCGCGTGAAGATGTGGCTTCCACGATCCTCGCTGCGCTTGCCGATCCGTCTACGATGGGAAAGGCTTTTGACCTGATCAGCGGGGACACGCCGATTGAACAGGCGCTGAAGTTGGTGTAGGGGGACAGGGGGGCGAACCTCTCCAAAGCGAGTAAGGATAACGGGAAGAACGAGTGCGGCTGCCGATGATCCGGCAGCTGTTTTTTATGTTGCTGTGTGGCGGTACGATTGGCAGATTCGTGACGCAACTGGACACAGGCATTTTTCAAACATTATAGTATAGAGATAGAGTCATTTGCGATACATATCAGACTAGTAAGGGAGGACATCCATGGAGCCAACCCGAATTTGGCCAGATCGCTTTAAGCGATTTTTTCTAAATAACAAGTTTGTGCTGCTCTTGTTCGTGTTGTTGTTGGTAGGAATCAACATATTGGTGCTCAGCAAAATTTCGTTCGTCTGGCACCCTGTTACTGTACTGATCAAAACAATTATATTGCCGATTATCCTATCCGGTATTCTGTTCTATCTGCTTAATCCACTCGTGAATGTGATGGAAAAATGGAGGATCAAGCGGGGCTGGTCGATCCTGATTCTATATTTGGCGATCGCCGGTATTCTGACGGTGGTTGTGCTCGCGGTCATTCCGGTGGTTCGTAATCAGATTATGAGTTTGATCATCAACTTTCCGGTTTACAGTGAAAATCTGAGACAGCAGTTTGAGAATCTGACCGGAACCGAACTGTACAATCAAATTCAGTCGACGATTAACTTGAATTCGGAGGAATGGTGGGGGACCGTTACCCAGCAAGCAACAGATATTCTGAACACGACCTGGTCCAAGGTTGGCGGATTCCTGGGCGCGTTCACGGAAGTTGTGCTGTCGATTATTACGGTTCCGTTCGTGCTCTTCTATATGCTGAAGGATGGCAAGAAGCTGCCTGAGAAGCTGCTCTCTTTCCTGCCGACCCGGAGCCGCACGGGTGCTCTGCATGTGCTTCAGGACATGAACCATCAGATCAGCTCGTTCATCCGCGGCCAGATTATTGTCAGCTTCTGTATCGGTATCCTGCTGTACATCGGTTACATGATCATCGGGCTGGATTACGCGCTAATACTGGCCATTATTGCGTCATTCACCAATGTGGTGCCATATCTGGGTCCCGCGATTGCGATTACGCCGGCTCTTATCGTTGCGCTTGTAACCTCGCCGATCATGCTGCTGAAGATGGTGGCGGTATGGACGATTGTTCAGCTTATTGAAGGCAAGCTGATCTCGCCGCAAATTATGGGCAAGACCCTCAAAATTCATCCAATCACAATTATTTTTGTGATTCTGACATCCGGCAATCTGTTCGGGGTAGTCGGCGTCCTGCTGGCCGTTCCTGGTTACGCGATGCTGAAGGTGTGCGCTACGCACATTTTCCAGTGGTTCAAAAACACCTCGGGGCTGTATGAGTCGCCGGTGGAGCATCATGAGAAAGTATGAGCGAAAACTCCCGTCTGTCGGCAATTTGCTGAGGGCGGGAGTTTTTATGTAGTTAATAGGCATATCCAACTATTTTTTTGCTGGAGAAATTTGTCGAGAGATGGAGGGAGTATGGAATTAATGCGTGCGAAAGGTAGTTGCGAGAGTGGAAAAATCATTGATAGATTTTAGAAAGGAGGATAAATGTTATGAAATATTTGATTGATATAGAAAACGATGAAAGTGATGACTTTGAAAGATTGGCAGATAATGTTGGTGTGTTACAGGTTTTTGATAGCAATGGAAACGAAATAACAAAGTCATCAAAAGTATCCTTATTTCTGAGCAAAAATGCACTAATAGGTTTAGGAACTGAATTGATAAGGTTGGCTCATAATTATAAAGAAGGAAAGCATTATCATATAGAGCCAGCAAGCAAAGAAATGATGGTTCAAACATTAGGGGTTTTTCTGACACCGGATAGTTGTGAATTAATTGTGGGCTGTAGTGACGAAAAAGTTATTGATGATTATTTTAAAGAATAGGGGATTTTAAATTTACACAAATCACTAAACCTTGATTGGCTACATGCCTTTCAAGGTTCTTTACTTTAAATGAAGACGGATAGGGAAAGAGAGACGTATCACATTCAAGTTGCGATATCAAGCCGATCGAAGTGAAACAAGAGACGATTAGAATGTATAATTTCGTGTAGGGATTATTACACGTATTTTGTCAGCGAACTGAAATTATGGACCCCACAACTGCAGCGGCGGCGGAGGCGGACTCGGAAGAGGCCTAACCAGAGGTAGCCTGGGAGGCGGCAGCAACGGAGGAGCATTCGTCACACGAGGTCCTGGCGGCGGGCGAATGAAGCGTTCTTCGAGTAAGGCTGGCCCACTGAGGGTACAGGAAATAGTTATCAATACTGAAATAAAACCACCCAATTTAAAAACATGAAAGTTTACCAAAGAGATGATATTATAAATCCACATATGAAAGACGCACGAGGTAGATCTAACCTTGAAAGGATGCAGAAGGGATTAGCCCCACTTGGTCCAGATGGAAAGTCTATAAACCTTCATCACATGACACAAAGAAATGAAAGTTCGATAGCAGAGGTTACACAGAACGTTTCATAAAGATAACAGTTCTGTAATTCACATCAATCCTAATACTATACCTTCAGGTATAAATAGGTCTGAATTTAATAAATGGCGAACTGATTACTGGAAAAATAGAGTCAATGACTTTTAATGTTAAAGGGGGATGGAAATGAGTGTAGAAAATTATCAAAAAGCAAAGGAAATTATTTTGAGTGAAGAAGAGATTGCAGACTTTGTGGGTGGTCATACAGATGAATTAATTAGTTTGGCTGAAGAAAAATTAGGGTTAAAGTTTACTGGTTTATATCTTGATTATTTAAAGACGTTTGGAGCAGGTAATTTCGAAGCACAAGAAATATACGGAATTATTAATGCTGATTTTGAAAATTCATCAGTTCCAGACGCTATATGGTACACTTTAACAGAACGAAGAGAAATTAATCTACCTAATAATCTACTAGTTATATATGATACAGGGAGTGACGAAATATTTTGTTTAGACTATAATCAACTTGATGATAATGGTGAACCAAAAGTAGTATCTTTTGTACCTGGAGTTGACTTAGAGAGTCAAACATATGAAATAATAGCTAATGACTTTGGTGATTTTTTATTAGACTTAGTTAAGCTAGAAGTATAGATTTGAAAAACCTTGATTGGCTATATGCCTTTCAAGGTTTCTTTTTTATTGGGGGGCTATCCAGTGACGAATAGTTCACTTTTTATTCAGAGAATATGAGTAACCCTTGCAAGTCTTTTATTATGTTGTACGAACTATATTAGTACGTACAAAACCTATAAAACGGATAACCTAATTAATATATTCTACCTCTTAAAAGTAATCACAAAACCATCAGTTACCACCATTTTGACGGAAAAAAAGTTAATCTTCGTTTTCTCCCTGCTTATAAAATACTTGAAGCACCTGAGCCCTTGACGTATTTGAATCATAGGGTTATGACACCTCTCATTCTGATTTGTATCGATCACACAGGAACATAACACCATAATTTCACCTATATGGATGATAGCAAGGAGTTTAATGGCTAAAATAGTTCTTTAACCCTTCATAAATGGCAGTGGCTCCAAGAGCCTGTCCATCGCTGCTTAATAGCAGTTCTTCCTCGCCCGGATTGGTGAGGTATCCCATCTCTACGATGACCGCCGGAACCTCCGACCTGGACAGAATCACGAGCTGTTGCTGTTTGATGCCGCGATCCCGAAGGCCGAGCGCTGCGATAATCTCCTTCTGGAGCGTTCTAGCTAGCGGTATGCTTTCATTATGGTAGTACAAGGTTTCCGTCCCGGAAACCGCGGGGTCCTCGTACGTGTTGCCGTGGATGGAAACCAGCGCATCCGCATTCCACTCATTAGCGATGGCAGCTCGCTCTTCTAACTCAACGAATTGATCGTCTTCGCGGGTCATTTTAACTTCGAACATGGGATCCTGCTCAAGCAGCTGGTACACCCGCTGTGCCATCGCCAGATTGTACTCCTTCTCAAAGGCACCGCTGCTTCCCGTCGCTCCCGGGTCTTTGCCGCCATGTCCGGGGTCGATCACGATCCGGAATGTCGATGGACCGGATTCTGACAGCAGTGGGGGGATTTCAACAACGGAGGCCCCGCTGGTTGATGCGATCCTAATTCCTACAATCGTAACGATAAGCAGTATAAGTGACACACATAATCTTTCGAACCGTTTTCTCCGAGGGACTCTTTTCGAGAAGCCTTGTCTTTTGTTTGTCATGTTTCATTTCCCTTCCTTTCGTTCACAGGGAATGTTACATGGCGGACATCAAGATCATATGCAGACGAGATCAATGGCAAGTGAAAATGAAGGAAGTTATTGCGAGAGATAGACTATTTTTATATAAGGACATGTTCGGCATATACAATTTTTGTAGCCAAAGAGAATTTTGATCATCAGGGAGCGAAGATTCAACGGGTAATCTTCAGAGCAAGTGGTTGTAGCATGGACGATTATCTGCAGCATGAACCGTGATCCCGGGAGGGACCGCTTACAATTAGTTGATAATGATTCTCAATGAATTTATAATGGGGCTAGCATAGCAGACAAATCGGTATGGGGAGGTTGGAAAAACGATGTCGGTACGGGATCTCATGTTGCTGTGGACATACGCTTCCTTTGATGTTGTAGATATCCGCCCGGGACATGTGAAGCCGGAAGATCAGCTGGAATACAGGGCTCCAACATCGTTGTTTCTGGTGACGACAGGAGGTGCGGCCCGAATCAAGGCATCGAAGATCGATTACAGCTCGCAGCAGGCACCGGTAGCTCATATCGCGAAAGGTGAACATCTTCATATTCAGAGTACGCCGGCAGGGTACGAGTATATTATGATCATGTACAAAGCGCAGCTTCCTCATCCTGTGCCGGGCGAGATGGATGATCCGCAGCGTGCAGTAGAGCAGTTTCGGGCCAGTTACACAGCTCCGGCGGAAGCGGGAATTGCGTGCCGAAGCATGGCCTGTGAGATGGAAAACCTGTGGAAGCAAGCACATCCGCTGCTGCGGCTGAAGGTCAAGCAGCAAGTATATGCTTTCATCCATTTGCTGTTGAAGGAGATGGAGGGACAGGCGGAAGCAGGGAGGAGAGATGAGGATGCCATTGACGCTGCTGTTCGTCACATGGAGGCCAATTACAGCAAACCGTGGACGCTTGCGTCGCTCGCCGAGGATCTCGGAACAAATACACGCCAGCTGCAGCGGGGCTTCAAGGCTCGATTTGGCCATAGCCCGCTAGAACATCTGATCAGCATTCGGATTGCTAAAGCGAAGCAGCTATTGGAGCACAGTGAACGGACAATCTCCCAAATTGCCGAGGAGGTCGGTTATCCGGACAGCTACTATTTCAGCCGTTTGTTTAAAAAATACACCGGTATCTCGCCCAGAAGCTACAGGCAATCCCGTAATCAGCACCGTCCGTCTCTTCCCGAGGATTGTCGGATTTCTCCCACAAGTCCGTCGCATTCGGACATTGTTTCGGCAGGCGAGGGTCGGTATGATCAGAGGGAGAACGCTACCCAGGCGTTCCGCGCCTTGCTATCGCTAACTCTGCTCTGTACCGGAGGACTTGTAGAAATCGATGGGCATCTGCGTGTACCGCATTTGCGAGGCACGCTGGAGCTTGCCCGCAGGCCAAGAAGAATTGCGGTGCTGGACAACCAGTATGCAGACCAGCTGCTTGCGCTTGGCGTTGAGCCCGTGGGCAGTGTCGTATGTACGGTGGAGACGGGTGGCTTGCCGGCGAACCTGGCGTTGTCATTAGGAAGAATGGCGAGGCTCGGGACGAAGGAGCAGCCGGATCTGCGCAGATTGGCGGCATTGGAACCGGATCTGGTCCTATGCACCTCATTTCAGGAGCATTGCTACACCGAGATTTCCGGGATCGCGCCGGCGATGATGCTGGATCGCAACGAGGATTGGCGGCTGTCACTGCTTCGGCTTGGCGAGCTGCTTGGATTGAAATGGAAGGCGCTGCAAATCATTGATGCGTATAATGCACAGCTGAGTCGGCTGCGGAGACGGCTTGAAGATGGTGGAAGCACACCTACCGTTGCGTTAATCCGTCCTCGTGACGGCAGCATTCGTCTACATACCGGCAGGCACCGTACCGCAAGGCTTCTGTATAGCGAGCTCGGTCTGTCCGCCCCGCGGCTTGCCGCCAATCACACGGGCACCAGCTCCATGATCCCGCTTGAAGCACTTTCAGAGCTGCGAGCGGACCGGCTGTTTGTGTTGACAGATAATACGAACCGTGAACAGACCCGGCAATACGAGATGAACCCATTATGGAATGACGTGGATGCTGTGCATAGCGGCAAGGTCCGCCATTTTGATACGGCGCTGTGGATCGGATACTACGGTCCGATTGCGATGAGCAGAGTAGTGGAGGAAATTGCGGAGGCGCTGCTGCAATAAACTGCAAGTTTCTTCATAGACCATGCATGAATGAAAAATCCATTCCAGTCTGGGCGGTGATGCGCTTATGCCTGTTACAAAGCTGCTTCTTACGGTCGCTTCCAGCTCAGACCATGAGCGGGAGCGCCAGGAGCTGGCTGAACTGCACAGCATGATTATGAACCGGGTCGTGCACATGAATATCCGGGATTCCGTACAAGTGACGATGGAGTATGTGGTGGCGGATTCGGATGGGGATTCGGCATCCTCCGATTCAGTCGGTTTGGAGCTCGCGGCACGGGATAATCTAGCGAATTTAAGCGCGAGACAATTGGAGATTGCCGTGCTGTTGTGCCGTCATTACAGCATCAGGAAGATTGCCGAGGAATTATATATCAGCATCAACACGGTCAAAAAACATATTCAAAATATCAAAAAAGCACTCTGCCTTGAGGAGGCAGGGGACGAATTTGTGTTTCTTCTGGCGAAGAAGTTGGGAGATGACACTAAAAATGAATGAATAAACATTATTATCCATATGGAGTACTCGGATTATTCAACCGGATAATATTCCGGCTGACAGGGACATGGTATGATTTAGTCATCTTATTGATAATGATTATCATTATTGATAAGGTATGCAATCAAACTATTTTGCAAAGGAGTGTCCCGTCATGTATCGCTCAAGTGTGGCGGCAGAAATGAGCAATAACAGCCGCTATTTGCAAAGCCAGCAGGAGCGCGAATCTTCGGCCCGCTCCTATCCCCGCCGTCTGCCTATAGTCATCTCGGAAGCAGAGGGGATTTACGTCCGGGATTTGGACGGCAAGGTGTACTATGATTGTTTGGCTGGTGCCGGAACACTGGCGCTTGGACATAATCATCCCGTCGTGATCGGAGCGATGAGAGAACTATTTGATTCGAAAGCTCCGCTTCATACGCTGGATTTGACGACACCGCTCAAGGAAGCGTTCGTGGACGAGCTGTTCGCCAGCTTGCCATCGTCTCTGGCGAGCCGGGCACGGATTCAGTTCTGCGGACCGACCGGCGGGGATGCTGTCGAGGCTGCAATCAAGCTGATGAAAACGGCGACCGGCAGACGAAGTGTCCTGTCCTTCCACGGCGGCTATCACGGGTCGACGCATGCTGCGATGAGTCTAAGCGGAACACTCGGTCAAAAGGAGCGGATAGCCGGACTGATGCCGGATGTGCACTTCCTGCCGTACCCATACGCTTATCGCTGTCCGTTCGGCGTGGGTGGCAGCGAGACGCAAGAGCTCAGCCTCCGCTACATCGAAAATGTGCTGCATGACCCTGAAAGCGGGATCGTGCCTCCTGCCGCGATGATCGTTGAACCCGTACAGGGGGAGGGAGGCTCCATACCTGCACCATCCGCATGGCTGAAGGAGCTGCGGCGAATAACGAGAGAGCGGGATATTCCGCTCATCGTGGACGAAGTGCAGACGGGACTTGGGCGTACCGGCAAGCTGTTTGCTTATGAGCACGCCGGGATTGAGCCGGATGCAATCGTGTTGTCGAAGGCGATCGGCGGCAGCTTGCCGCTGTCGGTCGTTGTATACCACGAACGCTACGATGTATGGAAGCCCGGGGCGCATATCGGCACCTTCCGCGGCAATCAGCTGGCGATGGCTGCAGGTCTGGCTGCGCTGCGCTACATCAAGGAGCAGGACCTTCCCGAACGGGCGCGGCTGCTCGGTGATCGGCTAAAGGAGCAGCTGTGGATGCTGGCTGAACATGAGATCTGCATCGGCGATGTGCGCGGACTCGGGCTTATGATCGGCGTTGAAATTGTGGACGAGCATCGTGAGCCTGATCGTCTCGGTCATTATCCGGCTGCTCCGGCACTGGCGGCCCGAATCCAGCAGGAATGCTTGCGGCGCGGCTTGATCCTGGAGGTGGGGGGACGGCATGCGGCGGTTATGCGTTTCCTGCCGCCGCTGATTGTGACGGAGCAGGAGCTGGACGATATCGTATTCCGCTTCGGAGAATCGGTGCGTGCTGCTCGAGAGGCGCAGTCATGCTGACAGACAAACATGCGCTTCCACTCAAGGAAGCTGATCCTGATACAGATATCAAGACAGGACTGATGATACGGGAGGAGACGGAAAGGCTGGCGCAGCAGATGGCTGCCAGGTCTCTGCTAAATGCTTTTCTGAGGGAAAACGTTGATGCCATAGAGCATCTGCAAAGGCTGGCTGAAGCGGCCGAGAAAGGGGCTGCGGTTTCGGTTACGCTTATGCTTGGCGACGGCGCCCGGCTTCATGGCACGGTTCAATATGCATCGCTTATCGGTCAGCATGTATACGCAGATGAATGGATGCTGGAGGCCGGGGAGATTCGGCGGTTGTTGACCTTTCACGAGCTGGCCGAGCGGCTCGTGCTTGAACTGGCCCAAAGGCTTCATCATCGGCGGCAGCGGCTTCTTGCTGTGGATGAGGTGCTGCGACGAATTGGGTTAAGCGTTCGATATTTGCACGGGCATTTAGTTCAGCGGGAGGAGGATGCCAAGGCTGGGAAAGAGGTGCGGAAGCTCGATTACATCAGGTCTGAACAAAGCGTGTTTGCCGGTCATCCGTTTCATCCATATCCGAAAAGCGTGGAAGGGATGGACGAAGTGGACCTGGATCGCTACAGTCCCGAACGGGGCGCAAGCTTTGCCCTGTATTATTTCGCGGTAAGCAAGTCGGCGCTGCATGGGGAATGGCTGCCTGGCGAACGGTCTGCGATGCTTCCGGAGCCGATCTGCGAGCCTTATCGGGAGGCGCTGGTGGAACGGATTGGAACGCTGGCAGAAGATATGTACGAACCCTTGCCGATGCATCCGTGGCAGGCAAGACAACTGCTGGGGCAACCACGTCTGCGCCGTGCGCTGGAGCGAGGCGAACTGGTGCCGCTCGGGCCGCTTGGACCGAAGGTGTTCCCGACCTCCTCGGTGCGCACCGTGTGGGAACCGGGGAGCGGCTGCGGTTGGAAGCTGCCGCTCGGCGTGCGGATAACAAACCTGATACGCGTCAATACCGCCGAGCAGACGACTCGCACAATGCATGCGGCTCAGCTAACGGCCCGTCTCGGTGATGATCTGCGGCGGGAGCTGCCAGGGCTGATGCCGGAAACCGGGTATGCGGGCATCGCGGAACCCGGCGATGCCATACTTGATCCGTCGATTACCGTTATGTTCAGGCCGCTCAAGCTGGATCCTTCATCCTCGTTTGTGCTGGCTTCGCTGGTGGAAAGTTGGCCGGGTGAGAGGGCGCCAAAACTGGCACAGGCGATTGCGGAAAGCGCGCAGGCGGGTGGCACACGGGAACTGCCGGACATGCAGCTGTGGCTGGAGCGTTATTTGCAGCTGTCCATGCTGCCGCTGCTGCGGGTATGGGACCGCTACGGCATCAGCTTTGAAGCGCATGCACAGAATTCGCTGCTGGCGCTTAAGGGAGGCTGGCCAAGCGCTTTCTACACCCGGGATCTGGAAGGGATGAGTGTGGATCGACAAGTGGCGGAAGCGGCCGGCTGGATCGGGGAACTGCTTCCTGAGAATAGCCCGCTGCTCTACAACGCGGCGGAAGCTTGGCGGCGGACACTGTACTACTATTTCGTGAATCATCTTGGTTCGCTTATTCATGCTTGGGCACGCTGTCAGAATCGACCGGAGGGCGAGGGCTGGGACGTCGTTCGCCACCTGCTGCTAGCGGAAAGGGCGCGGGCCAGCGCCAGGCTTCTACCGTATATCGACGGCCTGCTTACCGAGCAGACACTGCCGGCTAAAGCGAATTTCAGCAGCTGTCTGGTCAATAAAGGGGACACGCCCCTCTATATTATGATTGCAAATCCAATGAGGGACGGACGGCGATAACGCCGTCCGATCCTGCTTCATGCGAAGGAAGGCAGGCAGAAATGGAAGGTTGGAAACGGAGTTTATATATTCTCTGCATCGGGCAGTTTTTGGCGATGGCTTCGATCAGCTGTGTAGCCCCGTTTCTGCCGCTGTACTTGCAGGAGCTTGGCGTACAGGATCATGCCGATGTGACCATGTGGTCAGCGGTCATCTATGGGGCGAATTTGCTCAGTGCCTTTGTGATGGCGCCGGTGTGGGGAAGGCTGGCGGACCGTTATGGCCGCAAGCTGATGCTGCTGCGCTCCGGCTTTGGCATGGCGGTGACAATGACGCTCATGGCCTTCGTGAGCGGGCCGGTGGAGCTGCTGCTCCTGCGGCTGCTTAACGGGACCCTGTCCGGATTCGGTCCGGCTGCGATCGCGCTGACAGCCAAAAGTGCGCCCAAAGAGAGGAGCGGCTATGCGCTCGGGATGCTGCACTCCAGCTCGGTTGGCGGCACCATCTGCGGGCCGCTTCTGGGCGGGATGCTGGCGGACCGCTTTGGTTTTGCCGAGGTGTTTCTGTACATGGGCATCGGTATTCTGGCTGCCTCTGTCGTCGTGTTGTTCGGCGTTCATGAGCGATATGAGAAGCCGTTGTTGCAGGCGCAGACTTCCGGACTGCGCGGGGATTTGCGGGAAATGATGTCCCGGCGTCCGCTGCTGCATGTGTTTGTGTCCGCTTTTCTCCAGCGGGCGGCAACGGTCGGAATATTGCCGCTTATTCCGCTCTATGTGCAGCTGCTCGCGCCCGGAAGCAGCAATGTCGCGCTTCTCGCAGGCATCGCTTCCGCGGCGGCGGGGGTGGCCAACATGATGGCGGCTCCGCAACTGGGCAAGCTCGGAG
The DNA here is from genome assembly GCF_002276395.1 of Paenibacillus sp. 7541. NCBI lineage: Bacteria > Bacillati > Bacillota > Bacilli > Caryophanales > Paenibacillaceae > Paenibacillus > Paenibacillus sp. 7541. Next base: position 317,999 of record NZ_NQLZ01000001.1, on the reverse strand, counting down.
ATCGCCGCGGCCCAAGTCGTGTGCTGGCTTCTTCTCTGCTGGGCGCGATGCTGCTGGCCATTCCGCAAGCGTTCGCACAGCAGCTATGGCAGCTGATCGCGCTCCGCTTCTGTAGCGGTGCCAGCCTGAGCGGGCTCGGGCTGTCGCTGAACTCGCTCGTGCGCAGGCATGCACCGGCCGGGATGGAAAGCCGTGCTTACAGTTATCTCAATTGTGCGCAGATGGCTGGCGGTCTGCTCGGTTCCATCGGCATGGGCTGGCTTGCGGGAGCGTTCGGGTTGCGCATCATTTTTGCCGGATCTGCGGTGCTGCTGGCGCTCAATTGGCTATGGGTGAAAATAACCGATGCACATGTATCGGAGACAGACGGGGCTCGTCAGGAAACCGCCGACCTGTCAAGTGATAAGGAAGCCTGGGAGGGACAGCCGCAGCAGACTGGCAGTGTCGGCAAACGATGAGGAAAGAGAGCACAACCCTGACAAGCGGGTGAACAGATTACGGTTCGCAACAGCAGTTGGGCTCTGCTCCAGATTCCAAATTGCGGGTCGGGCAGGAGTATCTTGGTATGACCAAGACAGACTGCGCTCCATGTTCTGAGATGGGTGTGGACCTATCTTCGATAAATCGAGAAGTTTAAAAAATACAGGTGGTTGAGGTGAACTGAAAATGAAAAGCTGGGAGGAAATAGACCCGCGTGCGGCTGCCATTCGTTCGGACGCCTATGCCGCTGCTGAGCAGCGCGTGCTTGGGCAGCTGATAGAAGCGATGCTTTATGAGGAAATCGCCGTGCCCATCGGCGGACTTCCACAGCCCGGGGAAGCCCGAACCGTTGAATTATCCGGTCTTGCGGCTGCTGGTGAGCAGGTTCGATACCGGCTAGACTGCCGGCGTACTCACGGCTTCGGCCGCATCCGTATGGATCGCGGATCGCTGCGGCGTATTGGTGCGGATGGGGAGGTGTCGGCGGGGCGACTTGCTCTTTTCGTTGATGAGGTGCTTGGGCAGAAACAGCAGAGCGAACGGCTGCTACGTTTACAGGATGAACTGGGAAGAACGCTGCTCCACGATGCAGAAGCGCGCGCATGGCGGAGCCTGGCAGGAGCGACGCGATCGCTGGACCATGCGGAAGGGGAGCTGGACGGTCATCCGTATCACCCCTGCTACAAGTCCCGTGTCGGCTTTGATGCGGCCGATAACCGGCTGTACGGGCCGGAGTTTGGTGAGCCGCTGCAGCCGCTGTGGATCGCGGTGGCCCGCTCGCATGCCAGGCTGTCCCTGCGCCGTGGCATGAAGGAGCAGGGATGGCTGCTTGAAGCGCTCGGCGAGGAGTTATATGAAAGGTTCCGTGCGCGGCTTGAACAGCTTGGCTGCGTCCCGGACGACTATGTGTTCATGCCTGTCCACCCGTGGCAATGGGAGCATGTGGTGGTGCCGGCGCTGCACCGGGAGATTGCCGAAGGAGTGCTGCTGCCGATCGGGCGAACGAAGGACATCTACCGGGCACAGCAATCCATCCGCAGCCTGGAAAATGTTACAGACCCGCGCAAGGCGACATGGAAGCTGGCGCTGGGCATCGTCAACACCTCGACCCGGCGCATGCTGGCGCTTCATACGGTGCTGAACGCGGCGCTCGTGTCGGACTGGCTGCATGATCTGCTGGACACCGGCCGCATGCCGGACCAGCCGGAGGTTGCTGTGCTGGATGAATATGCCGGCGTTGCTTTTGACCCGGCGGAGCTATCTCCATCCGTGAGGGAACGCGCCTACGGCTCGCTGGGCGCCATTATGAGACGCGGCATAGCCAGCGTGCTGCGACCGGGCGAGGAGGCGCTGCCGTTCGCCGCGCTTTCATACGCCGATGGTACAGCTGCAGCGCATGTCGAAGCGTGGATCAGGCGCTACGGCTTGTTGCCATGGCTGGATGAGCTGCTGACGGCAACGGTGACGCCGCTGATTCATCTGCTTTACGCCCACGGGGTGGCGCTGGAGTCGCATGCCCAGAACATTTTACTGCTGCACCGGGAAGGACGTCCCGTCCGGATTGCGCTTCGTGACTTTCATGATGGCGTTCGTTTTAGTCGGAGCTTGCTGCCCCAGCCGGAGCTGTGCCCGCAGCTTCATCCTGAACCGGCCGCCCATTTGGCGCAGAATCGCCATTCCTATATGGAGACGGAGGACCCGGCGGCGGTCCGGGATTTCTTGCACAGTGCATTCTTCTTCGTCTGCCTTGGCGATCTTGGTCTCTACTTAAGCGAACGGCACGGCCTGTCCGAGATGGCATTCTGGGAACGCGTCGCGCATGTCATTCATCGATATCAGCATCGCCATCCCGAGCTAGAGAAACAGTACGAGCGATATGATCTGTTCTCGGAAAAAATTCGCATTGAGCAGCTGGCGCGCAGGCGCCTATATCCCGATTCCGAGGTTGAGCCAAAATGGGTGCCGAATCCGCTATATGCGTTTCGGGATGTGAAAGGAGAGAGTGTTCATGCCGGATAAGCGATACGAAGAAGAAGCGGAGCGCCGCGTGATGGAGGATCTGCTGAATGCGCTGCTGGCCGAGGAACTGCTGGTCGGCCTGCAGGTGCTCACGCCGCAGGAAGTGCGCGCCGCGATCGGCGAAGCCGATCCGGCATTCGCCGCGGCCTGGAAGCTGCTCGACGGCGCGTCCGCTATAGCGCCCGGTGATGAGCAAGGCTTGGCCCGGCCGGAGGCGGGGCAAGGAGCAATCAGCGCGCCAGGCGAGCTGATTGGCCTGTGGCGACCGCATGGCGAAGCCGCGGTCGTGTTCGGGCTGCGCCGCTCGCCATGGCAGCGGCTGCGCTGCATGCCCGCGGCCCGGGTCGCCGCCGGCCGCGCTGACGGTGCGGCCGAGCTGCTCGCGCCGGCCGCATGGATGCGCCTCGTGGCGGAGCACCGCACCGAGGCGAGCGGCACGCGCCCCGCGGACGCCGCGGATGTGGCCGCGGCCACGGGGATGGCGCGGGCCGCGGGCATGATGGCGGGAGCCGCAGGCGCAGCAGCCCCCGCGGGCACAGCAGCCCCCGCTGGCACAGCGGGCGCCGCAGAAGCGGGAGCGGAGGCGTTCATCGATATGCTCCGGCAGACAGCCGAGCAGATCGCTTGGTCGCTGGAGCGGCGCGCGCCCGTGAAGGACCTGCTGGCGCTGCCGCAGGACCGCTCGCTGCTGGCGCTGGAGCGCTGCGCCGCCCTTCGCGACCGGCCGTTCCACCCGGTCGCGAAGGTGAAGCTCGGCTGGGGCCGCGCCGAGTGCGGCCTCTACACCGCCGAGGCCGGGCAGCCCATCCGGCTGCGCTGGATGGCGGTGCGGCGCGACCGCCTGCTAAGCGGCGGCGCCGGGGAAGCGCTGCCGCAGTCGCTGCTGCTGCCGGCCGATGTCCGCGCGCCGCTGGAGCAGGAGCTGCGGCGGCGCGGGCTGGACGGCACGCACATCGCGCTGCCGGTGCACCCGTGGCAGCTGGAGCAGGTGCTGCCGCAGCGGCTGCAGCCGGAGCTGGCCAGCGGCGTTTGCGTGCCGCTCGATACGGCGGCTGGCACCTTCTACGCGACTTCGTCCGTGCGCTCGCTCATGAGCCTAGGCGAATCGCCGCAGCATGTGAAGCTTCCGCTTGGCATCCGCTCGCTCGGTGGGCAGCGCTATCTGTCCGCGATCAAGCTGATGAATGGGGTTCGCGCAGAGTCGCTGCTGCGGCAGGTGCGGGCGCTTGATCCGGTGCTGGGCGAGAGGCTGCATCTCTGCGAGGAAGGAAGCTGGTGGGCGCTCGCACCGAAGGATAAAGACCTGTTCGCGGAGAATCCGCGCCATCTGTCAGCAATGATCCGCCGCTATCCTCCGGCGCTTGCTGCCGCCGATGACAGCATCCGGCTTGTGCCGATGTCTGCGTTGGCCGCTCACGAAGCGGAGACCGGGCTGCTCCCGGAATGGCTGCGCCTGCGCGGACTGCCCAATACAGCCCAGGGAGCGCTGAAGCTGTTCCGCGAGATCGCAGTCCTGTTCAGCGAGCTGCTGCTGCGGCTGCTGCGCTTCGGGCTCGTACCGGAAGCGCATGGGCAGAATGCGGTGCTCGTGCTGAAGGAAGGGCAGGTGCACGGCCTGCTGCTGCGGGATCATGACGCGCTGCGCGTCCATGTGCCGTGGCTGCGCAAGGCGGGGCTTGAGGATCCGGGCTATATGCTGCGCCCTGGCGTGCCGAATTCGCTCTATCATGATACGCCGCAGCAATTGCTGGCTTTTTTCCAAATGCTTGGCATCCAGGTGAATCTGTTTGCCATCATGGACAGCGTGTCCCGGGACTACGGCCTAGCGGAGCGGAGCATGTGGGCGGCGCTCGAGTCTGCGCTGTTGACCGCGCTCGCGCAAGCCGGCTTGCCATCGGATCAGGAAGAGATCGTTCGCGCCAGCCTGTTCATGAACGAGCATTGGCCTTGGAAGCAAATCGTGCGTCCCCTGCTAGCACAATCGGCGAAGGTGCCGGGCAGCATGCCGTACAGCAAAGGAGAGACGAGCAATCCGTTTCTGGCGGCGAAGCTGCAGGCTGCGGATTCGCAGTCGCCGCAGCCTGTGTCCCGTAGGTCGACCCCATTACAGGAGGTGCCATATGGTGCGAATTGAACCACTTGCGAAGCCAATAACACCGGAGCTGCTGGAGCTCTACCAAAGCATTCAGCCGTCGACCATCGGTCATCTGACGGATTTCGGCTATATTCGCGGCTTGCAGCCGCTCGTGACACCGATCCGTCTAATCGGAACCGCGCTTACGGTCCGGCTACCTCATATCGGCTCGGCAGCTCTGCGCGAAGCGCTTGAGCTGGCCCGGCCAGGGGACGTTATCGTCATCGACATGTCCGGCGACGAGGACCGGGCTTGCTGGGGAGAGTTCCGCGCTTACAAGGCGATTGCCAAAGGGGTGTCCGGCGCGGTGGTGTCTGGCTGCGTCTCGGACGCCGCGGTCTTGCGGCAGCTTCGTTTTCCCGTCTTCTCGCGCGGCGTCAGCGCGTTGACCACGCGCTCGCTCGAACTGGAGGGTGAGGTCAATACCTGCATTAGCGTTGGCGGTGTGGCCGTTCGTCCCGGCGATCTGATCATTGGCGATGAGGACGGCCTGTTTGCCATCGATCCGAAACGGGCGGAGGAACTGGGACGGCTCGCGCTGGAGAAGCAGGAGCGGGAGCAGCGCAGCCGGGTCAAGCTCGGATACGGCCATATCGGTGGCCATATCCGTGAAGGAGGCGAAGTGACATGAGCGGTTTGGATCGTTCCCGTAAGCAGTTGCATCTCAACCTGTTTCTGATGAGCACGGGGCATCATGAAGCGAGCTGGCGACACCCCAAGGCAAGTCCGCAGCATGCCGCCGACTTCGGCTATTATGCCCGGATGGTGAAGCTGGCTGAACAGGCTAAGATGGATGCCGTGTTCTTGGCGGATAAGTACCGCTTGAACATCATGACCAAGTACCGCGTCATCCCGCAGCTAGAAGCGTTCACCATGCTTTCGGCGCTTGCGGCGGCTACCGAGCGGATCGGGCTTGTCGTCACCGCCTCGACCACCTATAACGACCCTTACCATATCGCCCGCAAGCTGACTTCCCTCGATCATATCAGCGGCGGACGCGCAGCCTGGAATATTGTTACCTCGACAGGGGACGCGACCGCCCGCAATTTCGGGCAGGTGCGGCATTTGCCTCATACGCTCCGCTATGAGCGGGCACATGAGTTCGTGGAGGCGGCGATCCGGCTGTGGAACGGCTGGGCGGAAGATGCCCTTCGATTGGATCAGGAGGCTGGCATATATGCGGATATGAGCCGCATTCAGGCAGCGGATTATGAAGGCAAGCATGTATCGGTAGCCGGACCGCTTAATCTGCCGCGTTCTCCGCAAGGGGTGCCGGTGCTGGTTCAAGCAGGTTCCTCGGAGGACGGCAGAGCTTTCGCGGCGCGCTGGGCGGAGGTCGTATTCACGGCACAGCCGGGCATCGGGGAGGCAGCGGCCTTTTATGCTGACCTGAAGGGCAGGATGAGCGCCTATGGACGCAGGCCGGATCATATGAAAATATTGCCGGGATGCATCCCTTTTGTCGGGGACACGGAGGCCGAGGCGAAGGAGAAGGAGCAGGAGCTGAACGAGCTCAGCGTGTCCGAATACGGGCTGACCAATCTGTCGGCATTGCTGCAGACAGACCTGTCCGGCTGTCCGCTTGACGGCCCGCTGCCTTACGAGCGGCTGCCTGCCCCCGAACAGGTTCAGGGACAGCAGTCTCGCTTCCGGCTGTACACCGAGCTGGCCCGCAAGGAGAACCTGTCGATCCGCCAGCTCATTATCCGTACAGCGGGCGGCCGCGGCCACTTCACGGTGGCGGGAACGCCGGTCCAGATCGCGGACACGATGCAGCGCTGGCTTGAGGAACAGGCAGCCGATGGCTTTAATCTGATGCCTCCGCTGCTGCCGTCCGGGCTAGAGAATTTTGTCCACAAAGTGATTCCGGAGCTGCAGAATCGCGGCATATATCGTACCGATTACAGCGGAAGCACGCTGCGTGAGCATCTGGGGCTGAAGACGGAGGCAGTCATACCGCAAGTATATTCATAGGGCAACAAGGACCAGGTTTAGCATGAGTAAATCATACAGCAGGAGAGAGAATGGCCTACCGGGCAGCATTTTAAGCTAATTCCTAATTCCTGCACACAAGGAGGTGTCCACCAGCCGGATGGCAGGGGGGCGCCTCCTTTGTCGTTCCGGCTTGCTGCGTGAGAAGAGCCTGATGCAGCGTGTCCGTTTCGGGCCGATACATGGCAAGCCGTCGGATATGTACAGAAGCTGTGACGCAAATGTGCATTTTCAACATCATCTCTTCATGTAATAATAATGATAATCAATATCAATTACACCGAAAGAGGAGTAAGGAGAGGTCATGTTCATGATGTATTTCAATCACCAGAGGCTATATAACCGTTATAAAAGCCGTCTGACAATGATGCTGGCCGTTCTGCTGGCTGTACTCACCGTGCTGTCCGGCTGCGGTCAATCCGGGGGCAGCGAAGGTGCTGCTTCACAAACGCCGGAGGCGCAGGCGCAGACCAGCTCCAACGAGCAGAACACGGCAGCCGCCGAAGGGGATAGCGAGCGGACGATCCGGCATGCGATGGGGAATACCGACGTGAAAGGAACGCCGGAGAAGGTGGTAACGCTGTTCCAGGGAGCGACGGATGCCGCGCTCGCGCTTGGCGTGCAGCCGGTCGGGGCGGTTGAAGCCTGGATTGAGCAGCCGTGGTACAACTACATTCGCGACCAGATGGACGGCGTGGTCAATCTCGGCTCGGAGAATCAGCCGAACCTGGAGGAAATTGCGGCGCTCAAGCCGGATGTCATCGTTGCCTCCAAAACCCGGCATGAGGAAATTTACACGCAGCTGAGTGCCATTGCACCGACGGTCATGACCGAAGAGGTACATATCTGGAAGGAGTCGCTGGCACTGACGGCGGAAGCGTTGAACAAACAAGCGGAGGAACAAGCGTTCCTCGAACGCTGGGACAGCGAAGTCGCCGCATTCAAAGAGAAGATGGGCGATAAGCTGAACCTGGAGGTCGGCATCGTCGATTTCCGCGCCGATCATGCGCGCATCGTCTATACCGGGTTCTCTGCGCTGGTGCTGGACGAGCTTGGTATCACCCGCCCGATGGAGCAACAGGGTGAGGACTGGGGCGTCAAGCTGGTATCCAAGGAGAATATCCCGCAGATGGACGCCGACATCATCTTCGACCAGACGAGCACTTCGCGGGATGACGGAAGGCTGGATCTGCGTAAGGAATGGACGGAGCATCCGCTGTGGAATAACCTGAGAGCCGTGCAGAACAACCGGGTGTTCGAGGTGGATACGGCGGTCTGGAACAACGGCTCCGGCCCGCTTGCCGCCGAGGAGATGCTGGAGGATCTCAAGGAGATATACGAACTGAACTGATGCGCGGCAATAACGGCGGCGAAGCATTGCGGTTTCTCTTCGGGGAGTTCCGCTCCTTCCGAGCCGAGCTGGAAGCGGCAGCCGATACGGGTTGCCGCTTCGGCGCTTTTAGCCGTAATCGGCTGCATCAGACAACAAGAGGGGGATAAACGGTGAGGCCACTTTTGCAACATAACGCCAGCAAACTGCTGGGACTTGCGGCTGCACTGCTGCTGCTTGCGGCGGCCTGCGCGGCAAGCATCGCGCTTGGAACGACGTCGATCCGGCTGACTACAACGGTGGAGGCACTGCTCGCCTATAATCCGGCGAACACCGAGCATGTCATCATTGTGACAACGCGGGTGCCGCGAGCGGTCTTTGCCCTGACGGTCGGCGCATCGCTGGCGATGGCGGGAGCGATGATGCAGGCGTTAACGCGCAACCCGCTTGCTTCGCCGGGGTTATTCGGCATTAACTCGGGTGCCGTGCTCGCGGTTGTACTGGCTTTGCTGCTGCTGCCGCTGACCTCGCTGTCGCAGCTCGTATGGGCTGCTTTTGTCGGCGCGGCGGGGGCAGCGCTGCTCGTATATGGACTGGCTTCGCTTGGCGGCGGCAATCTGACGCCGATTCGTCTCGTTCTGGCTGGGTCGGCCCTGAGCGCATTGTTCAGCGCATTGACGCAAGGCGTGCTGGTACTGGATGAATCCGGCCTGCAAAATGTGCTGTTCTGGCTCGCAGGCTCTGTGGCAGGCAAAGAGCTCGGAACGCTGTATCAGGTGCTGCCTTATATGGTGATGGGCGGCGGGGCAGCGCTGCTGCTCGGTTATCCGCTCACGATTCTTAGCTCCGGGGAGGAGATGGCCAAAGGACTGGGGCAGCGGATCGGACTTGTAAAGGCCATTGCTGCGGCTGCGGTGGTGATGCTGGCCGGAAGCGCGGTAGCGGCTGCCGGAGCCATTGGCTTCGTCGGTCTTGTCATGCCGCATTTCGCACGTTATTTGGCCGGCACAGACTACCGCTGGGTCATTCCATACAGCGCCGTGCTAGGCGCGATATTGCTGCTTGGGGCCGACATTGTCGCCCGCTTCCCTGTGCAGCCGGGGGAGCTTCCACTCGGGGTTGTGACCGGACTGATCGGCGTGCCGTTCTTCATTTATATCGCCCGCAGTGATTTCAACAGAAGGAGGGCGCAGGATGAAACCAACCGTTCCGTTTCGTAGTCGGCACCCGTTCCTGTCGGCATTGGAAGACAGGCGGGTGCTGATATTATTGGTGTTGTTGCTGGTGCTTATGGCGGCGCTGGTGCTGGGCGCATGTCTTGGCAGCACATGGGAATCTCCGTTTCAGGTGCTGCTGACGATGGCGGGGGTGCAGAGTGATTCGGCCTTTGTTATCGGCACACTGCGTCTTCCGCGACTGGTGCTGGCATTGCTCTCCGGTGCAGGGCTTAGTCTGGCCGGGGCGGTGCTGCAGGGGCTGATCCGCAACCCGCTCGCCTCGCCGGATGTGCTCGGGATGACAGGGGGCGCATCGGCCGCCGCCGTCGGCTTCATCGCATTGTCCGGCGGGGCGCTCAGCATTCGCTGGCTGCCTGTTGCTGCCATGATTGGCGCGCTGCTTGTGTCTGGCCTTATCTATTTGCTCGCCTGGAAGAACGGGGTTTCTCCGGTTCGGCTTGTGCTGATTGGTGTGGGCATATCCGCAGGCACCAGCTCGGTCACGATGCTGCTGCTGGCATTCAGCTCGATCACTTCGGCCGGCAAGGCCTACATATGGCTGACAGGGAGTGTTTACGGAGCTTCATGGGAGCAGGTGCTCACCTTGCTGCCATGGTTGCTCTTGTTCGGCACGGTGGCCTGGGCAAATGCGAGGAAACTGAACGTGCACCAGCTGGGTGATGAAGCCGCAACCGGCCTTGGAGCCGCCGTACAGCGGCAGCGGCTTGGCTTGATCCTGGTTGCCGTTGCACTCGCAGGCTCATCGGTCGCTCTGGTGGGTGCGGTTGGCTTCATCGGCCTCATTGGTCCGCATATTGCGCGCCGGCTGGTCGGCTCTTCCTATGGCGTGCTGCTGCCTGCATCCGCACTGGTTGGGGCGCTTCTGCTGCTGCTGGCGGATACGGCCGGACGCACGCTGTTTCAGCCGCTGGACATTCCTGCAGGGGTGTTCACTGCTGCGATTGGAGCGCCGTTCTTCATCGCGCTGCTCGTTCGTCACCGCCGGTTATAGGGAGTAGGGGAAGTTGATATCCAAGTTAACCATGACAGGGAAGCCGCATGATGCGGCTTCCCTGCTGGTGTATATAGCTTATTGTGTGATGAATAGGTGGAAAGCGATCCTACGATGCCGGCATCGATATGCCGGCACCTAGATGGCTGTCACTGTGATATACCGCCACCGAGATATACCGCCACACCGAGATATACGGCCACCGGAAAGAAGATATCCGGACTCCCTAGTGGCAGGGGTATGACAGCATTCGAAATCTCTAGCTGGCCCGGGAGCGCAGCAGCTTCCATTTCTTATATTGATAATAGATGGTGCAGCCGATGCAATAGCCGAGCACAGCAGCGGTTGCTGCAGCAGCTACCATCACGGAGGCAGCGATAGCGACAATATGCCATCCCAGCAAATAAGCAGCTGAAGAAACGCCGAGCAGAATGACGGCAATCGATTGGTTGAATCGGGCCAGCTCTGCAGCTTGCGTATCCGATCTTTGCAGTCTGTCAGCGCCTAGAAACCATTTGGCCACCAGAAACAGCAGGTTTGCTCTCGCTCCGGCTGCCAGCGCGATCAGCTGAATCAGAAAGATGGCATAGATGAACAGAGGCTGACGGAAAACAAGTGACAGAAGCACGAACAGCACCATGGCCGCCTGATTTACTTTAATGAGCGGTAGCGGTAGTTCTTTCATGCGCTCACCTCGTTTTCTACATATTTATAAAATAAAAGCAAGTATTCATCCCATCGTACTTACTTTTATTCAGAATCTAACACGGGCATGGGCGGTTGTCAATCTGATTCGAGCACGCCGAACATCTCATATGACGTCCAGGATCGAGCCCGAAGCGCGGTGTCAGGCCTCCTTCGGCTTCGGCTTTCGATTCTCGGCGAGCAGTTCGCCCATAGCAGTCCAGTGCTGCTCTTCTGGGGGCCTTGAGTAAGTGACGGGAAGCCTTGGGAAGAGCAGCTCGGCGATCCGGTAAGCCTCCTCCAGATGCGGATAGCCGGACAAAATAAAGGTATCGATGCCGAGAGCCGCATACTCCAGCAGCCGCTGGGCCACTTCATCCGGGCTGCCGACGAGGGCGGTGCCTACACCGCCTCTCACTTGTCCGATGCCTGCCCACAGATTGGGGCTGATCTCCAGCGTGTCCCGATGCTCGCGCACAAGCTGGCTCATCCGGCGTTGACCTACCGAATCGAAACGGTTCAGCAGCGCTTGCGCTTCCTGCACATCCTCTTCGGTGACATATTGGATCAGCTTGTGCGCCGCTTCCCAGGCTTCCTCAGCCGTCTCGCGCACAATGATTTGCACGCGGAGGCCGATTTTGATCGAGCGGCCGTATCGCTGCGCCCGTTCTCTGACATCGGCGATCTTCTCTGCGACCATCGCGGGCGTTTCAGCCCAGGTCAGATAAGTGTCAATATGTTTGGCGGCCACCTCATGCCCGGCATCGGAGGAAGCGCCGATAAACAGCGGAGGCGACTGCCGGTCAAACGGGACATATTGCAGCCTGGCATCCTCCACCTGTATAAACGTTCCGTGGAACGTAACGCGCTCGCCTGTCATCAGCTTGTGCCATACTTGGAGGAATTCATCGGTAGCTTCGTAACGCTCATGATGCGAGAGGAAGATCCCGTCACCCTTCATCTCCACAGGATCGCCGCCGGTCACGACATTGATCAGCAGGCGCCCGGAGGATAGCCGATCGAATGAGGCGGCCATCCGGGCCGCAATGCTGACCGATATGCCGCCTGGACGGACGGCAACGAGAAATTTCAGCCGCTCGGTTGCTGTAATGAGCGAGGAGGCGACAACCCATCCATCCTCGCACGCATGACCGGTTGGCACCAGCATGCCGGTGTAGCCGAGCCGGTCCACCGCTTGGGCGACCTGTCTGAAATAATGCAGATCGGTGATTTTCGCTCCGTGGGACGTACCGAGATATCTTCCGTCGCCCATCGTAGGCAAGTACCAGAACATTTCCATTGGCTGGTTCACTCCTTTATCTGTTTCAGCGGCTGTTGCTGCCGCTGCCGGCAATCATAGAAACGAGGTGCTGCCGCAAATCGGCAAAGTCCTTGCTGGCGCGCAATATGGAAAAGGAAGGCGCATCCGTGTCCTGAAACAGCGGGTTGCGGATATCCTGCACGATGGTGCCGGGATTCGGGTGCATCACGATAATGCGCCGCCCCAGCAGCAGCGCTTCATCCACATCATGGGTGATGAGGAAGAAGCAGCGGCGTGTCTGCTGCCAGATCCGCCGCACATGCAGCTGCATGGATTCCCGCGTCAGGGCGTCCAGTGCGCTGAACGGCTCATCCATCAAGACGATGCGCGGCTCTGTCGCCAGCGTTCTGGCGAGCGCAGCTCTTTGCTTCATCCCGCCTGACAGCTGATGGGGAAGGCGAGCGGCAGAAGCCTCAAGCCCCACCAGCCCGATGTAGAACGAGGCGATGCGCCGGCGCTCCTTGCGTCCAATACCGGCCATGCGCAGGCCGAACTCGACATTGCCGGCGACCGACAGCCAGGGGAACAGATTGGCATGCTGGAACACAACGCCCACCTGAGGTGTCGGCTTCGTATGGCGTTTCCCGTCAATCCGGACTGACCCGCCGGAGGGCTGGACATACCCGGCGATGATGCTGAGCAGCGTTGATTTACCGCAGCCGGAAGGCCCGAGCAAACATACGAACTCGTCCGGCGCAAGCGAGAGTCCAATCCGGTCCAAGACATGCACAGCTTGGCTGCCTTGACGATAGGTTAACGAAATATCGGCTAATTGAATGCCTGCTGCTGAGCCGGTATCCGGCCCCGGACAAGAGGAGGCATGCTCATTCTGACGTGCTCCGTGCTCATCGCGTGTTGTGGTGGATAATGAAGTTGCGGTCATGATTCGGTCCGCCTTTCCCTTGAAGTTTAGCGAATGATTACGGTGCTTCCACATACAGCTCGTTCAGCAGCGCTTCCTGGAACACGCTCAGTTCCGGCGCACTCTTGATCGACTGCTGCTCAACCAGGAAATCCGCGGTCTGCTTCAGCAGCACGGCGAATTGACCGGGCTCTTCAGGTGTGCCGAGATAGCGGGGGTCTGTCTGCTCCGAGGCACCCAGCACTGTAATTTCGCTCATCGCTTTCAGCGTTTCCTCAACCGACAGTCCCAGCTCCTGGGATAGCGCCTCTGCCGCCTCCTGCGGATGTTCCCGGTAATACGCCGTCCCTTCATCAAGCACTTCGATATACAGCTTGACAGCGGCCGGATAGCTGGCGGCAAAGCTGTTATGGACGACGCCGAATTCGCCGGTGAGCGCGCCGCCCTCGGCAACCTCCTTCGAGGAAATGACGATGCTTCCATGCTCTGCAAGCAGCTTGGATTGTACAGGCTGCCACGTATAGGCGCCGTCGATGTCGCCGCGCTGCCAGGCTGCAAGCAGATCGGGCGCTTGCATATCAATGATCCTGATGTCCGCCGGATCGATGCCCGCTTGCTTGATGGCCGAGAGCAGGCTGAAATGCGAGGTGGATCCGAACGTAGTCGCAATCGTCTTGCCTCTGATATCCTCAAGGGAGTGAATACCGGAGCCGCTCTGCACGACGAGCGCTTCGCTGTCCCCGATCACATCGTGAATGTAATACACTTTGTTCGGCAGCCCCTGCGCGATGCCCGAAGCGCCGGGAGGGGTCCCGACGAGTCCGAAGTCGATGCTGCCGCTGGCCATGGCCGTATTCACATCGCGGCCGGATTCGAACGGGATCCAGGAGATGTTGACATCCGGCATTTTCTTCTCGGCCAGTCCGAGCGCTTTGGCTACCAGTTCTCCGTTAGGCGATACCTGGTAGCCGATGCGGATTTCCTTCGGCAGCGCATCGGCATCTCTTTCCTTGCCGGATGCGGACGGCGTGCCGGACGAGCTGCCGCAGCCGGCTGCCAGCAGCATGAACGCTGCGATGGTGAGTGAGAGAATGGGACGTAGCACGGATATGCGATCATAACGCATGATGGAATCAGCTCCTTTTTTCCTAAGTGTTTAATGTTCCGCCCACGGTGACACGCGCTGAATGAGATAGCGGATGCCCGCATCAATCAGGATGGCGATGATCCCCATGATGATAATGGCGGCATAAATGATGTCGCTGCGCAAATATTTGCTTGCATCCAGCACCATCCAGCCGATCCCGGAGACGGCGGCAATCATCTCAGCGGCGACCAGTGTGGCGTATGTAACGCCTACCGCGGTGCGAAGTCCGGTTAACAAATCCGGCAGGCAGGAGGGGAGAATAACGTACAGATACAGCCTCCACCGGCTGGCTCCGAGAGACCTTGCACCCTGGATCCGATCCGGCGGAATCCGGCGCGCGCTATAGACGGCTGCAATGAACATCGGGGCGAACCCGCCGAGGTACAGCAGCACGATTTTGGACGTATCCTCGATCCCGAACCACAGCACGAGCAACGAATAATAAGCCAGCGGCGGCAGGGGCCGGTAGAACTCGATGAACGGATCGAATATTGCCCGCAGCAGCCGAATTCTGCCGCAGAGGATGCCGAGCGGAACGGCGGTCAGCAGCACCAGGATCAGGGCGACGGCAATGCGCTGCATGCTTGCTCCGATATGCGCTAACAGGCTGGTTCCTTTATAGCCTTCCGTGGCGATCGTCATAAAGGCTGACCAGACGTCCGGCGGTGAAGGGAGGAACAGCGGATTGACCCACTCGTTGCGGCTCGCCATCCACCAGATGAGCAAAGCGAGACCGACGGAAACGGCAGAGACGATGAGGTACAACCCGTTTCTCAGATCCGTGCGGACCGGTTCGGCGGGTTGGGCGTTAGGGTGCGGCATCGATACACACTTCACATCCTTCTTTTTTCATGTTTCATAAATAAGGAAACGAACAGGCTGATGAAGAGGCGAGTGGTAGCAATGTCAGAGCTGACGAGTGAAGGGAAACTCCGGGAGAAGACAACAAAAAAAGAGAGCTTCCGATCGCAGCTCGGCTATACATCAGCCAATAGCTTCCGATTGTCTCTCCTGTCGTCAGGTTGAGGGGAACGATGAAAGGATCCGTTCCTGTAATTGTTGGGGGTGCTGTTATGCTGCACCAATGTTCATTACTTGTCATGCAGGTGGCGGTTACTTATCCACCCGGGTTAACAGATTCGAAAGGACGTCAGCCCGGAGCTGGTCTTCGAGCGGAGCAAAGCCGAACAGCTCGCAGAAGAACAGGCCGTCCGCCGCGAGTCTCGCCACCGTAGCTTCCACTTGATCGCTGCATTCGGTGGTCATGCGGCTCTGCCACTTGAGGTAGCGCTGGCGCATCGGTTCAAGCAGGTCAGGGTTGCTGGCTGCGGCAGCCAGTATGCCAAAACTCATCTCCAGATCCTCCTTGCTGATCTCGAAGGTCTGAATCAGATAAGCTTGCGCCCAGCCCATGGGGGCTTCGCCGCTTGAAGCTTCGGCATCGGTCTCCGAATCGAATCGGTCCAAAAAATCATTCAGCGCGGCCTGGATCAACGCGTCCTTGGTCGGGTAATGGTAGAGCAGCCCGCCTTTGCTGATGCCAGCTTCTCTGGCCACAGCATCAAGTGTTAGGTGAGAGGCGCCCATCGTTCGGACCAGTCTGCAGGCCACTTTCAGTATCGCGTCTCGCCTCGAATTTCGATTCATGGCACCACCTCCAGCTTTACTATACGGTCCGGTCGGTGCAGTCGTCAATATTAATTTTACAAAACCGATCGATTAAGTTTGGATTAAGCCGGTTTTCCGGTATACATATGCATAAACAGAGATGCCAATTGGCCAGACTTCGATCCTGAGGTAGACCGGGACCTATGGCTGGCCTTGGCATCTTTCGCACTTGCCTCTCACCGTTTAATGAGGGTAGACCTGCTGGAATTCTACCCCGCACGGCCCGCCGTCCGGATTGACCTCAAGATCGACTGCGGTGCCGTCAGCACGGAACAGCGGACGATAGTGGGCGTTAATGCGCATGGCCGAAGCATTGGCGTAATGGCAGATGAAGGCGCGGCGAAACTGGTCCTTTGTCTTATTCCGGTATGAGCCGTGGATGAGGTTCCCGTTGAAGAACAGGACATCTCCGCGATCCATGATTGCGGGTATCGGGCTTGAATCCTTGGGCGGCTTGACGTAATGAGTCGTGAACGACTCACTTGCATCCGCCAGCTCCGGGCACTCGATATCGTGCTCACTCGTTTTCGGGACGACCAGCAATCCGCCGTTCTCCTGCGTCGCAGGATCAATAGCGGTCCAGGCGGCAATGCAGTTGCCTGGCTCTACCTGTAGATAGAAATTGTCCTGATGCAGGGCTTGCCCCCGCGCCCCCGGCGGCTTGTAATAGAACATGCTTTGGGCGGCCAGCGCCTCCTCGCCGTACAGATCCTCCAACACCGCCATGATCGGCGGATGAAGCATGAACCGCTTGGCGGTGTCGTTGAAACGATGCGGATGCATCACCCGGGGATAGCGTTTGAGCGGATCCTCCACAGCAGCGGACCGATCAGGCTCGAAATGTCCGGGAATCGTCTGATGGCTGATCGCTTCAAAAGCAGCGTCGATTTCTTGAAGCTCCGCTTCGGTCATCAAGCCCTTCACAATGACATACCCCTCGGTCAGGAAATGCTCCAGCTGCTCCTTCGTCAGTCGCTTCAGCTCCGGTGTGGATTTCATCTTGATCAGCTCCCTTAACATTAGAATGTTGCCCGATGGATATTCGGGTTGACAACAGCTTACCGGGATTCATAATAAATGAGAAGTCACATTCCTGCTGAAAACGACATGGATTCTGCTATTTTCAACTGAACAGGAGGCTTGGAGATGGATGCGAAACTGCCGGTGGATCTATATGACGCTGCCGATTACGGAGACATTATTAGCGGACATATTAGCGCTGACTCTTCCTATGGGGTGATCCGGCCGCAGGGCAGGGGGGATTTGCTGCTTGCTTATACATTGCAGGGGAGAGGATACTTCAAGACGTCAGCCGGCACGCGGGTTGCGGAGGCCCATGAGCTGATATTGCTGCGGGAAGACGTTCCCCATCAATACGGGACGATGGACGGAGAGCAGGGCTGGTCGTTTCTGTGGGTGCATTTCCCTAAACTACCCGAAATCAGCTACCTTCCCCAGGAAGAGCTGCTGAGCGCAAGCATCCCCGAGGGGTATGGAAGGGAGCGGGTGCTCGCCGCGTTTCATCATATTTTCTACCATGCGGGCGAACGTTCGGATTACTGGCATGCGCTGAGCGAGAATTCCATCCGGGAGTTATTGCTCTTGCTGGCCCGGCAGCTTTCGAGCAAGCGCGACCCTCGAATCACGCTCGTGCTTGGAATGTTGTCGCAATCGAAGCAGGAGATCCGGGTGGAGCATCTGGCGAAGGCAGCAGGGCTGTCCGTGTCGCGGCTGGCCCATCTGTTCAAGGAACAGGTAGGTGAGGGGATTGTGGAGCATGCGAACCGGCTGCGCATCCAGCAGGCTGCCCGCTTCATGGAGCATATGGACCGGACGGCGACGGAGGCCGCTCAGGATGTCGGGTTCAACAGCTACAATCATTTTGCCGCATTATTTCGCAAGCAGATGGGGGTCAGCCCGAGAACATACAAACAGATGAAGTCTGCGCAGCAGCAAGGGTGAATCCAGCCGCCAGAAGGGGCTCGAACATCTTATCTGACAGAACAGGCTGTCTTTATTAATCCGGGATTTAATATTATACTTGTAAAAAAATGCATATCGATCTGAAAATGAACATTTTGGGGGGCCAACATCAATTGCGCAAAACGGCCATCATAACCATCATTGCGATGACGCTGATGCTATGTTACTTTACTTCTGCGTCAATCGTGAAGCTGTACCGTGCCGGAAGTCCGATGCCGGCGGCATTGCAGGAGCAGGAGGTACCGTACCGGCTTGTGCTTATTACACAGGAGATGGATACGCCATTCTGGGATCTGGTCGGTGATTCCGCGCTTGCAGAAGCGGAGAAGCAGGGGATCAGCCTCCAGATTTGGGGGAGCTACGGCAGCAATGAGGATGATTTTCTGAAGAAGATGGAGATTGCGATTGCCTCGAAGGTGGACGGCATTATCGTGCAAGGGCTGGATACCGAGGAATTCAACGAGCTGACGAAGATCCAGGCCGGACGGCATGGCATCCCGGTCATCACGGTGGCAAGCGATGTGCCGATGCAGGACAGCCTGAGAAGAACCTATGTCGGCTCCGATCATAAGGAAGCGGGAAGATTGGTTGCCAGGGAACTGCTCTCGGATATGGGACAGGCTGGCACGGTCATTCTGATCGGCGGCAGCCGGCAGCGGTACGATCAGGATCTGCGTCTTGCGGGCATTCACGACATATTGCAGCATTATCCGGATATTCACACTGTGTTTGCCGAAGCGCCCGACGAGCGGGAAAGAGTCGTCAGCGCCGCGAGGGATGTCATGAATCGCTACCCTGAAGCGGATGCGCTAATTGCCGTAAATTCCAACATTACCGAGACGCTTGTCCGGGAGATTGGAAAGCGCTATCACCAAAGTCCGTTTCGCATCTACTCTTTCGATGACAGCCCCGAGACGATGGAGCTGCTCAAGGCAGGCAAGCTGGAGGGCATGATCCTCCAGTCTCCGGAAGAGATGGGGAGAATCAGCGTGGATTTGATGGTGAAATGGCTGAAGGGTGAGGCCGGGCCGCTGGACATGAGCGGCTATTATACGAACATCCGGATGGTGAAGGCGGAGGAACTGCCATGAAGATGAGCATTCAGCATAAAATATGGCTTCTCGCTGCCGTCGTCCTGGTCATTATGGCTTCCATCTGGGCGGCGCTAACGTACTATAATCAGCAAACGCAAGATCAGTATAACAATATCCTACAGCGGTATATTCAGATGAATGACGCCAGCATAGCCAGCAAGGAGCTGGTTGCCGCCTTGAACAATTACCTGGTGACGCCAGCTCAGGAGCAGCGGGCACTGCTCCAGGAAGCGATCGACCATATCCGCCAGTCGAAGTATGAGATGTATCGGCTGCGCAATACGGATAATGACGCTGAACTGAGCAGTGTCGTCCATCTGATGGACAGTCTCGTTGAGACGACGGATCGAACACTGCTGCTAAGATCGGAGAATGATCCGGAGGCGACAAGCACCACTTTTGCCGAGGCGACCCGCCTGTCCCTGTACATTTCCGAGATGACCCTGACGCTGATCGACAAGGAACTGAACACCTACAATCCTTTTTACCGGGGGATTATCGAACGGACCGAAGCCTTGAAACAGCTGGGTGTCTGGCTGCTGCTGCTCATCACATTTTTGCTTGCGGTGTTCACCTATTGGTTCTCCCACAGCATTACAAGACCGCTGCTGTCGCTTAGCCGTGCGGCCAAGGAAATTTCCCGGGGAAGATTCGATTTGAGAATCGAGGTGAATTCGAATGACGAAATCTCTTTCCTGGCCAAAATGTTCGAGCGCATGCGCGTGAACATCAACAACCTCATCATGGAGATTCAAGAAAAGGCGCAGCTGGAAAAGGAGCTCCAGCAAAGTCGGCTGCTGCTACAAGAAAGCCAGCTCCGCAGCTTGCAGAGCCAGATCAATCCGCATTTTCTGTTTAATACACTGGACACCATCTCCAAAAAAGCCTATCTGGAAGGCTCTGAGGAAACGAGCGATCTGCTCGTTAATGTCGCGGAGCTGCTGCGCTACAATCTGAAACGGCTGAACCGGTCGGTTACGCTCTATGACGAAGTGCGTGTGCTGCATCAATACATCGAGATCCAGACTGCCCGATTTGCCGAACGTCTTCAGTTTCAGGCGGATATCGATGAACGCTGCCTGTACATCCAGCTGCCGGGACTTACGCTGCAGCCCCTCATTGAAAACGCTGTCATTCATGCGATTGAGCCGAGGGAGGAAGGGGGCATCATACGGTTTATTGTCAAGGACGAAGCGGAGCATGTCCAGGTTGTCATTGAAGATGACGGCCCGGGCATTCCGGAAGCCAAGATCAGATCGATTGTTGCTGGAGTGGACACCGGCAGCGGCGGGCATTCCACCGGCATCGGATTCAGCAACGTCGTTCAGCGGCTGAAGCTTTTCTATCAGGGAGCGGATGTCATTCACATTAAGAGCGTGCAGGGCGCGGGTACAACCATCATCTTAACACTGCCAAAAAGGGGGAATGAGGAGCATGTACAAAGTTCTGATTGTGGATGATGAGCGGATTGAGCGTGAGGGGCTGCATGCCATTTTGCAGCATGGCATTGCTGAGATCGCCATTGAGGAAGCCGCCAACGGAAAGGCAGCGGTAGAAATGGCTCGAGCCTTCGAGCCGGATTTAATCCTGATGGATATTAAAATGCCGGGCATGAACGGGCTGGAAGCGATTCGACACATTTCGGAACTACGTCCCGAAACCCGGTTCATGATGGTGACCGCATTTGATACGTTCGACTATGCGCGGCAAGCGATCAAGCTTGGTGTCAAGGATTATCTGCTTAAGCCAAGCAAAGCGCGGGAGATCGTCGCTTCGGTCACCCGAGTGCTGGAGCAGATCGGCGCAGAGCGGCAAACGCGCGAACTGCTAATCCGTCAACAGGCCGTACTGAACAAGGCGCTGCCGCTTGTTGAGACCGATGTCGTGACCCAGCTTCTGTTCGATCATGTGCATGATGTGCATCTGGAAGAGCTTCTGACGCTCCTGGGACGAAGTGCGAACGAGGAGATGTTTGCGATGAAGGTCACGCTGCCTGAACAGGCCGAGCATCTGTATGCTGCTGTCAAGGACAGGATCAGGCAGGAGGGAATATGCTGGATCGGAGCGATGTGCGGACTGCAGATTCCGGTCATTGTGTTCCGCGAACGAGACCGATCGTATCGGAACCAGGCGGTGGCGCTGGCCCAGGCGATTATGGCAGCAGCAGGCAGCGGAAATCGGGAAGGATGGTTTGTAGGCATTGGCAATGTGTATGGCTCGCTGCATGATATCCGGCAATCGTACCAGGAAGCGATGATGGCCACGATGGATATGTCGGCTCCGGTGAAATACCGGTTCTATGAGGATATGCCTGTCCAGGGCACCGTCAGAGACTGGATGGACCGGCAGCAGGAGCGGGCGTATCTCGAAGATGTCCGGCTGGGCCGATGGGAGAGCGTGCTGCGGAGCATGATGGATGTCATCGAGCGGCTGGAGCATGAGCAGGTGCATGTTATCCAGGCCCAGCAGCGCATGCTGGAAATGCTGTGGATCGCTTCTAGGCTCTTGACCGAGATGGGCATGGCAGCGGAGAAGCCGATGTATACGTTCCAGGCGAGGGATTACCGCCAGTTCAGGGCGGAGACGATCCGCATGGTTCAGACGATGCAGCAGCACTACGAGGATTATTGTCAGCAGACATCGCCGGACATGATTTATCGCATCAAGCAGTATATCGAAGAACACGCCCATGCGGATATATCACTGGAAGTGATCGCCGAATGGGCAGGACTCAATCCATATTACATCAGCAAATGGTTCAAGGATCAGACGGGAATGAACTATATTGATTTCCTGACGGAATGCCGGATTGAGAAAGCGAAGCAGCTGATGCGCGACCCGGATCGAAGTCTCAAGGAAATTACATATGAGGTCGGTTATCACGATCCGAATTATTTCAGCAAAGTGTTCAGAAAAACATGCGGAGTGTCGCCTACCGAATATAGAAAGCAGCTGCTTCAGAGACATTCTGGTGCGAAGAACTAAAGATCTGATCAAGATCCGGTCCAAGGAGGGACGACAGTTGAAACGATATCTCGATGCGGCCAGGCGAATGCCTTGGCGACCAGGCCTGTGGCTGCTTGTGGTCTGCGTGCTGACCACCTTCCACCTGCCGGTAAAGTCCGGGCTGTTCGCCCCGGATGAGCCAGTGGAGAGCGGCATGTCCGGTCCGGGGACCGTTCAGGCTGCGGCGGGGAGTGAGAGGCTGAAGATCGGCTTTTCCATGGACACGCTGCTGGAGGAGCGATGGTTAAAGGATCGGGATTTATTCCGGGCGGAGGCCGAAAAGCTTGGTGCCGAGGTCGAGGTGATGGCGGCGAACGGAGACGACGCCCTTCAGCTTGTGCAAGCGGAAACGCTGATCAGCCGGGGAGTGGATGTGCTTGTGGTTGTTCCCCATAATGCCGATGCGATGGCTGCAATTGTCCACCGGGCTCATGCGGCAGGCATTAAGGTGCTCGCCTATGACCGGCTCATCCGCAATGCCAGCGTCGATCTGTACATCTCGTTTGATAATGAGCGCGTGGGTGAACTGCAGGCCCAGGCCATTACGGAGCTGGTTCCACGCGGGAAATATGTCTACATCGGCGGTGCCGAGACGGACAACAATGCGCATCTGCTGAAGAAGGGCGTATTCCACGTGCTGCAGCCGCTGATCGATCGCGGTGACATTACGGTCGTCTATGATGAGTGGACGCATAACTGGAAGACAGACATTGCGAGAGAGAACATTAAGACCGCCCTCGATGTCAACGGCAATGACATAGACGCGGTGATTGCGGCCAATGATGCTACGGCGAACGAGGTGATCAAGGAGCTTGAGGCGAGGGGGCTTGCCGGGAAGGTGCCGGTCGCCGGCCAGGATGCCGACTTGACGGCGGCGATCCGCATTGTCGAGGGAACGCAAACGATGACCGTGTACAAGCCGATTCAGTCGATGGCGCAGACAGCGGCCGAAATGGCGGTGAAGCTGGCGAAGGATGAGCCGGTGGAAATCCACCGGACGATGAGCAACGGCAAGCTGGAAGTTCCGTCCCTGCTGCTGACGCCGATTGCGGTGAATCGGGAAACGATCGATGAGACGATTATTGCCGACGGTTTCCACAGCAGGGAGGAGGTCTATTCAGCCGCAAAGCGTTAGAAGCGGCTATAATTCAGCAAGCGAAGCGCTGGACTGTGACATAACCGCATCGGATGACTACAGGATGCCCGGCGAAGCCCGGGCTTTTTGACATTGTCGGAATCTCCTCTGACGCCTACTCCCCTATTGGAGGACGAACATGGGGACTGCAAAGGTGACGGAACTAGTAAGGGAATTAGCAAGGTAACTAGTAAGGTAACTAGTAAGGGGATTCGTAATTTGGCCTGGTAAGATTGATGCATTAAAGCTTCCACGTCAGGCGTTTCTTTCCTTCGAGAGTGACCGGGGGCCTTTTTCTAAGGAGATAATATTATACGCCAGAAGTTATAACTGTTCGGGTGGCATCGTCCGCCGCGAGGTTGTATGAACAGCATAAGATGATTTGTATGAGTGTTTTGTATGATTCGTCGTACAAATCACACTTTTATTCGACAAAATGGTCGGTTTTGTACGATTTTCCATACAAAATCAGAGGTTTGCATGAGTGGACGAGGAATTTTGTGTGATAAATCGTACAAAGCCATCATGAAGCCACCGTACCACCAACGAGCCATCATGATTCCATCAGCCGTCGTATCACCAACGAGTCATCATGAAGCCATCAGCCGTCGTACCACCGAGCCATCGTGTCGCCCAATGGGCAAATCCACGCCCCGATCCTTTCTGCCTGAGCAGGAGTGACCGGGGCGTTTGTCTTATCGTTACGGACCCGCGCACACGGCACCGTCGTCAAAAAAGTCAAGATGATCTAAAAAGAAGACTAGTGATCATGACGATATCGGCGAAAACCCGGTGCTATAGTTAACGTGTCTTTTAGATTATCCATAACGAAAGAGGGGTTCGGCAATGACAAAACTTATGAAACCGATTGCAATGATGCTGATCATGGTCATGGCCGTGATGTTCACGGCTGCATGCAGCCAGAGCGGAAGCGGGAAAATTTCGGTGGGAATCGTTCTCCCGACCAAGGATGAGACGCGGTGGATTCAGGATGAACAGCGGTTCAAGGAGGCGCTGTCGGGCACGGAGTACACCACGGAAATTTTGTTCAGCCAAGGCTCGTCCGCGAAGGAAAAAGAAAACGTCGAAACGCTGATCAACAAAGGCATCCAGGTGCTGATCATCTGTCCGCAGGACGGCGATGCGGCGGCGGCTGCCGTGGAGGCGGCCAAGAAGGAAGGCATTACGGTCATCGCTTATGACCGCCTGATCACCAATACCGATGCGGTGGATTACTACGTCACCTTCGACAGTGAGGCTGTCGGTGCCGCACAGGCGCAGTTCCTGGTAGACAACGCCTCCGGCAGCGGCGTGCCGCTGTATCTGTATGCCGGCTCGGCGGCTGACAACAACGCGTTCCTGTTCTTTAAAGGCGCTTGGTCTGTGCTGCAGCCGAAGATCGCTGACGGCACCTTCAAGATTGCCAACTCCAGCGAAGCCGTAGCGGTACAGGATACCGCCGAGCTGTCCCGGGATCAGCAGAGCAAAATTATCGGCCAGGTTACAACGAACTGGGATCCGAACGAAGCAAAGAACAAAGCGCAGACGCATCTGACAGCAGCCGGAGCTGATCTGAAGGGCGATGTAGCTGTACTGGCGCCGAACGACGGCACGGCCCGCGCCATTGCGGACGTATTCGCCTCCGACAGCGCGGTCACGAACTATGTCATTACCGGTCAGGATGCGGAAATAGCAACGATACAGTACATCATTGACGGCAAACAGTCGATGACGGTATTCAAGGACGTGCGTGTTCTCGTCAAGGATGCGATGGACATGGCGGTGGCGATTCTGGAGGGCAAGACCCCGGAAACAACCGGATCCTATAACAATGGCAAAATCGAAGTCAAAGCGAAGCAAACTGACGTCATTGTTGTACACAAAGACAACGTTCAGCAAGAGATGATTGATTCCGGCTACTACGAGGCAAGCGAATTCACCGGCTTGTAACTTGAGTAAGGAGACGCTTGTGAAGGGCAGGGATAGTCGAGGCTATCCCTGCTTGCGGCGTCATCCCTCAGACAGCTGCCCGGATGAAGGAGGCTATACGATGGGCGAGACCATATTGGAGATGAAGAGAATCAGCAAGGAGTTTATCGGGGTCAAGGCCTTGTCTGATGTCAATTTCAAAGTGAAAAAGGGCGAGATTCATTGCCTGGTCGGCGAGAACGGCGCAGGCAAATCAACGCTGATGAAAGTGCTCAGCGGTGTCTATCCGCACGGCACGTATGAAGGCGAGATCGTATTTGAAGGGCAGACGCAGCGGTTCCGGACGATCAAGGACAGTGTCAATGCAGGCATTGTCATCATCTATCAGGAGCTGGCACTGTTTCCCGATCTGAGCGTGTATGAGAATATTTTTGCCGGCAATGAAGTGAAGCGGGGCAAGCTGGTCGACTGGAACCAGACGATTGTGAAATCCAAGGAGATGCTGCGGAAGGTGAAGCTCGATGTCAATCCGGAGACGCTCGTCAAGGATCTGGGTGTCGGCAAACAGCAGCTGGTGGAGATTGCGAAGGCGCTCAGCAAGGATGTAAAGCTGCTCATTCTGGATGAACCGACGGCGGCGCTGAACGAGGATGACAGTGAGAATTTGCTGCAGCTGCTGCGCGAGCTGAAGAATCAAGGAATCACCTGCATCATGATCTCGCACAAGCTGAAGGAAGTCATTTCGATTGCTGATTCGGCTACGGTGCTTCGCGACGGGCGGACGATCTGCACGCTGGACGCAGACAAAGGCGAGATTACGGAGAATGCAATCATCAAGCATATGGTGGGCCGGGAGCTGAGCGATATTTATCCGAAAAGAGCTTCTAGCAGCTTCGGGGAGCGTGTGCTGGAGCTGGTTGACTGGAGCGCCTATGACCCCAGACTTGGCCGCCATGTCGCCAAAGACGTGCGTCTTCACGTGCGCAAAGGCGAGATTGTGGGCATCGCCGGCTTAATGGGCTCAGGCCGGACGGAGCTGGCCTTGAGCCTGTTCGGCAATCCGAAGGAATACAGGCTGCAAGGAGAGATGCGGCTGGAAGGAAAGGCTGTGAAATTCAGCCACACCAGCGACGCCATCCGATCCGGCATGGCCTATGTGACCGAGGACCGGAAAGGGAATGGGCTGTTTCTGGCACAGGATATCAAGTCCAATATTACGGCCGCGCATCTACGTGCCATCTCCAGCAAGGGTCTGATCAACCACAATGAAGAAGTAAAGCAGGCCCTGGAATACAAGCAATCGATGGTGATCAAGGCCCCCTCGGTGGAGCAGCTGGTCGGCAAGCTGAGCGGAGGGAACCAGCAGAAGGTATCCATTGGCAAATGGCTGTTCACGGAACCGAAGCTGCTCATATTGGACGAACCGACAAGAGGCATTGATGTCGGCGCCAAATTCGAAATCTACTCGATCATGAACGAGCTGATTGCTCGGGGAATGAGCATCATTATGATTTCGTCTGAGCTTGGTGAAGTGCTTGGAATGAGCGACCGCATCTATGTAATGGCGGGCGGCAAGATCAAGGGAGAGCTGCCGGCCGATCAGGCGAATCAGGAAAATATTATGCAGCTGGCTACACAATAGGAGGAGTACCTATGGAACTGAATCAAGCGCCTAAGCGCAATGCGTCAGCGCGGCAGGAGGGGCAGGGCCTTCTACAGGAAGCCCGGACTCTAATCAAGGAGAACATACGGGAATACGGCATGTACATCGCTTTGTTTGTCATTTTGCTCACCTTCAGCATTTTGACAGATGGGCTGTTCATGTCCTCCCGCAATATCAGTAACCTGCTGGATGCAACAGGGTATATCGCGGTGCTGGCCGTCGGGATGACCCTCGTTATTGTCATCCGGCAAATTGACTTATCCGTTGGCTTTGCCGCCGGATTTCTCGGGGCGATCGCAGCCATTATGCTGACGCAGGTCGGCGTTCCGGTCTATATCACGATTCCGGTCATTCTTGTGCTGGGGATGGGTCTTGGCCTGATCAACGGTGTGCTTGTCGCGAAAATCGGCATCCCTTCATTTGTGGCCACTTTGGCAGGCATGCTCGTCTTCCGGGGAGCGCTGCTGCAAATGACGGAGAAGACGGGAACCATTATTGTGAGCGATGAACGGTTCAACGCGATTGGCAACGGCTTTATTCCGGATCTGTTCGAGGTGAACGGCCTTCATATTCTGTCCTTGATACTCGGGTTACTGTGCATTGTACTGTATGTGCTGAGTGAAATGGCCAACCGCCGCAACAAAATCAAGTACCAGTTCGAGGTAATCTCGGGGCCGATATTCGCCTTGAAGCTTATCTTTATCTCCGCGATCATCGGTTATATTACGTGGATTCTGGCTGGATACAACGGCTTCTCCTGGACGGTAGTGATTATGCTGCTGGTCGTTCTGATCTATCATTTCCTTACGACCAAAACGGTGCTCGGACGTCATATCTACGCCGTTGGAAGCAATCCAGAGGCTGCGCATCTGAGCGGGATCAACGTCAAGAAGATCACGTACATCGTCTTCGGATCAATGGGCATGCTGTCCGCGCTTTCCGGTATCCTGTTCACCGCCCGGCTGCAGTCGGCTACAACGACGGCAGGCACATTGTTTGAGCTTGATGCGATTGCGGCCGCTTATGTTGGCGGCGTATCCTCTGCAGGTGGCGTAGGTAAAGTGACCGGCGCGATTATCGGGGCGATTGTGATGGCCTCGCTGACGAGCGGGATGAACCTGCTGGGGGTCGGCGTATCGTATCAATATATGATCCGGGGCGGGGTGCTCGCGGCGGCAGTCATTTTTGACGTGATGACGAGGAAGAAGAGAGCCTGATGGCATGATTGTAGCACGATATGGAATTGGGGACAGGCGCTGTATGGCAAGCCGAGGCTTGCCGTGCAGCGCTTTTTGGCATGCAGCGTAATTCGTCTTCATGATCTGCCTTCCCCTGGCATATCGATGATTAGAAATCATCGGATGGGCATGTGCGGATGTTTGGGGCTGTGCATGCGCGGGAAGGGTAGATCAATTTATCGCAGATGGAGGGTCTTAACTAACGGATTTAGGTAATAATCTTATGTTGCGAACAGCATATGACGGCAGCTATTGAACTGAAGCCTGTACGCTATGCTAAGCGCGAGCCCAGGTTTCGATGTACTGCTTGAAATCGTCAATTGTCGTGAACAGCTGATCCGGGTGATACGACCGCAGCAGCTCCGCATCGGAGGTGTCAGCCCAGGCAGCGGCCGCTACCGGAATACCGGCAGTTCTGGACGACTCGATGTCGCTTGGGGTATCGCCTACATAGAGCGCATCTTCGGGTTTCACATCAAGCTGCTGCAGCACATGCTGGATTCCCTCCACTTTTCGCGGTCCCTGCGGAGAACCGGTTTCGATCACGCGAAAATACGAGCGTATGCCGAAGAGATCCAGTGTAATTTCGGTGCTGCGGGCGCCTTTGCCCGTAACGAGCGCGAGGGCAACCTGAGTCGCTTGCGCCTGATCCAGCAATGCGGCGATGCCCGGAAAGGGAGCCGGGCACATGTGATGCAGCTCGCGATAAGCTTTAAGATAATCCTCAACGCCCTGATCGTAGTGATCAGGAATCAAGGCTTGCACAGTTCCCTCCTCGGAAGGGCCGAAGGTTGCGATAATCTCCTGATCAGTGAGCGACCGGCCTGCAAGCGGCTCTATCGATGCTTTGAAAGCGGCAATGCATAAAGGCAATGTATTTCCCAGCGTGCCATCGAGATCAAAAATGATACATTTCACACGACATGCTCCTCTCTTGTGTGTGCGTTCTGCCGAACCTGCATACAGGGTCATCCTTTATCGATATCGCAGGTTAGCATCCATTCCCTTCTAGTTTATCATGACATCCGCGCTGGGGCGATTTTCCTTTCCCCTTGCACATGGTGTTATTGGTATTGCCAAGCCCCGGTCTGTGGAATATAATGGTCGATAAAACTTGTGAGCAAGACGGATCAGGATGAATACCACACAGACAAAGGGAGAGAGTAACGATGAGACCATTGCCAACCATTCCGTTAGACCGACTGCTGCTGCGACCGTTCCGGCTGGAGGACGCCCCGGTTGTGCAACAACTGGCAGGCGATCCGTTCATCGCGGACATGACACTGTATATTCCTCATCCTTATGGGGACGGGGTGGCTGAACGATGGATCGGAACGCATGCGGACAACTTTGCCGCCGGGCGCTCCCTTGAGCTGGCGATTGTACATAAGGAAGAACAATATGTTATCGGTGCGATCAGCCTCGGCATCCACCGGAACTTCAATCTTGGGGAGCTGGCCTACTGGGTCGGCAGAAAGTACAACAATAACGGCTATTGTACGGAAGCGGCGAAGGGCATGATCCAATACGGGTTTGAAAAGCTCGACTTGAATAAGATCTTTGCGCGTTATTTTGGCAAAAATCCGGCATCCGGCCGGGTCATGGAGAAGATCGGCATGCAGTACGAGGGCACCCTGAGACAGCATGCGCGCAAGGGGGAGCATTATGAAGACCTGATTTACTATGGTCTGTTAAGAGATGAGTACGTTGCAAGACAGCAAACCATGTGAAGTCATCCACCGGATCGTAGCCGGGCTGCTTTGCTGAGGAAATCTCACCGAATCGTTGATGCGGTGGGATTTTTTTGTATGCCGAAGCGGGACAGGTTCTTGTTCTGTCAATCGATTTGTAGAAATGATCACCAGGGGAATATGAGCTTGTTTTTTTCTGCCTTGAACAGAAGCATGCCATGCCAGGACGAGGGGACATACACCGGTTTGAGTTTAAACTCTTATGTGGTTTATTGTATAATAAATAATGTTTTTGTCAGTAAAGCAGATTTGAGTTGCTTAAGCGGTGTGAAATGCCTTACGGAAACCGAAAAGGGGTTAAACGTGATGAATAAATCCGAACGAATCCACCAGATTACGGACGCGATGTCGAGAAACGGGCTGCGTGTCACCGACCAGCGGAGAACGCTGGCCCAGATTTTTACAGATGATGAAGGGTATTTGTCCCCAAAAGATGTGTATGACAAAATGAAGCAGCAGTATCCGAGCGTCAGCTTTGATACCGTATATCGGAATTTGCGGCTGCTTAGTGAGATGGGGGTTCTGGAGCAGTACTACTTTTTGGATGGCGGCTTGAAATTTAAAGGCTGCTGCTCCACACATCACCATCATCACTTGATATGTCTGAGTTGTGAGAAAACGCTGCCTCTTGATTACTGCCCGATGGACCAGTCTATTGACCTGCCTGCGAATTTCAAAATTTCCAATCATCGTTTCGAAATTTATGGATTATGTGATCAATGTCAGTAGCATGATCAGCCGAATCCTTGGGCTCGGTTAAGTTAATAATTAAATACGACCAAAGGAAACCGCGCATGGGACCGTGCGCGGTTTTGTATTTGTCCGATCGAGAAGAGCGTCCATGTATCCTTTGCTTGGGAAAGTACACTTGGTTTGCATCCAGAATATTTGAAATTTTGAATGGTTGTAGAAAATCAGTTGTTGACAGATTAGCGATTATTGCCTATATTCATACATGATATTAATCGTAATGGTTACGAATAAAAGGAGATGGAACAGAGATGAGAGTGATTGTTACTTTGGCATGCACCGAAACTGGGGATCGCAATTACACAACAACCAAGAATAAGAGAACGCATCCTGAACGTCTGGAAATGCGCAAATATTGTCCTCGCTTAAAAAGATATACGCTGCACCGTGAAACCCGGTAAGCTGCTTCAATCAGCCGCGGGGAAATCAGCGTTCATGCGATTCATGCTTCGTCTTAGATATTAGATAGGCGAGTGACGAGAAGAGTCGCTTTAAAAATTAAGCTTAGATCGTAATTTTTACATGTTGATGTCGTTGGTTTGTTTTGAAATTTGCGAAAGGGGGAGGAGGGATGATTTTGTCTTCCATGCAGGGCGTCGTGTTTGGTTACGGAGATGAAGCGGTCATTGAGAATTTGACGCTGGATATCTATGCCGGTCAATTCACTGCCATCTCGGGTCCCAATGGCGCGGCCAAATCGACGATGCTCAAATTGATGCTCGGCTTAATCAAGCCATGGCGCGGGACTGCCCGATTTACGCGTGTGCTGGAGGACGGGACGAAATTGTCGGTTGGATACGTACCGCAGCAGGTTGCGTCTTTTAATGCAGGATTTCCAAGTAAAGTCATTGAGCTTGTCCGTTCAGGACGTTACAACCGACTTGGATGGTTTCGACGGTTTACGGCGAGAGATCATGAAATGGTGGAACGGAGCCTGAAGGAAGTCGGCATGTGGGAGTATCGCAACCGCAGGATCGGGGAATTGTCAGGAGGCCAGAAGCAGCGGATATGCATGGCCAGAGCGCTGGCCCAAGAGCCGCATGTGCTTATTCTCGACGAGCCTACCACCGGGCTGGACGCGGCCAGCCGTGCGGATCTATACAGGCTGCTCAGCGGTTATGTTAAGGAGCAGGGCAAGACGGTGATCATGGTCACCCATTCCTTGGAAGAAATCGATCCCTATGTGGATCGTATCGTCCGCCTGGAGCGAAAGGAGAATGGGGGATGGCAATGCTCGGTTACGAATTCATGCAGCGGGCCTTTATCGCAGGAGGCCTGATCGGCATTATCGGTCCTGTACTTGGTCTGTTCCTGATGCTGAGACGGCAGGCATTGATGGCGGATACGCTCTCTCATGTGTCGCTGGCAGGGGTGGCGCTGGGCTCGCTCATGAATCTGAATCCAGTTCTAACCGGGTTCGCCGTGGCTGTTCTGGGGGCACTGATCATTGAGCAGCTGCGAAGGGTTTACCGTACATATAGCGAGGTTCCGGTGGCTATTATGTTGACCTCGGGGCTGGCGATTGCGGTTGTTCTGATGAGCTTTAGCCCTAATCTAAGCAAAAGCTTCAGCGCCTACCTCTTCGGCTCGATTGTTGCCGTCAGTGATACCCAGCTTCGGCTGATTGCGATCGTCGCTATGGCCGGAGTGCTGTTTTTCATCGGTCTGCGTAGACCGCTCTATCAATTTGCTTTTGATGAGGAGACGGCTTTCGTATCCGGAACGCCGGTCTCGCTGCTCTCATTTATGTTTGCTGTTTTTACCGGAATGACGGTAGCGGCTGCCATGCCGATTGTGGGGGTGCTTCTTGTGTCGGCGCTGATCGTATTGCCCGCCTCCATAGCGCTTCGGCTGGCATCTGGCTTTCTCGCGGCAGCTGTGATTGCCGTTGCTGTTGGTCTATGCGGTGTTTTCTCGGGGCTCACCGCTTCCTATTATTTAAATACGCCCCCGGGAGCGACCATTGCACTGATTTTATTAGCATTCCTTGTTGCAGCAGTAATCGTCCAGAAACTGCTTGGTATCCAACATCGCAATCAAAAATTAAATCAATATCGGAGGTACAATGCATATGAAAAGCTTTAAGCGAACAATCACCGCTTTATCCTTATCCGCTGTGCTGGCGATTGCTGGCTGCGGTACAGGTAAATCGGCAAGTGAGGGGAACAATCCTTCTACCGATCATCCGTCAGAGACTACAGCCGCATCCTCACCGTTGAAAATTAAAACAAGCTTCTACCCGATGTACGAATTCACCCGTCAGGTAGCGGGCGATTTGGCAGAGGTAGAGAATTTGGTTCCAGCGGGCGTTGAACCGCATGATTGGGAGCCGACTCCTCAGGATATGGCAGGAATTGCAGAAGCAGATGTACTTGTATACAACGGTGCTGGCATGGAAGGCTGGATTGACCAGGTACTCGGCAGCATCAACGCCAGTGACCTGACCGTGATTGAGGCAAGTAAGGGGCTTGAAATTATTGAAGATCCGGACGGGGGACATTCCCACAACCACGGTCATGACCATGATCATGAGGGTGAGCACAGCCATGAGGAGCACGCACATGATCATGACCATGAGGGCGAGCACAGCCACGAGGAGCACGCACATGATCATGACCACGAAGGCGAGCACAGCCATGACGAGCATGCGCATGACCATGACCATGAGGGTGAGCACAGCCATGAGGAGCACGCGCATGATCATGATCATGAAGGTGAGCACAGCCATGACGAGCATGCGCATGACCATGAGCATGAAGGCGAGGACAGCCACGACGAGCATGACCATGGCGGAGAGAGCGGACATCATCACCATGATCATGGTGGATTAGACCCGCATGTATGGCTCTCACCCGTTCTGGCGATCGAGCAGGTGCGCAACATCGAAGCAGGATTGTCCGCAGCAGCTCCGGAGCATAAGGAAGCTTTCAAAGCAAACGCTGACGCTTACATCAGCAAGCTTGAGGCACTGGATCAGGAGTTTCGGGATGGCTTGAAGGATTCCAAACGCAAGGACTTTATTACCCAGCATTCCGCATTTGGATATTTAGCGAGAGAGTATGGCCTGACTCAAGTTCCGATTGCGGGTCTGTCTCCCGATCAAGAGCCATCCGCTGCCCAAATGGCGAGCGTGATTGAATTTGCGAAGGAACATGAAGTGAAGACCATTTTCTTCGAAACGCTTGTGTCCTCTAAAGTGGCAGAAGCGATTGCGGCGGAGATCGGCGCTTCGACTTCCGTGCTCAATCCAATCGAAGGATTGACGCAAGAGGACATCGCGGCCAATCTCGACTACATTTCCATCATGCGTCAGAATCTGGAGGCGCTGAAGACCGCCTTGAACGAATAATCAAAATAAGAAAAGGAGTTGTTACCCTACATTGGCCAAAAAATCAAAAGTAGTGAAAGAGGAGAAACGTCAGCAGTTGGTAGCTAAGTATGCAGCGAAACGCAGAGCCTTGATCGATCAAGGCGATTATGCCGCCCTGCAAAAGCTTCCCCGGGATTCGTCACCGACAAGGCTTCACAATCGATGCGCCGTCAGCGGCAGACCGAGAGGTTACATCAGCAAATTCGGCGTGTCTCGAATCGTGTTCCGTGAACTGGCTCATAAAGGGCACATTCCGGGCGTGAAAAAGGCAAGCTGGTAAAGAAACATTGCATTAAATCGTAATTTTTACATCACTATAGTGCGCCAGAATCCGTGATTTGGGTTTAAAAGCATACATCTCAGGGGGAGAACAGGTCCATGTTTATACGAACTCATCAGCAAAAGAAGAAATCTTACCTCACAGCCGTAATTATACTTCTCGTGTGCTTCGCGATCATGATGTCGGCATGTGGAGGCAGTGAAAGCCCAGCCACTTCGGGATTAAATGACAGCTCTCCAGAAACGCACAATGAAGCTTCTCCGGAGCTCTCCGAATCGGATTCAACAACGGCTGAGGGACCGTTCATGACGTTTCAGGATGCGGCAGACCGCACCATAACACTTCAGCATCAGCCTGAGCGTATTGTCGTCCTCTCACCCGAGTACTTGGATCTGTTATATGCCGTTGGCGGCAAGGCAGTGGGTCGGATGGATGCTACCGGCGTATCCATTCCGGGTGAGGCAGAATCGATCACCTCTGTCGGTACAGTCAGTCAGATCAATCTTGAGCAAGTGGTGGCGCTAAGGCCGGATCTTGTCATCGGTCAGACTCGGTTTCACAAAGATCTGATTCAAGCGCTGGAGAGCAGCGAGATTCCGGTCGCTTTGATGAGCCTGTCCAGCTATGAGGACATGAAATCCAAGGCTGAGTGGATGGCGAAAATCGCCGGCACAGAAGACCAGCTGCCAGAGAAGCTGAAAGCATTGGACGAGAGGGTGGACGCTGTATTGGCTCAATTGCCGAAGGAGAAGCGCACCTTCATCAACCTGAATGTTACACCAGGCGGGATCTCCATTCAGAAGAATGGCACGACCGGGCTTGAAATTGCGAAAATGCTCGGCTTGACCAATGCAGCCGAGACGCTAGAACCATCTCCGAACAGTCCGACAACGACACCATACAGCATGGAGACGCTGGTCCAGCAGGACCCCGATTATATCTTTCTCATCATTCATGGGCAGCGGGCTGCTGGTGAGCAAAAGATCCAGGAAGAACTGGAAGGCAACCCAGCCTGGGCGTCCATCAGGGCGGTTAGGGAACAGCGTGTCATCCTTGTTCCGTCCGACCTGTTCTTGACCAACCCGGGGCTTCAATATGATGAATCTCTGACGTATTTAGCGTCCATGGTGTATCCGGAGCTCTTTGGTGATGCTCAATAAGTCCATCCGGCGTGTATCCATGCTGATACTGTTTACGGCAGCTGCCATGGCAGCATGTTTATTCAGCATCTCGACCGGGGCTGTTATGGTACCGCTGCGAGATATCGTAAACAGCATCCTGCAGTATGATCTGTCTGGTATGCATCGGGATATTATCTGGAATATCCGTCTGCCGCGGACACTGGTGGCGATGGTTGTTGGCGCGAACCTGGCCGTCTCCGGCGCGCTGCTGCAAGGAGTCATGCGCAATCCGCTGGCAGACCCACACATTATCGGGGTCTCCAGCGGAGCGGGGTTATTCGGAATTTTTCTGCTTGTCGTTGTACCCCAGTATGATTACCTTTTGACCCCAGCAGCTTTTGTTGGTGCGACTCTTGCTGCTTTTATTATCTATTTACTGGCCTGGAAAGACGGTGTCAGTCCGCTCAGGATCGTTCTGGCGGGCGTCGCCGTCTCTGCTTTCTTGGGGGCCGGCATCTCGGCAATGCTTACTTTTTACAGCGATCGGGTACATGGCGCCCTTATCTTTATGGTTGGAGGTCTCGCGGCCAAAAGCTGGCCAGACCTCGCCATCATTCTGCCATATTCGATCATCGGCCTTGGTCTGGCGATGATGTTCTCCAAGCAAATGAACATTATGATGCTGGGTGATGTGAATGCACGCAATCTGGGGACCCGGGTGGAGCTGTCACGCTTGTTGATCACGGCAACCGCTACGCTGCTTGCGGCCAGTGCTGTCAGCATTGCGGGCTTGCTGGGATTCGTCGGTCTGGTCATTCCACATATCGCCAAGCTCTTAGTCGGCTCTGATTACCGGATGCTTATCCCATCTTCGGCCCTGTTAGGGGCTGCGGTGCTGACGTTCTGCGACACGCTGGCAAGAATTATGTTCTCGCCGATCGAGCTGCCGGT
This sequence comes from Paenibacillus sp. 7541, assembly GCF_002276395.1. NCBI lineage: Bacteria > Bacillati > Bacillota > Bacilli > Caryophanales > Paenibacillaceae > Paenibacillus > Paenibacillus sp. 7541. The sequence goes on along the minus strand of NZ_NQLZ01000001.1, from coordinate 281,862 downwards.
TGGAATCATAATGGGGGCGATTGGAGCGCCTTTTTTCCTGTATCTGTTAAGGAGGAAGAGAGCATGAATCGCTTGGAGACCGATCGTCTATCGCTCAAGTATAGTGACAGAATCATTATTCAACATTTGAACATCGCCTTTGAGGCGGGGGCGGTGTACAGCATCATTGGGCCGAATGGCTGCGGGAAGAGCACGCTGCTGAAGGCGCTGGCCCGGCAGCTGAAACCGGCGGCTGGTCAGGTGCTCCTGGATGGCAAGGCGATGTCCAGTCTAAGCGGCAAGCAAGTGGCCAGGCAGTTATCATATATGGCTCAAACCCAAGAGCAGATCGAAGTTACGGTCAAGGAGTTGGTGGGGTATGGAAGAACACCGCATCAGCCTTATTGGAACCGCGTTAGTGCGAAGGATCGGGAGATTGCAGATTGGGCGCTGGAGGCAACAGGGTTAACCACTTATGGGGATCGTTTGCTGCACACGCTCTCAGGCGGAGAGAGACAGCGGGCCTGGATTGCAATGGCGCTGGCGCAGCAGCCGGAACTGCTGCTTCTGGATGAGCCGACCACGTATCTGGATATTGCCCATCAGCTGGAGATTCTAGAATTGGTTCGAGAACTGAATCAACAATTTAAGATGACGGTGATCATGGTGCTGCATGATATGAATCATGCGTCAGTCTATTCGGACTATATTCTAGCTATGAGATCAGGAGAGATCGAGGGCTTCGGATCTCCAACCGAAGTGCTGACACCAGATCTGCTTGGCCGCGTCTTTGGCGTGAAGGCACATATTGAGGCTGCGCCGGAGCACGGGAAGCCGATCTGCCGGATTACGGGTTTAATACAGAAATAAGGAGAGGAACGCAGTGGAGCATATACAGCAGCAATATCCTTTTACGGCTATTGTAGGTCAGACACGCATGAAGCTGGCACTCATTCTGAATGTCATTAATCCGAGGTTAGGAGGCGTGCTGATTCGAGGTGAGAAAGGAACAGCCAAGTCCACCACGGTCCGCGCTTTAGCAGGCCTTGTACCTGATCTGAATGTCGTTAATCTGCCCGTCAGTGCAACGGAAGATCGTGTGGTCGGAGCGCTGGACATTGAGCATGCAATCAAAACGGGAGAAAAGAAATTTGAGCCCGGATTGCTGGCTGCGGCGCACGGCCACATTTTGTATATTGATGAAATTAATCTGCTGGACGACCATATCGTGGATGTCCTGTTGGACGCAGCTGCGATGGGAGTCAATACGGTGGAGCGGGAAGGCATCTCTTATTCGCACCCATCTCGCTTCATCTTGGTGGGGACGATGAATCCGGAAGAGGGGGCCCTGCGTCCGCAGCTTCTCGACCGATTTGGTCTCTCTGTTGAGATTGGCGGTGAACGGGATGTTCAGGAGCGCGCGCAGGTGATTCGAAGACGAATGGATTATGAGCGTGATCCTGGCGCATTTGTAAAGCAATACGCGTTAGAGCAGGAACAGATGCTGAACCAGATCCTTCAGGCCCGGAATCGGCTGGATCAGGTTCGGATACCAGACGATATGCTCGAACTGGCTGCAAGCATTGGCATCGCCCTAGAGGTGGAAGGCCACCGATCGGACATCACCCTGATCAAAACGGCTGCAACGCTAGCGGCCTGGCATGGACAAGAAACTGTCAATCCTGCTCATATGCAGGAAGCCGCTTATCTCGTCCTGCCTCACCGCATGCGGAGGAAGCCGTTTGAAGAGGCCGGCGGCATGGAGCAGAAGCTGCAAGGCGTACTAAATTCAGCAGGATCGGTACAGGCAAGATGAAGGCGAAGGAGCTGATGCATGCCGCTCCCGTGTATCCGTTTAGCGCTATAGTAGGACAGGAGAGGGCGAAACGGGCGATCCTGCTCTATTTCATAAATCCGGCTAGCGGCGGCGTTCTTCTCAGCGGTTCTCCCGGTGCAGGCAAAAGCTTGCTTTTGCGCGGGGCAGCTGCTCTTCTGGGAACCCGAAGAAGCATATCCGTACCCGCAAATGTGACCGCAGACCGCCTTCTTGGTGCATGGGATGCAGCCGCCATTGTACAAGGCAGAACGATGACTCACCAGCCTGGGTTGCTCGCGGAAGCTGACGGACAGCTGCTCCTCACGGATCATCTGAATCTGCTGCCGGAAACCATCATCAAGGAAATCGTTCGTGCTTTCAGCATGGGTGTCATTCATTTGCATAGAGAAGGGATATCTGCCGTCCGAAGCAGCCGCTTTATGCTTCTTGCAGCAATGGATGCGGAAGAAGGAGGGATACCTTCTCCCATTCTGGACCATTTCGGTTATGGCATCGCATTGGATACAGCCGAATCCTTGACGTCCAGAGTCGAGATCATTCGCCGTCAGCTTCAATATGAGCGCGATCCGGATGCGTTTGTACACCGGTATCGGGCACAGGATGAAGCGCTTCGGCAACGAATGGAGGCCGCAGCGCGCACGCTGCCCCGCATTAAGGTGGGGGCGTCAATGCTCCAATTGGCGGCTTCCATCGCCAAGGAAGCGGGCATTGCCAGCTCCCGGGCCGAGCTGGCTCTTATTGAAGGTGCTAGAGCGGCGGCAGCCTGGGATGAACGAGGGGAGGTCACTTCTTCCGACATTCGAGAAATTGCGGAGTGTGTGCTGCCTCATCTCATGAGTGCAGTAGCTGATGAGTCTCGTGCTGCAGACCATTCTCCGGCAGCTCCAGATTCCGCAGAGCAGCCAGGCCATTCGCCGGAGGATGATACCTCACGCGATTCACGTTCCCCAGACGGCTCCCCGGATCACGCGGCGAGCGGCTCCGGCCGAATGACAACCACATCCAGTCCGGCTTCAGACCCTTCTGCGTCCAGGGATGAGGATGAGGAAGGGCAGCGCTTATCCGCTTCAGAAGACCGGATCATCCTTCCGGACGACGGTTTCCGGCTTCAGCCCCTGGATTATAATCTTCGGCGGAAGATGGCTGATGGAGGACTGGGCAAAAGGGGGCGAGCCCATGCCAACATGAATAAAGGACGTGTCGTAGGTGCTGTGACTCCGCACCGAAAGGTGCAGGCAGATGTCGCTTTTGATGCTACGATTCGTGCAGCTGCTCCCTTCCAGACGATTCGCGAGAAGAGGGACGGGCTTGCGTTCGCAATCGAGCCCGGAGATTTGCGTCAGAAGAAAAAAGAAAGCAGCGTGGGCGCCTCGCTGCTGTTCGTGGTGGACGCCAGCGGCTCGATGGCAGCTCGGAAACGAATGGCCGCTGTAAAGGGCGGCATTCTGTCCCTCCTTCAGGATGCCTACGTTAAGCGGGACCGTATCGGCATGATTGCCTTTCGAAAAGGAGAAGCCGAGTATGTGCTCCCGATTACGCGCAGTGTTGATGCAGCATCCAAGCATTTGCGGGACATCCCTACGGGCGGAAAGACACCGCTGACAGCCGGGCTTGTCAAAGCTTACCAAACGCTGGAGCTGGAGAAGCGCAGAAACAATGACACGCTGCCGATGATCATTCTTGTCACTGATGGCCGGGCCAATGAAAGTCCAAGCGGTCTTACTTCCTATGCCGACGTCTGGAAGGAGTGCCTCAGTGCTGCCGAGCCTATTCGCGCTTCCGGAATTCCATGTCTCGTGCTGGACACGGAACAGGGATTTGTCAAATTGGGACGCTCGAAAGAGCTGGCGCAAGCGCTGGGTGCTGCATACAGGAAGCTTGAGAATATGGACGAAGAAGGCGTAGCTACCGCAGTTCGTCTGACCAAACGATGACCGGGTACCGCTTCACATCCAGAAAGGAGGCAACAAGATTGAAGATCGTGATCTTTACAACTTCGCATGCGGCCATGAAGGATTTATCGCTGATGTATACCAACATGGAGACATCGCTTCGCAGTCGTATCGCGTTATCCATTTTTAATATTGAAGGAGAGTTATCGGAGGAAGAATGGGAGCGGGTGAAAGCTAGGGCCGAGGAGGCCGAGTTTATTATTCATGATCCGCACGGCACGCCTGCTCAGACCCTGTCTCGTCTCCATAGAATATGCGCAGCTCTCGATACGGAGCAGGTCATTGTAGGGGGGAATGCGGAAGGGATTCAGGAGCTGTTCCGGTTAGGCTCATTGCGTTACGATGACATTGCCGGCAAGCACCAACACGGAAAGCCGCACGCTTCTGCCGATCAGGCTGAGTGCCGAGAGGATCTCGAATGCTACCGATCGCTTGTTGAATACTGGAGACATGCAGGCATCCATAATATGCAGCATATGCTCGGTTACATTGCAGCTAGGCTAGGGAAAAAGCTGGATTGGCCGGCGGTGGAGCCGCCCGCTGCACTTAAAGCGGCAGGCATCTATGACCCGTGTCTGAAGCGGCCCTTCGATTCAATAGAGGCCTATCGCCTCACCGTGCCTGTCCGGAAAGAACTGCCGACGGTAGCCGTGCTGTTCATGGGCTACAGCTATCCGCTCCATACAGGTGACATTGTAGGCAGCATCATACAGGACATCCGGCCCTTCGCCAATGTTCTGCCCGTTGCATTCGCTTCCCTCGTCCGCGTGGACCCGAAGAGGTTGAAGGATTTGCTCATGCACGGCGGGACCTCTGGCAACAAGGTGGACCTGATCGTCAATTTTGTGCCATTCCGGCTGGGGGCAGGGCCTACCGGGGGCAAGAGCGAAGAAATGTTGTCCATGTTAAAAGAGCTGGAGGCGCCGATGCTGCATCCCTTTTTCCTGACACGCAGGGAACGTTCCGACTGGGAACTATCCGCCCAAGGCCTGACCCCTTCCGAATTCCTCGTGCAGATGATGCTGCCTGAGCTCGACGGGAGCATAGATACACTGCCGGTTGCTGCCTTGAGCACGCGTGACTATGATGAGGAGATGCAGCTGCATACCAAGGAGCTGCAGCTGATCGAAGAGCGGGCACACCGATTGGTCAGCCGGATCCGGCGGTATTTGGCGCTGCGCAGCAAGCCGCAATCGGAGAAACGAATTGCTATTATCGGATACAATTATCCGCCGGGAGAAGGGAATCTTTTTCAAGCCTCATTGTTAGATACATTCGAGTCGATCTCCAGGTTGACAGCCGCACTGAAAGCGCATGGCTACGAGACCGATACATTTACCGGTGCAGAATTAAAGGAGCGCTTCCTTCGGGAAGGGCTGATCAATTCCGGTGACTGGGCGGATGAGCGCTGGTCTGAATCTCTTCCCAGGATCAGCACCGATCAGTATGTGAAGAATAACCAGGTATTTGCCAAACGAGAAGATGAGCTTCGTGAGCAGTGGGGAGAGGCGCCGGGAAGCATAATGACGATCGAGAACGAGGCGTTCAAAATCCCTGGTCTGATCAGCGGGAATTTGTTTATCGGACTGCAGCCGAGCCGGGGCGTGCATGAAAATCCCGAAGCGGCCTACCATGATAAAAGCCTGCTGCCGCACCATCAGTATTTGGCCTTTTACCAGTATATCCGGGACGAGTTCAAGGCGGATGCCATCCTGCATGTCGGGACCCATGGCACGATTGAGTTTATGGCAGGCAAGGAGAGCGGCATGTCCGGAGACTGTGTGCCGGATGCCATGATTTCGGATCTTCCTCACTTTTATGCCTATTATGTCGGGAATCCTTCGGAGGCGATGATTGCAAAACGAAGAACCCATGCTGTCCTTCTCGGCTATCAATCCCCGCCATTTACAGCTAGCGGCCTGTATGGGGAATATGCAGCGCTTGAAGGGCTGCTGCACGAATACAGGGAAGCGGAGCGGCTGAATCCGGCGCGGCTTCCGGGGCTGTGGAGAAGGCTGCAGGAGCAGGCTGAAGCGCTGTCGCTTGAAGCCGATGATCTGGAGCAGATCGAAAGCGAATTGTACCGAATGCGAAGATCCTTGATCCCCGAAGGACTGCATGTTCTGGGTGAGGGCTATACCCACGAGCAGGCGGCAGGTCATATGAGAATGATCTTAAGCCATGATAACCGTGCGCTTGGCTCCTTGCAGCGAATCTATGCCACGACACTCGGCTGGGATTATGATCAACTGCTGGATGGGCAGCATATTGATAAGCTGCGAACGGTGGATGAGCATGTCGAGCAAGCCGTGCGGTCCTTCATGCAAACGTCCAGTATTCCGGATGCCCCCGGCGGGCTAAACGAGGAGCTTCAGGCACGCTGGCAGGAACTATGGGAGAAAGGGATGGCGGCGTACCATTCCACAAATGCAGAGCAGGAAATCCAGCAGCTCTTGTCAGCGCTCGATGGGAAGTATGTGCCGGTACGCCTTGCCGGAGATTATATTCGGAACCCGGAGGTTCTCCCGTCAGGGTACAATCTGGTGCAGTTCGACCCAAGAGCCATCCCCACACAAACAGCCGCTTCCAGTGGATGGAAAATCGCAGAGAATACACTGAAACTGTATTATAAGTCTCACCATCAATATCCGGATACCACAGCGCTTGTGATGTGGGGGCTGGAAACATCGCGAACACAAGGCGAGACGCTGGGCCAGATTCTGGCGTATCTCGGCGTCAGAATTAAAGAACGGGGAGCTATGATGCCGATGGCGTATGAAATTGTTCCCCTGGCAGAGCTGAATAGGCCGCGGCTGAATGTCATCGTACATATTTGCGGTTTCTTCCGGGATATGTTCCCTGAGCAGATGATTATGCTGCATCGGATTTTTCAAGACATTTCCGAGCTGGATGAGCCAATGGACCAGAATCTGTTCAAGCGACACTCGGTGAAGCTGTATGAACAGCTTCGCTTGGCTGGCGCAGGACATAACGAAGCATGGGATCTGGCATGCGCACGCATATATGGACCTGCCGAAGGGGAGTACGGCACATCGGTCACCAAGCTCATCGAGACGAAGCAGTGGGAGGATGAAAGCCAGCTGGGCGAGGCCTTTATGAGCAGTCTGAAGCATGTATACAGCTCGAAGTACAGGGGCGAAGACATGTATGACCTCTACAAGGCGAATCTGGCTGCGGTGGATATTGTTTCGCAAATCCGCAGCAATCACGAGCACGAAGTTACGGATTTGGACCACTATTACGAGTTCTTCGGAGGATTGGCCAAATCGGTAGAGATCGCCAAAGGGACAAAAGCAGCGATATACATCACCGATTCGACGGGTGAGCGGGCATTGACCGAGGAAGTGCGGAAGTCGGTGCAGCGCGGGGTTCGCACCCGGCTGCTGAATCCCAAATGGATGGACGGCTTGCTGAAGCATGATTATCATGGCGCGCAGAAAATCGCGGATCGCATCGAAAACCTGCTGGGTCTGGCGGCGACAACCCATGAAGTGGATTCCTGGATTTTCTCAGCGGTTCACAAGGAATACGTGGCTGATGAACAGCGCAGCAAGCAGATGCGGGACAATAATCGCTGGGCTTATCACAGCATGCTGGAGACTTTGCTGGAGAGCCATCAACGCCAATACTGGCAGGCTTCAGATGAAGAGTTGCAGATGCTGCACGAGCGGTATTTGGAGCTTGAAGGTGAACTGGAAAGCAATGAATGATGACATAAGCAGCTCATTTTGAGCTGCTTTTCTGCGTGATATCCGGATCGGTGGCGAGCACGGACGTGAGAAAGTGACCGCAACCATAGATGGAGCCTGTCAGCACAAGCACCGCATGCCTACCCGGATGCATAAAGGCGAGGATGATTGCAGGCTTCATATATGCGGCTTCTTGAAATTGCCGTATTCAAGCCGTTGAGCAGCCCTGGAATCATACGAAATGTACCCTCCGCTCAAAAAGGTACCTATTCAAAAAGTGGCACATCCAGTAACATGGAACCTATATAGAAAACCGGATTGGCCAAAAATGATAGCGCTATCAAGAAAAAAGGGGGGAGTCCAGATTGTTGAAACGATCATTCGCGGCAACCGGTTTGAACAGATGACCATGAGCGCCATTCTGGTTGCAGGCGACGCCAATTCTTGGTATGAGTCGGGTGCCGTTCGAAATATGCTCATTGCAGACCACGTGTTTATTGGCTGCGGCGGTGCGGGGCATCCGGTCATTCGAATTGCGCCCGAGAACGAGGCGGGCTCCGGTGCTGATCCGGTGCATCGCAATATTCGCATCGAGGGGAATCGGTTCGAGGGTACAGCAGCACTTCTGCTGTCAGTGCATGGGACGGAAGGGCTGGTATTTCAGGGCAATGAGGTGGACGTGACGGGAAGCCGGACCGGGACGCTGGAGTCGCTTGGGCTGATCACGGTAGAAACATGCCGGAACGTTGACATTAGCGACAACGGGCTCTTTTACATGCAAGATCTGGACATGGTCCATCGACCAGATGGTTAATCATGGATCTGATATTTAGACATCGCAAGAGAAAACAAGGCAATTCAATTCCATCTACTGAAAGAGAAACGGAGGTAGTTAAGCATGCAAGAGAACAAAAAACTGATGTACGGCAAACCCGCCTCGGTATGGACCGAAGCGCTGCCGATCGGCAACGGCCGTCTGGGTGCGATGATCTACGGCGGCGTGGAGCGGGAGACGATTAGCTTGAACGAGGATACGCTATGGTCGGGATATCCGAGGGACTGGAACAATCCGGCTGCACGGGAGGTTCTCCCGGTTATTCGGCAGCTTACGCGGGAGGGGCGTTATGCGGAAGCGGACCAGCTGGGCCGGAAGATGCTGGGGCCCTACACGGAATCCTATATGCCGCTTGGCGATCTACGTCTGAGCTTTGATCATGGCCCGATCTTCCATTCCTACCGGCGCACACTGGATCTTACGCGCGCTGTTCATCGGACCGAGTACAGTGTCGGTCAGGTTGCTTATGTTCGGGAGATGTTTGCATCATTCCCGGATCAGCTGATTGTGCTGAAGCTGCGTGCCAGTGTACCTGGAGCGCTGGATGTCCATGCGCGGCTGGAGAGCCAGCTCCGTCATGTTCTGCTGATGGAGGATCAGGCCTGCAAGATACGCGGACATGCGCCTGTACGTTTGGAACCAAGCTACGTGTCAGCCGACAAGCCGGTTCGGTATGCGGATTCCGGGCCGGGCAAGGGAGTGGCATTTGAAGGACAGCTGCATGTCGCAAGCACGGACGGTCAGGTCTATGCCGATGCCGGAGGCATCCATGTGTATGGAGCGACCGAAGCGGTTCTGGTTATCAGTGCGGCGACCAGCTTCAGCGGCTATGACAAGATGCCGGCCGGCCCGGACGTTGCAACAGATGCTTGTGAGCGGCATCTGGCAGCGGCGCTGCAGCATGACTATTCACAGCTCCTTGAGCGGCATATGCAGGATTACCGCCGTCTGTTTGACCGTGTCGATCTGCGGCTCGGGGACAGCGTGGCCGGCTGCGCAGAAATGGACACGGAAGAGCGCATTGTGCAGTACGGGGCCTCGGATCCGGGGCTGGTGGAGCTGCTGTTCCACTATGGGCGATATCTCCTCATCTCCAGCTCGCGTCCCGGCACGCAGGCAGCGAATCTGCAGGGCATATGGAATGCGTCCATACGTCCGCCGTGGAGCAGCAACTGGACACTGAACATCAATGCAGAGATGAACTATTGGCCGGCCGAAGTCTGCAATCTGGCTGAATGTCATCGCCCGATGCTCGATATGATCGGCAATCTGGCCCAGAATGGTGCCGTAACCGCCGCGGTTCATTACGGAGCCAGAGGTTGGGTCGCTCATCATAACACCGATCTATGGGGGCAGACTGCGCCGGTGGGCAATTACGGGGACGGTGATCCCACCTGGGCACTGTGGCAGATGGGCGGCATCTGGCTGACCCAGCATCTGTGGGAGCACTATACGTTTGGCGGAGATCTGCAGTACTTGCGGGATGAAGCCTACCCCATTCTGAAAGAAGCTTGTCTGTTCGCCCTGGACTGGCTCATTGAAGGGCCGGCTGGCTATTTGACGACCTCCCCGTCTACATCGCCGGAGCATAAATTCCGCACGGCTGACGGAACTTATGCGATCAGTGAAGGGGCAACGATGGATTTGAGCCTGATCTGGGAGCTGTTCACCAACACGATCGAGGCCAGTAGCATCCTCGGCATGGATGATGATTTCCGACGAGAGCTGAGCAGCACCCGGGAACGACTGTTTCCGCCGCAGATCGGGCGTTACGGCCAGCTGCAGGAATGGGCAGCGGACTTTGAAGACGAGGATCCGTTTCACCGGCACACCTCCCATCTGGTGGGGGTATACCCGGGGCGGCAGCTGACCGCTGAAGAGACGCCTGAATGGTTCGAGGCAGCGAGGGTGACGCTGCAGCGGCGCGGGGATGAAAGCACCGGCTGGAGCCTCGGCTGGCGAGTTGCGCTCTGGAGCCGCTTTGGCGACGGGAATCGGGCTTATCAGCTGCTTAAGAACATGCTGCGACTGGTCAAAGACGGGGAGGGAGAGCGCTATAACTATGGGGGGGTCTATGCAAGCCTCCTGGGCGCGCATCCGCCGTTCCAGATTGACGGCAATTTTGCCGCCTCGGCCGGCATTGCCGAAATGCTGCTCCAATCGCATCGCCCTGCGATGAAGCTGCTGCCTGCGCTTCCGGACGGGTGGCGGGAAGGGGTGGTGCGCGGTCTTCGCGCCAGAGGCGGCTTTGAAGTGGATATTCGCTGGGCATCCGGCTCGTTGATCGAAGCTCGCATATACTCGAATCTCGGGAACCGATGCATCATCGACACGAGCGGCAGCGGGATAAGTTATGCCGTGTACTGCAAGGATGAAAGGTTCGAAATCACGCCGGATGAACAGGGGTACTGCGCTTTCTCAACAGCGCCGGGACTAACGTACCGATTGGAGCCGTTAAAGTAATCGGGGAAGGAGCAAGACGAATATGAATGCTGTGGCGCTACCTGATGATTGCCGAATTGTTCCTGGAGGAGACCTTCACATTCTCTCTTCATCCGAAGAATAGTCATTGTGAGAAAGCGAATAACCCGGAGGGTGGCTTGACCGCTCCTCCGGGTTATTAATGTTGAAGCCCTCTTACGAAGAGTTCCGAAAGGATTGCTGATGAAACGAAGTAATATCGTGAAACAGGGAACGCCCGTCGTCCGTGATGCGAAAATCAGGGGACAGCGGCAGTGCCAGCGCGCGATAGGGCTCCGGAACCCAGATGTACTGATGCACATAAGGGGTTTCGATGAAACCGCAATGATGCCAGAAAGCCAGGCGGTTCCGATTTGTTTCCGTATCCATTGCTTCCGCTTCGATGATCATGGCTTTAACTTGATGCTCGCGTACAGCCCAGTCGCGAATGTGCATGAAAAAGCGTGTGCCGAAACCTTTTCCCCGCCATGTGTCACGGACAGCCATATAGTCGAGGATGAGCCGCCTGTTGCCCAACTTGCCGCGAAATCCGGTCACGGCCATGGCAATGGCCTCGTCCCCGACCATTCCGGCATGCAAGCAGGCAATCCCGCGCTCCAGCATGCTCCGCAGCACGCGTTCCGGCTTGGCTCCGTGTGTAAAGGCCTCCTGGTAGATGGGGCCAAGCTTATTCCACCACGCCTCGCTCCATTCCGTTAATGTCTTCATGTCTAGCCGCATGGCGCGCCTCCTGTTCAGATGTCTTGAATCTGCTATTATTTTATACGGGACAAGGAGTTGCGACAAGCTGACTATAACGCAGTCCATAAGGCTGTTTATCATCAGAGGTGCGTCATTCAGGACATATGTCCTTTCCAAACGGATGAAGTTCATCTTTAATTAGAAATTGACATGAAACAGGAAGCAAGTCGGAAGGAACAAGGAGAGAGATTATGAAAGGGTTGCTGTTTGCTTTTTTGGCAGGGGCTTTTATAACGGTTCAGGGCGTCGCCAATACACGGATCAGTGCAGATATCGGCACATGGCCGGCTGCGGCGCTAACCCAGTTTGTCGGTTTTGTAGCTGCGTTCGTGATCTGGATCATGATCCGTGACGGAAACAGAAGTCAGCTTGCGCAGGTCTCCCCGCTTTATTTAAGCGGCGGTGCGCTGGCCGCGATCATTATTTTTGCGAATGTGACGGCAATACAGAAGGTCGGTGTTACGCTATCGATGGCGGTGGTATTGAATGCGCAGCTGCTGATGACGTTTCTGATTGACAGCTTTGGCTGGTTCGGTGTGAAGCAGAAGCGAATGCGGCTGCCGCAATTTATCGGTATCGGATTGATGATCGCGGGTGTCGTCATATTGAAACTTTAAGTGCAGTGGAATAATGGTTCTTGGGAGCAGCTGATGGATAGGAGAAGGGGGCAGCCATGAAAGAAATCGCGGATCGCAAGCAGTTCCAGCACTATATGGACAAGTACGGATTGGGTGAGGTGTTTACCGAGGCGCTGACCCCTTATTTAAAGCTGTACAGTTGTGACCAGGGAGAGCTGATATGCACGCAAGGCGAACCGGCCACTGCATTGTATGTGCTCGTTAAAGGGAAACTGAAAATCTACAACACCTCCCCGGAGGGACGGACGCTGATCGTCACCTTCCAGAATCCGCTGGAGGTCGTTGGCGACGTTGAATATATCCGGGCTGGTGAGATCATCAACACGGTGGAGGCGGTATCGCCGGTTCATATGATTGGCGTCGAATATCGCTGGCTGCGAAAATATGGAGGCGATCATTCTCCACTGCTGCATTTTCTGCTGGACATCATTACGAATAAGTTCTACACGAAATCAACCTCGATGAGCTTCAATCTGCTATATCCGGTTGAGATCAGACTGGCGAGCTATCTGTTGTCCGTTTCATTTGACGAGGGCGATAGCCAGTTCCGGGGCAGTCTTAGCACGGCCGATCTTGCCGACGCCGCGAATCTGATCGGCACCAGCTACAGGCATCTGAACCGGGTGCTGCGCAAATTCACCGCGCATGGCTGGGTCGAGCGAAGCCGCAGCGGCATCGTGGTGACCGATCGGGACGGCCTTCGCAGGCTGGTCAGCCGGAATATTTATGAATAGAAAAGAGGGACCTTAGATGGTGTTGGGATTATTCTTGGCGCTGATCGCCGGCTCACTGGTCGGCCTGCAAAATGTGTTCAATACGAAAGTGAACAGGCATACGGGGACGTGGACAACGACGACGCTGGTGCTTGGATTGGGCTTTGCTGCTTCATTCATGATCGGAATGTTTGCGGATCGAGAGGGCATGACCGGATTTCTGCCTCATATGCAGACCTGGTTCTGGTTCAGCGGTCTGATCGGTGTCGGGGTCGTTACCTGTATGGTGCAGGGAATGAGGCTGCTCGGACCGACGTTTGCTGTAGCGATCACAATGACCTCACAGCTCGGGCTTGCGCTGCTGTTTGATACGAGGGGATGGCTGGGGCTTCAACAGGTGCCATTCACGCTTCATCAGCTAATCGGCGTTCTGGTGTTTGTGGCCGGCATCTTTGTGTTTAAACTTGGGGGAGCGCGGGAGCGTCTTAAGGAAACGGTCCGCCGTCCTGGAATGGAGTAATCCCCCAGGCCTTGAATGGCCTGGGGGCTTGGTCTTTATTGAATCTGCTCCAGCAGTCCAATCACTTCTTGCTTGGTTTCTGCATGGAGCAACTGGTCGCGGAAGCTGTCATCCATCAGCTTGCGCGAGAGCATCTGCAAAATCTTCAAATGCTCGTTGCCCTTGTTCTCTGCGGGAACGGCAATCATAAAGATCAGCTTGGCTGGCGTGCCATCAGCACTGTTCCAGTCGACCCCTTCACGACTTATGCCGAAGGCGACGCGAGGACTGAGCACGGCATCTGATTTTCCATGCGGAACGGCGACATTCATCCCGATGCCCGTCGAGCTTTCCTGCTCGCGACGCATAATCGCCTCTCGGAACGCTGCGCCGGAGGTCAGCACTTCTTGGGCTTCCAGCTTGCTGATCATTTCATCAATGACTCCATCGCGCGTGGAGGCGGACAAGGAAGTATCAATCAAATCCAGACTGATGATATCGGTCAGCTTGCGAATGGGCCGCTGCTTCTGCTCCGATATCCCGTTGGCCCGAGGGAGTTCCGAGGCTTCGGCTGCTTCTGTGGGGTTGTTGAAATCGTTCGTCTGCACAGGCGTCCCCGAGGCAGGGGAGACCGTGCCTATACTTTCTCCGGCTACGGCCAGCTGCTGCTCAATCTGGTCCTTCTTCAACAGCTTGATCATCAAGGCGGTGACAATCGCACCGACGATGACAGCGACGAAGAACATGAAGACGTTGTCGATGGCGCCAAGAACGGCTACAATCGGGCCGCCGTGAGCCACCCGGTCGCCAACGCCGCCGAGCATCGCGATGACGGATCCGGCCATCGAGCCGACCATAATGCTCGGGATGACACGCAGCGGGTCCTGTGAAGCAAACGGAATCGCGCCTTCGGTAATGCCGAACAGGCCCATCGTGAAGGCAGCCTTGCCGGATTCACGCTCTGTCTCATGGAACTTGCGTTTGAACAGAAAGGTGGCCAGTCCCAGACCAATCGGCGGAACACAGATCGCAACCGCAATCGGCCCCATAATGCCATAATTGCCCTCTGCGATCATGGCGGAACCAAACATGAACGCCACTTTGTTGACAGGACCGCCCATATCGAAGGAGATCATGGCGCCGAGGATGAGGGCCAGCAGAATCGAGCTGGTGCCTTGCATGCCGGACAGCCAATTGGTCAGTGATACGAACACCTGAGCGACCGGTCCGCCCAGCAAATATATGAACGCCAGGCCGACGATCAAGGAAGCCAATACCGGTATAATAATGATAGGCATGATCGGGTGGATAACTTTCGGCACCTTCCAGTTCTTGATCCACAGCGCTACATATCCCGCCAGGAAACCGGCGATAATTCCGCCGATGAAGCCGGCACCAGCCTCACTGCCGTAGAAACTGCCATTGGCCGCGATGTAACCGCCGATGATGCCCGGAGCCAGACCCGGACGGTCGGCGATGCTGAAGGCGATGAAGCCGGCCAGAACAGGCACCATGAACGTAAAGGCTGCAGCGCCCAGCTGTTCGATGGTTTTCCAGAACGAGTCTTCTGGAATTTGCAGCCCGCCGGGTGTCGGCTCGCCGCCAATCGATAATGCGATGGCAATCAACAGTCCGCCGACAACGATAAACGGGATCATGTAGGATACGCCGCTCATCAGGTGGCGATAGAACGAATTTTGCGGTTTTCCGGAAGCGGCAGCCTTCTCGGCTGGCACATCTTCTTCGCTGTGCCCCTGATACACAGGTGCTTCGCCGCGGATCATGGTGTTGATCAGCGCTTCGGGCTGGCGAATTCCTTCCTGCACCCCGGTGACGAGCAGCCTTTTGCCGATGAAGCGGCTCTTATCCACCGTCTTGTCTGCTGCGATGATAATGCCGTCAGCCTCGCGGATATCCTCTTCGGTAAACTGGTTTTCCACACCGATGGAGCCTTGTGTCTCCACCTTTATCGTAATGCCGAGCTTGTCAGCGGCTTTCTGCAGGTTTTCCGCCGCCATATACGTATGTGCAATCCCGTTGGGACATGAGGTAATAGCCAACAGTTTCATTGTTCCATCCTCCTCTTTTTATTGCACTTGTAATCCCTTACCCTCATTATCTTATCGCAAATAATCGAAGAAAATATCTTAATTATTAACCGAAGGCTCTGGAATATACGGATGATTTCCGTGATCAATCTGCTCGTCTAGGCGAAGCACCTGATATCAGGGATTGCTGGATGACAATGTGATGGAACGGTTTAGAGAAATAGGCGAAAAGTAAAAGTATGAGATATCCGCCGATGTGACTGAAACTCCTGAAGGCTGGCTGTATCGGAGTTCGTAACAGGATCAAGAGAAGCCCCCGGCTCCCCGGGGGCTTCTTCTTGTATAAAGGTCACTTTCCGTCGTGTTCGAAACGCTTCAATACAATGGCCGAATTATGTCCGCCAAATCCGAACGAATTGGAAATTCCGATTCGCAAATCCGAATAACGGGCCGTATTCGGGACATAATCGAGGTCGCATTCCGGGTCAGGATGATTCAGATTGATCGTTGGCGGAATAAGTCCTTGCTCCAGCATTTTAACAAGAGCAATCGCCTCGGCTCCGCCGGATGCGCCGAGCATATGCCCGGTCATCGACTTGTTGGCCGTCACCGGGACACGGTAGGCATGATCGCCGAATACCTGCTTGATCGCAGCTGTCTCTGACCGGTCGCCAACGATGGTGCTTGTCGCATGAGCGCTAATGACATCAATATCGGCCGGAGCGAGCCCGGCTTCTGCCAGCGCGGCCTGCATGGCCAGCGCGGCCCCTTGACCGTCTGCCGGGGTAGCCACCATATGGTAGGCATCCGAGCTTGCTCCATAGCCGATGACCTCAGCCAGGATAGGAGCACCGCGCTTCAGCGCATGGGAGAGCGATTCAAGGACCAGGATGCCCGCTCCTTCGGCCATGACGAAGCCGTCCCGATCCCGATCGAATGGACGGCTCGCCTCCGAAGGCGCACAAGCGCGAGTGGAGAGGGCTGTTGCATTCGCGAAGCTGGCGAGCGAAATGTCGGTAAGCGCAGCCTCGGTTCCGCCCGCAATAATCACGTCGGATCGCCCGGCCTGAATGTGAAAAAAAGCTTCGCCGATGGCGGTATTGCCGATGGAGCAGGCGGTTACCGGAGCCAGCGTAGGCCCGCGCGTACCGTAGGTGATGCTGATCAGGGCAGCGGCCATGTTCGGGATCATCATCGGGACGAGTGTAGGGCTGATCCGTTCCGGCCCCCGTGCGGACAAGGTCTCCGTCTGGGAGATGAGCGTCTGTATGCCGCCGATGCCGGACCCAACATATACGCCCATCCGCTCCTTGTTCACCTGGTTCAGGTCCAGTCCGGAACGGGTGACCGCCTCATCGGCTGCAGCCAGCGCAAACTGACAGAAACGGTCCATGCGCCGGGCTTCCTTCGCGCCGAAGCGTTCGTTCGCATCAAATGCGGAGACGGAGCCCGCGATTTTAACTTTATGCCTGGTCGTGTCCAAAGTATCTATAAGTGAAATGCCCGACTCGCCTCTGGACAGTCGGGTCCAGAATGTTTCTACATCGTTGCCGAGCGGTGAAATGATGCCCATGCCGGTAATGACAACTCTTTCCATGAGAACGTCAGCCTCCTTGTTTATCTTCTATATTGGAGAATATAAGGCTATAATGTCACTAGATGTATCCTATTACAAGATACCGTTTATCCTAGTATAAATTATGATAGTTTAGGCTTGGTACTAAATCCAGGTACTAAAGGGAGGTGCGCGCATGGAGTCCCCTACGCGTCGTCATATGTTAATTCGAAGACAGGCATTGTCAGACTTTCTTAAAGGGCAGCGGGCGAAAATCTCGCCAGAAGCAGCCGGGCTCCCTCCCGGTGCGCGGCGGCGAACGCCGGGACTGCGCCGGGAGGAGGTTGCTCAGCTGGCTGGAGTGAGCACCACCTGGTACACCTGGCTGGAGCAAGGCCGTGACATCCAGGTATCGTCATCGGTGCTGGACAATGTAGCCAAGGCGCTGCAGCTCAATGCCGATGAGCGGCGTTATCTGTATTCGCTGGCCATGGACAGCGGGGACAGCGGCGCTGCTTACCCCGTGCGTCAGGGCGAGGTCCAGCTCAGTCCGTCCCTGCAAAAAATTATGAGCGAGCTGAGGCTCTGTCCGGTCATGATTTCGGACCGAATGTGCAATATTGTAGGCTGGAACCGTGCGGCCTCGATAGTGTTCCTCGATTTTGACCAGATCCCGCCGGAAGAGCGGAACATCATTCGGTTGCTGTTCACACGCCGGGAGTTTCGGCGGCTGGCTGTGAACTGGGAGCAGTTTGCCAGCGGTTTTCTGGCAATGTTTCGCACGTATTACGGTCAATATGTGGATGATGAGTGGTATGATCATTTTTTGGAGGAAATGAAGCGGCAGCACCCGGATTTCAAGCAGATGTGGGAACAAAGCCAGGTCAGCTATGCGCCGGAAGTGCATCTGGAATTTCGGCATGCCAAGGCCGGGAAGATGGTGTATGAGCTCACCTCGCTGAAAGTATATGGCGATGCTGACCTGCGCTGCAGCATTTACACCCCTGCGCCGGATACGAATACTGAGGCGAAGTTGCGGCAATTGATGGAGGAAGAATAGCATCAGGGCGGAGAATAGGATTGCGGCTCATTGCGAGAACTTGTGCAAATCCCTCATATAGGGGCAAACAAGCGGCAATGCTATGATTACATTCGAACAAAATCTTCGCATTCTGCGCGCTGTTGAGCCGAATGCGCCTTGAATCAGGCCATCCTTTATATATCAGGGCAAAAGGAGGGGGGCCATGCGGAAGCAGCATGGTTTGCATCACAAATTGGCCTTGTTCCGCCAACAATACCCTGTCAGAACGTTCGTGCACAGTGGCATTCGAATCAGCTACCATATCGGTGGAAGCCATGAACCTGCCTTGATATTGCTGCCTGGCGCGATCGGCAACGGAGAAGCTTTTTTCCTGCATATGCTTGAGCTTGCACAGCGGTATACGGTCATATCATTTTACTATGGGGAAGCCGCCTCGATGGATCAGATTGCAGCCGGAGTATTGGCGGTATTATTGCGGTATCATGGAGCCGCTCATCTGGAAATCAGGCAAGGCGGTCATCTTAGCCTGATCACCGACATGGATTTATATGTGGAGAGGATCATTCGCTTTATGGACGGTGAAGGAACTGTAACCGATGCATAACTCCAGCTTCACCGCTGCAGGCGGTGCGCAGATTCATGTCAGCCGCGAGGAATCGCGGCTTTTTCGCATGCAGTGAAGATGCAGAAGGGATCTTGATCCGCGGAGCAGGGTGCTGTTTGCCGATGAGCTAAGGGATCAAATCGCCGTTTTGGCAAAAAACGCCGGAGGAAGTAGAATGAAGCTAATGAATGAACCGATATGCGGGTCATCAGGAGGTTCAGGATGAGGTGATCGGACTGCAGCAGTGTGTGGAAATGCTCATAATCATCGTAGAAATGCACATATAGGGCTTATTTAGGAACTGATATATTGAGAATAAGCCGGAGGTGGCGAATGAAGTTTCGAAACCCGTTAACCCAAATGAATGTCAAGCAGCAGCTCGTCCTGCTGTTTCTTGTGCTTGTCATTCCGCTGTTCATTCTAAACAGCTATGGCAACAGTACGGCAGGGCAAATATTGAAGCGTCATGTGACCAATGCCTACATCGAGCTGAACCAGCAGAACTTCAAGCTGATCAGCAGGGACATTGAGACGATTAACAAAGTAACTTCCACCGTGGTGCAGAACGAGTTCATACAACAGCTCAGCACGATCGGGGAGGAAGATGTTCTAACCCGGGTCAAACATTATGAGAAAATCGAAGTGATGCTGAATACATACTCTCAGGAATCGGATGAAAGGGAACCGCTGTACTACTCGCTTTACGTGTATGACCCGGATAATGCGTATTTTTTTGCCCCGTATTATCCCGATCCGTTGAAATCGGGTGTATATTTCTTTTCCGATGAGTTGCAAAAGCCGGAATGGTTCGATGAGGCAGTGGCCCGCAAGGGAAAAGGGTACTTGAGGCTCACTGATTATTACTCCCCGTCGGTCCAGGCACCGGAGGAAACGAATGCGCTGCTGTATCTTCGGGCAGTCAACAATATTTATAAAGACGGCACGATCGGCGTACTGGCCGTCTCGAATGTCGAGGCGAAAATCGAGGAATCTTTGAAAACGGTATCATTGCCGGAAGGAGAGCTATATTTTACCGATTGGAACAATTTGATCCTCACATCGAACGTGCCCGGGGAGGAAGGTTATCTTGCGCTGCCGCCGGAGCTGGATCCGGGCAGCTCTGCGATCGGCGTGAAGGATGCGATCACGAAGGATTTCATCTATGTTGCCGATTACAACTACGTGCTTCAGCAGAAGCTCGTGTACAAGGTGCCGGTCAAGGCGCTGCTGCAGCAGCAGGATGAGATGAAGCAGGTCATTCTTCTGATCTCGGTCGCTTATTTTGTGGTTGGGCTGATCATCATTCTGTATTTCTGGCGCTCCCTGATGGCCCCGCTGCAGAAGCTGGTCCATTTCGTGCGCCGCTACGAGCCGGGAAGCATCGTGCCTGAACCCCCAAGCCGAAAGCGCAGCGACGAGGTGAGTGTGCTCATCTCCACCACCTATGATATGGCGCGAAGGCTGAATGATCTGATTCGTGATCAATATTTGATGGAGCTTAAACAGAAGGAGACCCAGCTCGCGCTATTATACCAGCAGATCAACCCGCATTTGCTGTACAACACACTGGAGAGCATTTACTGGAAAAGCGTAATGGAAGGGAACACTGCCTCGGCGGCAATGATCAAGGATCTGTCGAAACTGATGAAAATCAGTCTGAGCCGCGGCCGCGAGCTGATTACGCTGGAGGAGGAGCTTCAGCATGCGACAGCCTATATCAAGCTGCAGCAGAACCGGCATGATTACACCTTCCGCGTGGAGTCGGACATTCCCGCTGCGCTGCTCGATGTGATGATTCCGAAAATTACGCTTCAGCCATTAATAGAGAACGCCATTATCCATGGCATTAAAAATATGGGCGAGGACGGGGAAATCCGGATCAGCGCCGAGGAGAAACAAGGAGCGCTGTATGTTCGCATATCCGACAACGGATTTAAAACGGTGGATTACGAGGCGATTGCCAAGGTGCTGAACGATGAATCGCCGAATCCGTCATCGGGTTATGGCATTCGCAATATTCATCAGCGGCTGCAGCTTCATTATGGCCCGGAATACGGGCTCACGTATGCCAAGCGGCCTGGAGGAGGCACGATGGTGACGGTGAGGCTGCGGGTGATTCGCCAGAGCGATTAAAGGAGGAGACGATAGCGATGTACAACATTTTAGTCGTGGATGATGAGCCGCTCATTTGCAGAGGGCTGGCCGGGCTGCTGCGAGCATCCGGACTTGGCATCGGTCAGATTATGACGGCTGCCAGCGGGGAAGAGGCGCTGGATTATATTCGTATGGAAGATGTCGATCTGCTGATTACCGACATCCAGATGGGCGAGCTATCCGGGATTGAACTGATGCATCAGGCGAAAATGGCAAAGCCTTGGGTGCAGGCGATCATTATCTCCGCCCATGAGACGTTTCAATATGCCCAGATGGCGATCCGGCTCGGCGCCAAAGACTATCTGATCAAGCCGCTGAACAGCGAGCAGTTTCTTGACTCGGTCCGGAGTGTGCTGCTGAAGATGGATAAGCCGCTGCCTCGAACGGAAGAGGTGCTGTCCGCCGGGCATGAGGACTTTCGGATGGAGGAGCCTGGGCCAGCATACAGCGAGCCGCTCAACCAATTGCTGGAGGAGCCTGTGGATCGATTGGATGAGCCTCACCCGAAGACCGCGTATTATGAACATCTGGGCTTGAAAGGCCCGTATTTCTCGGTGATCAAAATCCGCCTAGCTTTAAGCGAAGCGGAGGATGCACGCTATTCGGAGCAGGATGCCCGGCTGCTGCAATATGCGGCCTTGAACATCGTCAAGGAGCTGCTGGATCAGCAATGGCATGCCGATGTCTTCTACGGCCGGAACCGGGACATCCATGTGATCGTCCAGTGGAGCGAGGAGGAATACGCCGAGCTGCAGGCCGGGCGAATTCATCAGCTGGAGATGATCGGCAGAAGCATGCATCACCATATCGTCAAGTATTTAACGCTATCGTGCACGGTCGGCATCAGCCAAATCTTGAAGGGGCTCTCGTTCCTGAACGTATTGAGCCGGCAAGCGGATAAAGCGATGCTGTGGAGCCGGGAGCACAAGGATTACCATGTATTCTATTACGGCGATTTCAGCTGGCATAACTACGAGCGCGACCCGGATGCCGATGAGCTCTCTACCCAGAGCAACCAGATCGTGGAGCAGGTCAAACGCTACATCGATGAGCATTACCATCAAAAGGGGCTTACCATACATGAAGTGGCCAAGCGAAATCATGTCAGCCCGAATTATTTAAGCTATCTGTTCAAGAAAATAACCGGCTCCAACCTGTGGGAATACGTGGTGAAGCTGCGCATGGAAGAGAGCCGGTCGCTGCTCCTTCACACCGATCTGCGCCGGTATGAGATTGCCGAGCGGGTCGGATATGAATCGCCGGAGCATTTCAGCAAAATCTTCAAAAAATATTACGGGGTCAGCCCAAGCGACTTGAAAAAATAAGGGGAGTAAGATCAACCATCATTCTCATAGAACTAGACATGTTCCGCCCTTTCTCTCTTCTCTACAATGATGTTGATTGCATACCAACATGAAATGAGGGAGAACAATGGGGGAGCCAGAAACGGCGCTGCAGCCCGTCTTGCAGAAGCGGTCCGGCAAGCCGAGAGGCCGATTCAGAAAACATCTGTGGGGATATTTGTTTCTGCTGCCGGCGGTCATCATTTTTATTCTGTTTCTATGGGTGCCGATCGCCAAAGGGGCGCTGTACAGCTTCTACAGCATCGACTTTGTGAACGGCAATACGTTTGTGGGTGTCGATAACTATGCGCGCGTATTTCAGGACCCGGACGTGTGGACGGCGGTCAAGAACACGCTTTATTACATGCTGCTCACGGTGATCATCGGCTTCTGGGTGCCGATCGTGGCTTCGATCGCCATCTCCGAGCTGCGCTATTTCCAGGGCTTTGCGCGCATCGCCGCCTATTTGCCTTTCGTTGTGCCGGGCGTCGTGCTGTACGGCATGTGGAGATGGATGTATGATCCGGTCGGTCCGATCAACGGGCTATTGATCACATTTGGCGCGGATCCGGTGTCCTTTATATCCGACAGCCGATGGTCGATGATTGCGATTGTGTTCATGGAGACGTGGCAGCAGTTCGGCTCAGCGATGCTGATCTATCTCGCCGGCGTCTTGAGCATACCGAAGGATTGGTATGAGGCCGCGGAGATTGATGGTGCAGGGGTGTGGAACCGGATCCGGTATATCACGCTTCCTTCGATGCGAACGCTGATTGCATTGATGTTCATTCTCCAGGTCATCAGCACTTCACAGGCCTACCAGTCCCAGCTGGCCTTGCTGGATGGCGGACCGAACAATGCCACGCTGACGTATGCGCTGCTGATTGTGAAATACGCCTTCACACGTCTGGATTACGGAACAGCGACTGCCATGGGCATGCTCATGTTTGCCGTATTAAGCCTGGTCGGGATCATCCAGTACAAGCTGAACAAGGGGGATGATGGAGCTTGAGCAAACCTTATGAACGGGGCATTCTCTCGGATGCCGATCTGCAGAAACCGTGGAACAAGGTTGTCTACGGCTTCATGGTGCTGTGTATTGTTGTCATGATTGTGACGATGCTGTATCCGATCCTGATGACCGCATTTAACGGACTGAAGACGAATCAGGAGGTCAACACCTTTCCGCCGCGGTTTTTGCCGCAGACGTGGAATTGGAGCAACTTCAAGGAAGGCTGGGCCTACATTCAGCTGCCGATGTTTCTGAAAAACACGCTGTATGTATTTGTCGGAAATCTGGTGATGACCATATTTGTGCTCGGGCTTGCGTCTTTCAGCATCTCGCGCCTGAAAGTGCCATTTCACCGCGGGATTTATTTCTTCATTCTGATGACTTTGTTTATCCCGGCTTCCAGCTATATGATTCCGAATTTTGTTAATTTGAAGGATTTGGGGCTGCTGAATACGTTCTGGGCATTCTGGCTGCCAGCGGGGGCGAATGCCTACTTCTTTTTGCTGATGAAAAATTTCTTCGACGGGATTCACCCGGAAATCTTCGAGGCGGCGCGGATCGACGGAGCCTCGGAGATGAACAGCTACATCCGGATCGCCGTACCGCTGTCCATTCCGATCTTCGCTACGCTGGCGATCTTTATATTCTCAAATGCCTGGAATGACTGGTTCTGGCCGTCGCTCGTGCTGCACAGTGAATCGAAATACACGCTCGCCACCGCGATCTATAAATATGTGATCAATGCCCGCAGCATGGACAACAACATCAAGTTCACGATTCTGTTCATGGTGATGGTGCCGCCGATCCTCGTCTTTCTCGTGTTTCAGCGCTTCATTATGCGCAGTGTCAGCCTGGCAGCGGTAAAAGGATAGGTCGAGGTGATCAGGGCAAGGGCGCGCTGAATATCCGGGGAGGCCCGCGTGCAGGCGGGAATTCGGTCATGGAGGCAACATCGTAGGCCTGCACATGAAGGGAATATGATAACACATCGTTCGAAGGAGCGAGCTCTTTTATGATGAGAAAGAAGCAACAACCATTCTGAAGGGAAAAGGGGAGTTTTCATGCGCAAGTATTCAATGCTGCTGCTCAGTTTGATGCTGCTGGCTGCCGTTCTGGCTGCCTGCAGCGGCAATGGAGCGACAGAGGACAATCCAGGCGGGGAAGCGGCAGGCCCGGATGACGGCTCGCAGAGCAAAATTACGATCAAAATCCATTATCCGCTGCCGGATCAGAAGGAGGCCAGGGCACAGGAAGATGACAAAATCAAGCGTTTCACCGAGATGTATCCGAATGTGACGATTGTGAAGGACGACTGGCAGTATAATGTCAACGAAATCGGCATTAAAATGGCTTCGAATGAAGCGCCGACCTTCTACAACACATTTGCAACCGAAGCACAAATGCTGGTGGAGCATGGCTGGGTGGCTGACATCAGCGAGCTGTACAACAGCTGGGAATACAAGGATGAGATGAACTCGCTGCTGCAAAGCCAGTTTATCGTGGACGGCAAGGTGTATGGCATTACGCAAAACGGCTATGTAACCTCAACGGTGATCAACAAAGGCTTGTTAGACGAGAAGCAGATTCCGCTGCCGGACATGGACTGGACGTGGGACGATATGTACAATACCGCCAAGGGCGCAGCAGATCCGAAGAAAGGCATCTCGGGCATTGCTCCGATGGGCAAGGGTAACGAGGCCGGATGGAACTGGACGAACTTCCTGTTTGAGGCCGGCGGGGAAATCCAGGAGATCGAGAATGGCAAATATACGGCCATCTTCAATTCCGAGGCGGGAGTAAAAGCGCTGGACTTCTACAAGAAGCTGCGCTGGGAAGCTAATGCGATTCCGCAGGACTGGGCGCTAGGCTGGAGCGATGCCATCAATGCGTTTCAGCAGGGACGGACCGCGATGGTGATCGCCGGTGCATCGGATATTATCGACTCTGCGCTGAACCAGGGCGGTCTTAAGCCGGAGAATGTCATCGCCTATCCGATGCCGGCCTACGAAAAGGGCGGGAAGCATATCGGCATTCTGGGAGGCAATTACTTGGTTATCAACCCGAATGCAACGAAGGAAGAGCAGGAAATGGCGTTCCGGTACATCACCTTTGATTATTTCACGGATAAAGGGCTGGAGGCGCTGGAGGCGAATATTCAGGAACGGAAGAGCAACGGCAAGTATTATGTCCCGGCACCGCTGAACTATTTCAGCGATGATTCCGAGTATGCCCAGAAGCTGAATGCGATTTACGATAAATACGACAATGTGTATCGTTATGATGAGCGGATGCTGAGCCTGATCGACGGCAAGCCGGAGGCCCAGTACGGAACGCAGGATTACTACGGCGTCATGGCCAACGTAGTGCAGGAATCCTTCTCGAAGGAAGGGACGGATTCCAAGTCCCAGCTGGATGAAGCGGCCAAGACGGTGCAGACGAGATTTTTTGACAAGATTGAAGCGCCATAACGTTGTTAGGATGCAGGAAGCTCCGCGGATCCCAAGGATCTCGCGGAGCTTCTTCCGTTGTACTATCGATGAGGAAATGGAGCGGGCTGTCGTCTACCAGTTGTTGCCGGACACCCGGATCACGCGGAAGTTCGGGGTTCTGTCTTCCCCGTATATGGCGGTGATTCCCGGGTTGTTCACTCGGACATTGGTGAAGCTTGCTTCTCCGACGACAGGGCCTTGACCTGCTTCTGCGCTGACCACCAGCTTGATGCCGTAGCGAGGCGCATGATGGATATTGATATTCTCAAGGCGAACGTTCTCCATCGGCAGATTCTCCGGTGATTTGGTCTGGAACATCAAACCGAAGTAGACCGGGTTGTTGATATCTACATTTTTCACCACAATATTTCGGAAGCTTCGGTCACCGGCAAACAGCCAGATCGCTCCGAAGTTCTGATAATCATTGATTTTGTCATCTGCACCGACGCTGGTCCAGAAATCGCCGCCTGTGCGGTCCAGGGTGACGCCATCGATGACGGTGTCCTGATCGCCAAAGCCGAGCGTGTTGTAGCCAAAGCTCAAGCTGCTGATTGTTAAGCCCGGATATGTCAGCGTATCGGCACCGTACAGATTCTGGAACAGGTTGCCTTGACCGCCATATACGGCGAATGCGGCTGCGCGTCTCACATTGGTTGCCGTCAGATTGGTATATTTGTTGCCAACATTGTAAGAGCCGCCTGCATCAATGGCACTGAACAAAGCAAACGCGTCATCGCCTGTTCCGCGGGCATAGTTGTTGTCGATGACATTGTAGGATGAACCGTTGGTCATGTTGATGCCGTCTGCAAACATGTTCTTGATCCGGTTGTTCGTAAACGTGTTGTATGAAGAGTTCACGCCCCAGTAGAGACAGACAAAATGCTCAGCCCACACGTTATCAACGGTCACGTTTCGCATGCCGTTTCCGTCAATAAATTTCCCGGGACCGTCCTGTCTGTAGACATAATTGCCCCAAGCCGACAGATCCCGGATCGTTGAGCCGTTTGCTTCCTGTCCAATGTTGAAGCCGATATCGGTATTCGTCTGGTTTTGCGGAGCGACGAGCTTCGTATGCCATGGCCCGGCGCCGATAATTTCCGTTGCCCGGCCGTACAGATGGATCTTGGACGATAAGGTCCATTCGCCGGCGGGAATGAAGATGCCTTTCTTCGAAGGGTCCTGCCGGAATTCATTAAGCGCCTGCTCGATCGATTTCGTGTTGGATACCTGGACATACAGGTTGGGGTTCGGGTTGGATGCCGGCGGTGCAACATTCTCGGTTTCGATCATATCGACATAAATCCATGGCACATCGCCGGCGTCCTTTTGGATTCGAATCTTGGTTCCGGCCGGATATACCTGATCCAGCATAAGCTGACTGTCCTCATACAGCCAGTAGGCTTTGGAGCCGGCATTGTCGTAGCCGAGCCGGTCGAGCGTGGTCGGTGTTGCATAGACGTAAGAAAATTTGGAGGTAACAGTAAAGTTGCCTTTATCCACATCGTCGATGTACAGGCTGATCGTTCCGGTTGTATTCTCGGCAACGGCGTTGCGCAGGACAAGCGCGTTGGCGGGTGCGGTCAGCGTGAACTCGACATACTGGCCGTTGCGGTCCAGATATACGGCGGAACGGCCGGAGGCTTCGCCGGCAAAATCGCCGAGGATATAGTTCGGTGTAAGCCGTGTGCCGTTCGTTCTGTTCGAAGGTGCTTCGGCTTCAAGGATGGTGAACGGCATGTTCGCGCCGCGGCCGCTATCATTGCCGCCTGAACCGTATCGGGTGACGGTGTTGCTGGGCGAGGAAGTATTGCCGATGGCATCCTTGGCAACGACATAGTAGCTTACGGTGGCGTTCTGAGGCTGTTGATCAGTATAGGTGAGGGTCGATCCGCTCACACTGCCGCGAAGCAGGCCATTGGCATAAATGTCGTATCCGGTGACGCCCACATTATCGGTGGAGGCTCCCCATGCGAGGCGAATCGTGTCTGGCGCCGGCTCCGTATAGGTCAGATTGGACGGGGCTGTAGGAGGTATACGGTCGGCATTGTCAGGGGCAAACTGTACCCAGTTGATGTTGAAATCATGCCCGCTGGCATATAGACGGAGCGTTTGCTGACCCGCGCTCAACGTGACATAGTCGGTGACCGTCTGCCAATTCTGCCAGCCGCCGGTATTCGGGACCGCCGTCGTGGCCAGCGTCGTGGTGCCGGAACGCAGCTGGATCTGTCCGGTGGAGGCATTGCTGGCCACTCGATAATCTACAGCATACGTGCCGGCGCTCTGAACATGAACATTGTATTCGAGCCAGTCGCCGACATCAATCCAGCCAACGTTCAGACCGCCGCCGATGTCGGATGTCGGCTCAGTCTGGATGCCGTGCATGGCACTGTAGCCTTCGGCTTCAATCTTGCCCGGAATCGGCCAGGTGACCACTTCGGATTGGCCGTATACCTCAAGCTCTGACAGCTGTGCTGCGGGCCAGCCCGTGTTGGCGGTTACGTGGATTCGAATGTATCTCGTGCTGACCGGGCTCCATTCAATGGTGACGGAGTTGCCGGCCGCCGGATTAAAGGTGTAGCTGGCGGATGACTTGAGGTCGGTGAAGCTGGAACCGTTGGCGCTGCCTTGAACGGACAACGTCTGGGCGCGGGTCTCCCAGCCCGGAGGAAGCTTCAACACGACCTGATGGACAGTTGTCTGGCTGCCGAGGTCCACCTGCACCCATTGCGGGAAGGCATGGTTGACGCTTTCCCAATAGGTCCCCGGATTGCCATCGGTCACATTAGCTGCGACGTACACATCGGCATGGCCCGATGCGGTCACCGGTTTGCCTGCAGCGAGATTCTGCAGTGCAGCGGCATCGGCGGTGCGGGGTGTGCCGAGGGAAGAGAGCAGCGTCCCCAGCAGCAGACTGAAGGCACAGACTAAGGCGAGCATTCGTGTGTGGCTGTTCGCAATTTTCATTCTGTACATAAACCTCCTTTATTTAATGGATTTGTAAAGGATTGCATATTGATCATAGGCAGGTTTGGACGATAAATGAAGTCGCGATTCTATGGACATTGTGTGCAGGATTAAGCAGTGAATTGGGTATCGGCTAGATACGATGAAGCGGGATGTGGGAGCGGCAGTTTCTGCGAAGTGCGGGCGGGGACAAGTTCGGCGTGATTTTTCAAGTTAATATGGATGAGCAGGCATCGGAGCAATAATCGTTTGGAAAGAAGCTTGAGGCCATGATGGCAACCTCACAAGACCTTCGTATTGAAGGTCTTTTTCTTATGTGCGCATTCAGGTGTGAATTCGGGCATGCTACTAATGGCCGCGAGACCAGCATCAAGAAATTCTCGAATACGAGGTGCCAAACCCCTTGTCGTTGCCCAATACTTACTTCCACGTAAGTATCTCACTTTCAAGTACGTACTTCCGCATTCTAAAGTAACTGCTCTACAATGAAAGCTGTAATCTACACCAATACGCTCATAAGGAGAGATTCATAATATGGAACTTCAATTGGCACTCGATTTGGTAAATATCCCGGAAGCAAAACAAGTGGTGGCCGAAGTGGCCGAGCATATCGACATCGTAGAGATCGGAACGCCGGTGGTCATCAATGAGGGGCTTCATGCGGTTAAAGCGATCAAGGAAGCATTCCCGCATCTGCGCGTGCTTGCTGACCTGAAAGTTATGGATGCCGGCGGTTACGAGGTAATGAAAGCATCCGAAGCGGGCGCAGACATTATTACGGTGCTTGGCGTATCGGACGACGCCACCATTAAAGGCGCTGTTGCGGAAGCCCGCAAACAAGGCAAACAAGTGATGGTGGATATGATCAATGTGAAGAACATGGAGGAAAGAGCGCGGGAGATTGACGGTTTCGGAGTCGACTACATCTGCGTGCATTCCGGCTACGACCACCAGGCAGAAGGCAAGAACTCCTTCGAGGAACTGGCTACGATCAAACGGGTGGTTCAGCAGGCAAAAACCGCTGTTGCCGGGGGGATCAAGCTCGAGACACTTCCTGAAGTTATTGCAGCGAAGCCGGATCTTGTCATCGTAGGCGGCGGCATTACAGGCCAGTCCGATATGAAAGCTGTAGCTGCGGAAATGAAGCAGCTCGTACAGCAGGCGTAAGCATCGATGAGCGCCATCATGTTCAAACAGGCAGCCGTTATTGCTAGTGAGATCGCAGATTCGGTCGAGAAAATCGACGGCACCCAGGTGGAAGCACTGATTGAACGGATATTGAGGAGTGAAGCGGTGTTCGTCGCCGGAAGCGGAAGATCCGGGCTGATGATCCGGGCGTTTGCCATGCGGCTGATGCAGATGGGACATCGGGTTCATGTCGTGGGCGATACGGTAACGCCTGCAATCGGAGCTCGGGACTTACTTATCATCGGATCCGGCTCCGGTGAAACGCAAAGTCTGGTCGCTATGGCCCAGAAGGCCAAGCAGATCGGATCGAGTCTGGCCGCAATCACGATCAAGCCAGAGTCTCGCATCGGAGCACTGGCAGATGTCGTCGTTCAGCTGCCGGGAGCCACGAAGGATCAGCAGCAGGATTTCCTGACGACGGTCCAGCCGATGGCTTCCCTATTCGAGCAGACGATGCTGGTGGTGCTGGATGCAGCCATCCTGAGGCTGATGGAGAAGAGCGACCAGCAATCGGACCGCATGTTCGGGCTGCACGCCAATCTGGAGTAGATCTGTTTTTTGAAGTTATTGCCCTGACCGTTGTATACTATAGAGTAAAGGGGTGAAGCATTATGGCAAATGAAGTCAAGCAGCGCATCAATCTGAAAGAAATAAACTGCCATAAGGAGTTAACCCTTGCGGTCATCGGCGGTAAATGGAAACTGATCATCCTGTGGCATCTCGGTCTGGGCGGCGTTAAACGATTCGGTGAGCTGAATCGGCTCATTCCGCATATCACACAGAAAATGCTGACCAATCAGCTGCGCGAGCTGGAGGAAGATCAGCTGGTACACCGCGTCGTGTATCCCGAGGTCCCGCCAAGAGTGGAGTATTCGCTCACACCTTACGGCGAGAGTCTGATGCCGATCCTCAAGCTCATGTATGACTGGGGCAAGGATTACGGCCAGAAGGTGATCTGGAAAGACGGAGATATGCCTCTGGATGCAGCCGACGAACAATCTGTGAAAACCGGGCAAGCAGTGGCTGAATAGCCGTATCTGACTAAGACAAGCCTAGGCACCTTCGATAGATAGATTCAGAATAGAGCCATTAGTTTATACCAGATCGAATCATAACAAGGTACGACTTGCTGCACAATCGCTGTGCGATAGACATACACCATGCAACGGGTTCAAGCCTCCGGATTTTATGCCGGGGGCTTATTTAATGATGGGATATCCTTGTTCGGACATAAAGGCGCGTGATTGCCATATAGCCGGGGAGTGAGATAGCCGGGGCGCACGTTACTTCGGTTTCTCTGAATCCCGGTAGGCGCTGGGCGATTGGCCGGTTACTTTTTTGAACAGCATGGAAAAGTACTTGTCATTGCCATATCCAACCCGGAAAGCGATTTCATGAATGGGTGCATCACTGTCCCGAAGCAGGCGCTTAGCCTCTTCAATCCGGCGCTTGATCAAATAGTTCACGGGCGAGTCGCCGAGCTCCTTTTTGAACAGATGGGACAGGTAGTGCTGGCTCACGTACAGCGTGTCGGCAATCTCTTTCAGCGTAATGCTGCGGGTGTAGTTTTTATCAATGAACTGTTTGGTGCGGACCGTAATTTCATTCTTGTCCTTTAGCGGGTCAAACGGGTGCTTGACGTCAATGATCCGGTACAGCAGCGTGATCAGCGACATGAGCAGGTTGCTGCTGAGCGTTTCGTAGCCGAGCACCTGGGAATCGCATTCCTGAAGGATCTCGGACAGATAGCTCTCCACCTTGTAGGCGTATTTCTCGCATGGAACGACCGGCTCCACGGAGGCGGGAAGCAGATGCCCGAGCGGCACCCCCTCGATATGCACATGGCTTACACCGCAGTAGATGAGCTTGAACGGCTCGGAACTGCTGGAAAATTCCTCATGCGGGACACCGGCATTGTAGACAGCCACATCGCCGGGCCGCACCTCATATGACTTGCCTCCGATCCGGAATGTCCCGGTGCCCTCTACAATGTATATAATTTCGCAATAATCGTGAATTTGCGGCGGGGCGTAGAAGCGGCATTCATCCACAACCTGGCCTGCAAATAACAGCTCCGGTCTCTTCTTGAACCGGAAGCGATCGCTTTTGCGATGCGGAATTTCGATTTTGGGCACGCCTTGCATTCCTCCCCCGGCAAATAGATACCTCTATTATAGCTCAATTTGAAACCGATGGAAAAAGGAAGAGAGCCCGCGGCTTCGTCACACACTAAGCGAAGGCACGGGGTTCACTTTTTTGTTGTTTTGGGTTTGGAAAAAGGCAATATAGTAGGTTCTCGCCCCACGCTTCCTCCAATTAGAATAAGGGCATATTCCAATAGCCAAGGAGGCAGGACAGGCATGGTTGAAAACGGTTACAGATGGAGAAACGGATTTCCGAAAATCGGCATTCGCCCGACCATTGACGGCAGAAGAAGAGGGGTCCGCGAATCGCTGGAGGAGCAGACGATGAATCTGGCGAAGGCGGTGGCGCGACTGCTGAGCGAGCAGCTGCGCTATCCGAACGGTGAGCCGGTTGAATGCGTGATTGCGGATACATGTATCGGGGGAGTGGCAGAGGCGGCTGCCGCGGCCAAAAAATTCAAGCAGGCCGAGGTCGGCCTGTCGATTACGGTGACGCCGTGCTGGTGTTACGGCACAGAGACGATGGATACCGATCCGGTAATTCCGAAAGCGGTCTGGGGCTTTAACGGAACCGGACGTCCGGGAGCGGTGTACCTGGCGGCGGTATTGTCTGCCCATGCGCAGAAAGGGCTGCCGGCATTCGGCATTTACGGGGAGGATGTTCAGGATGAGGGCGATGACCGGATTCCGGAGGATGTGCAGGAGAAGCTGCTTCGCTTCGCCCGGGGCGGTCTGGCGGCAGCGATGATGCGCGATCAGGCCTATCTGTCGATGGGTTCTGTATCGATGGGGATTGCGGGCTCGATGGTCAATGATTCCTTCTTCCAGGAATATCTTGGCATGCGCAACGAATATGTGGACATGAGCGAATTCACACGGCGGAT
The DNA here is from genome assembly GCF_002276395.1 of Paenibacillus sp. 7541. NCBI lineage: Bacteria > Bacillati > Bacillota > Bacilli > Caryophanales > Paenibacillaceae > Paenibacillus > Paenibacillus sp. 7541. Next base: position 249,050 of record NZ_NQLZ01000001.1, on the reverse strand, counting down.
TAACGAGGAGATCTACGATCCGGAAGAGTACAAGCTGGCTTTCGAATGGGTGAAGCGGAATTGCCAGGAAGGACCGGACAACAATCCGGAAGACCTGCAGACGTCCAGGGAGCGCAAGAACAAGGAATGGGAGACGGTGGTGAAAATGACGCTGATCGCGCGCGACCTGATGATCGGCAACCCGCGGTTGGCCGAGCTGGGCTTTGAGGAAGAGGCGCAGGGCCATCATGCGATCGCTTCCGGCTTCCAGGGGCAGCGGCAGTGGACGGACCATTTTCCAAACGGCGACTTTATGGAAACGCTTCTTAATTCGTCCTTCGACTGGAACGGGACAAGGGCGCCTTATATTGTAGCAACCGAGAATGACAGTCTGAATGGGGTTGGCATGCTGTTCGGCTACCTGTTGACGAATACGGCGCAGATATTCGCGGATGTGCGCACATACTGGAGCCCAGCGTCCGTAGAGCGGGTGGCTGGCTACAAGCTGGAGGGGCGTGCAGCCAACGGCATTCTGCATCTGATCAATTCGGGCTCAGCCGCGCTGGACGGCACAGGCGAACAGACGAAAGACGGGGCGCCTGTCATCAAGCCGCACTGGGAAATCAGCGATGATGAGGTCGAGCGGATGCTGAAAGCGACGCAGTGGCGTCCGGCTTCGGTTGAATATTTTCGCGGCGGCGGCTTCTCAACCGACTATCTGACCCGGGGCGGCATGCCGATGACGATGGCTCGGCTGAATCTGGTGAAGGGCCTGGGTCCGGTGCTGCAGATTGCCGAGGGCTACTCGGTGGATCTGCCGGAGCATGTGCATGACACGCTGGATAAGCGGACGGACCCGACCTGGCCATCGACCTGGTTCGCTCCGAACCTGACTGGCAGCGGCGCATTCACGAGCGTCTACAGCGTGATGGATCATTGGGGGGCGAACCACGGTGTGATCAGCTATGGGCATATCGGTGCCGATCTGATTACGCTGGCATCGATACTGCGCATTCCGGTGAGTATGCACAATGTGCCGAAAGAGAGCATTTTCCGCCCGCGGGCATGGGGGCTCTTCGGTACCGAGGAAGCGGAAAGCGCCGATTTCCGCGCCTGCGAGACGTTCGGGCCGCTGTATCGATAACGCCCGCCGCCGGCTGACGGCCAGTGACGGCCCATGACCGTGTCGGCCTAGGATGCAGGCTGCCACAGTGGTGATGCACTGCGGTCGGTAACCGGTTGGCATAGTGATGGCAGGCAAGGATCAAAAAAAGCAATAAAGGAGAATCGCAAACCATGAGCAACGATAATGCCAGAGAGGTGCGCCAGGAGTTGTGTAAATACGCTCGTAAAATTGTGGAGGGCGGTCTCGTCGTAGGCCCGGGTGGCAATATCAGCGCGCGGGCTGGTGACAAAATGTATTTGTCGCCAAGCGGCTTCGCGCTGGAGGAGATTGAGCCGGAGCAGTGGATCGAAGTGGATATTCCGACAGGGGAAGTGACCGAGACCGGGCTGCGTCCCTCGTCGGAGGTGCTGATGCATCTGTACGGATACCGCAAGAAGCCGGACATGGGGGCCATGGTGCATACGCACCCGCCGCATTGCATCGCCTTTACACTGATTGAGCAGGAGCTTCCGATCATGTTTCCGGATCAGGCCGCGCTGGTCGGACGGACGGCGTTCATTCCTTACCTCGTGCCGACCACCGATCTGTTGGCCGATGCGGTGGCTGCGAAAGTCAATGAGGCATGCTCGATTCTGCTCGGAAATCACGGCCTGGTAACTACCGGACGCAATTTGCGGGAGGCCTTTTACCGGACCCAGGTTGTGGAGGAGAGCGCAAAAATTTATTTAAGTGCCCGGGCGGCCGGGACACCGGTGCCGCTGACCGATGAGGAAGTGGCTGAGATTGCCGCGCTGGAGAGTGAAGACTACCGAATCCAGCTGCTGCAAAAAATGAAATGACGGAAGGGGCGTGAGGTTGTCCATGACCGTGAATGAACGACGGATTCCTTGCGTGTTGGCGTTTGATTTAGGTGCCGGCAGCGGACGCGCCATCATCGGCGAGATTGTCGAGGAGCCCCCTTGGACGACAGACGGGCCAGGAGAAGGCGGGCGCAATGGCACGGAGCGTGACCAGGACGCGGCGGTCCTGCTTGACCAGGCCGGTGAAGAGATGCACTTGCAGTCAAGCGGATTGGCGGAGGAAGCTGTGCGCAAACTCCGGATCACGGAGATTCATCGGTTTCCGAACCATCCGGTTCAGATCGGCCGCCATTTGCACTGGGATACCCCGATGCTGCTGCAGGAGATTAAGAACGGGATTCGCAAAGCGTTTCAGGCAGGCTATGAGCCGCAAAGCTGTGCCATCGATACCTGGGGCGTCGATTTCGGGCTGCTGGACCGTAACGGCGAACTGCTGGGCATCCCGTACCATTATCGCGACCGGCAAACCGAAGGGGTGGTGGAGGAGGTGTCCGCCCTGGTCGGATCGGAGCGTCTGTTTCGCGAGAGCGGGCTGCAGTTCATGCCGTTTAATACGATCTATCAGCTGTATGCTATGAAAAAGGCCGCTTCCCCCAAGCTGGACGTTGCCGACACCTTGCTGCTCACGCCGGATTTAATGAATTATTTTCTAACTGGCAAGCGCTGCTGTGAATTTTCAATGGCAACAACGACCGGGCTATATGACCCGGGAAGAGGCGGTTGGAACGTTCAGCTGCTGGAGGAGCTGGGGCTGCGCAGCGACATGTTCCTGGAGCCGGTATCACCGGGAACGGTCATCGGATCATTGACGTCAGAGGTGTGTGCGGAGCTGGGAGTGCCGCCGATGAACGTCGTTGCCGTCGCTTCGCATGATACGGAGTCAGCCGCGGCGGCTGTGCCGGCATCCTCAGCTTCCTTCGCCTATCTGGTCAGCGGCACCTGGTCGCTGCTCGGCACGCAGATGCCCGCGCCCTTGCTGACGTCATCGGTATTCGAGCATCAATTCTCGAATGAAGGCGGTGTGGACGGCAATTATCATTTGCTTAAAAATATTATGGGCTTGTGGATTTTGCAGGAGTGCAAGCGCAAGTGGGAGCAGGACGGCTGCAGCTTCACCTATGCCGAGCTCATTGAACTTGCAGAAGCGGCCGAACCGCTGCGCACGCTCATTGATCCGGATGCGCTGCGGTTTATGAACCCTCCGGATATGCCGGAGGAAATTCGAAGCTACTGCCGGGATAACGGCCAGCTTGAGCCGGACTCAGTCGGCAGCATGGTGCGCTGCATCCTGGAAAGCCTGGCCTTCCGGTACCGGCAAGTGCTGGAACAGGCCGAGATGCTGACAGGCTCAAAGTTCGCCGGACTGCACATGGTTGGCGGCGGCATTCAGAATGAACTGCTGTGCGCCTTGACGGCGAATGCCATCGGCCGCCCGGTCTGGGCGGGGCCGGTCGAAGCAAGCGCGATCGGCAATGTGCTTGTCCAGCTCCGAACGTCCGGCCATATCAACGATATGCGGGAGGGGCAGGAGCTGGTGAAGGCTTCGTTCCCGCAGCATATCTATGAGCCGGATGAAGCCGAGCGTCGTGCGGTGTGGGAAGCAGGCTACACGCGATATCTGCGGCTCATCGAGTCGGACATTCGCAGTGGTGCCGGTTAGAGTGCGGAGCCGAGGTTAATCCAACCTGTGAAAGAGGAGGAAACGCATGCTTAAAGGAATATCGCCGTTGATCTCGCCGGAGCTGATCAAACTATTGATGGAGATGGGGCATGCCGACGAGATTGTGATCGCGGATGGCAACTTCCCGGCAGCCAGCCATGCGCAGCGGCTCGTTCGCTGCGATGGTCATGGCGTTCCGGAGCTGCTGGCCGCCATTCTGCCGCTGTTCCCGCTCGACTCCTATGTCGAGCGGCCTGTATCCCTGATGGCCGTCATGCCGGGAGACAATGTGGAGACGCCGATCTGGGATCGTTACCGCGACATTGTGCGGGATCACCATCCGGGGAGCGACCTGTTTGAGACGGTCGAGCGGTTTGCTTTTTATGAACGGGCAAAAAACGCCTACGCTATCGTAGCCACCGGGGAAACCGCGCTGTATGCCAACCTTATTTTAAAAAAGGGCGTGGTCGTTTAAACCCCTTGGATGTGTCGCGTTATCGCATACAGACGGTTCACGGTTCATTTGACGTGACTGAATGTTTGCTGAAGTTGAAGTGAAGTTGATATGAAGTCGGAGGACGTCCAGCGGGCGTTCTCTTTTTTATTATGGGTGTAGTAAATTATTGGTTTTTATAGATTCCAGAAGGGAACGTATGTGCTATCGTTGCTGCTACAAATCGATTCGGAAGAAGACAAGACAGGGGTCTCGTGGGGGGATGCAGGCCGAATCTATTTTTGGATTCATGAGGATGATCTTGCAAGCCTGTGTTTTGACCGGGTCGTATGTGAAATGCAGTGCACCTAAAATTTTGATTCTTTACTTACAATGCAGTTATAATCCAAGTATTCAATACGATGAAGCACTCGTATATTTTCCTGATAGGAGGAGCGGCATGGAGGTTTTTGCGGAATATTTAAAAGGGATCGATCATCCGGATCACCGCGAACGAACTGAAGAGGTCTTGAAATGGGTAGCTCATAAGTTTCCGCAATTAGAGCCGAAAATTGCATGGAATCAGCCGATGTTCACCGATCACGGCACGTATATCATTGGTTTCAGCGTATCCAAGCAGCATATGGCTGTGGCTCCGGAAAGAGTAACGATCGATCAGTTCTATGATGACATTGTACAGGCAGGTTATAGTCACACCAAGGAATTGGTGCGTTTCCCGTGGAAGGGTGAGGTGGACTTCACGCTGCTTGAGAAAATGATCGAGTTCAATATTATGGATAAGGCGGACTGCTCAACTTTCTGGCGGAAATAAACAGGAGTACAGTCGCTGTACTCCTGTTGTGCTAACGCGATGACACAGATTCACAGGCTGCGAATGTGATCGGCATGTGAGCTGATAAAACGACATACGGCTGCGGATTTACGCGTCTGGTCCAGAAGGACAGGGGCGGGATCCAGCCCTTCCTGATAGCGGTGCAGGAAGTGAAGGAAGACATCCAGCTTGCGCAGCTGAAGCAGCTCAGGGAGCAACTTCAACTCTTCTGACTCCAGCGGGCGGACGCTTCTGTAACCAGCGAGCAGCTCATGAATCACAATTAACGAAAGCCCACCGGGGGCGGATAGCTGTTCAGCGAGGCAAACAGCAAGCTCCATCGCCCTAGAATCACGTGTAGCAAACTCGAAGTCAAGCACAGCGCGGATAACGCCTTCTGGCTCGATTAAGACATTGGCGAACGATACGTCGCCGTGTATCCATTGTCTATTCAGGCAGCGAATGGCGTCAGCGTAACGGTTCAGTGCAGCCAGAACTTTCAGCAGGAAATCAGCGTCTTCCGCAAGTGCGGTAAGAGCGGGGTCGGACGCATAGAGGTTGCGGGCGGTTGCCGCAACTTCTTCCGTGTCCGGGCCGAGTAATTCATCATACGGCGGGTATGCAGGCGCAGCTTCAAGCTGCAGCTTCTCCATCGCCTGCGTAAGCTGGCCTACGACTTGTCCATATGCGTAAGACAGGTCGTGGCGATCGGCAGCGGGTTTGATACCCGGCAGATAGGTGAAGAGGGCGGCGAGCTTCCCGTCATTAGCCGTCGTCCAGGTCCGGCCTTGATCCGTGCGAAGCGGGCAAGGGATCAGAAAGGGGAGGAGCTGCTGCTGTGCCAGTTGGAGCAGCAGTTCATGCTCGGCAGCCAGCTTCAGGGTTGAACGATGGTTCTCGTAAATACGCAGCACGATCGTTTGTCCGTCTTCCAGGACAGCGTAGCGGGTCGTATTGTTCATGCCGCTCTCGCGCGCTTCGATCTGACTGACTGGCGGAAGCGGATAAGCGGCGAGTATGGCTTGGTAGTATTCTTGGTTCATCGAATCCATGGGATACAGACTCCTTAGCTGAATATTCTTTACCGGGTTAACGTGAATTATCGGGCAGCTTTCCATGCAGCGCTGTAATAAATTTTAGCATATTAGGTCCAAGCGGTTTACATCGATATTTGCTTTGTGCTGGCTTTACGCGGGCTCCATGTTCTGTTCTTCAAGATCATGGAGCCCGCGTTTATTTTGTGTGAAGCTACAGGAGAGAATCTCTTGTCCTGTTCTTCAGCTCTCGTTAGCTGGTCTCTAAGCTTTCGATACCTCGCCAGCTGGTGGTGAAGCCTTTGTATGTACCTTGTATTCCCGAAACGTTTCTAACGACGATTCAAAATAGATAGGAAGACAGGATTATCTCAGCACAGAGGAAATCGCTCGGAATCAAGGCGTAACAGGGCAAAAGCGTTTATATATTTTCAAATAACCTGTGAAAATGGTATTGACGAATAGGATGTAAGCGTTTAAAATAGCGACTAGAGTTGAGTGAAACGTTTCGATTGACTTGGATTCATTCTATTAGCTGAAAGAAATGAGGGACTTCAAGGTGAATGCTACGACAGATGAAATGAAATACTCCATCCGGAGCGGCCAGACGACGTTCAATTTTTTAAGAAGCGGGGATATTTTCGATATCACGCATGAGCACACGATGATCAATCAGCTGTGCGGCAACGTGCTTGACGGATCGGCCAACAATTTGTTTCTGCGGGTTCATGAGTCATCCGGCATCAAGGTTTACCCGCTGCTTGGAACAGCGTCTGCAAGCACCGTTTCCTTTGCGGAGCAGCAGGTGAAATGGGAAGGAAACGCCCATGGCATCCAGTATCAAGTGCTGTTCACATTAACGGACCAGTCGATTTGGTTCTGGGATGTTCGTATAGAAGGGGACGGAGACAGGGTCGATGTCATTTACGGGCAGGATGTTGGTCTCGCTTCCCGAGCGGCGATCCAATCCAACGAAGCCTATATGTCCCAGTACGTTGACCATGTTGTATTTGAAGATCAAGAGCATGGGTATGTCGTATGTTCGCGTCAAAATCAGCCGCAGAGCGAAGGCCGGTTCCCTTATCTCCAGCAGGGGGCTTTAACGAAAACGATCGGATATTCAACCGATGGGTATCAGTTTTTCGGTAAGTCATATAAAGAGACGGATCAGCCGGAAGCGCTTTATAAAGAGACTTTGGCGAATGAAATCTACCAATATGAATTTGCATACACGGCGCTGCAATCGGAGCGGATCAAGCTTCAGGGTAAGGCGCAATTCATATTCTACGGACTGGCTAAGGCCGATCATCAACCGGCCATTACGGAAAGGGAGTATGCAGACGAGATTCGTGCGGCTTGGTCCGGTGTCTGCGAGGCTGAATCCTTTCAATCGGTCCCGAAATATTCGAAGAAAACGAACATCGGTAAACCGCTTCAGACGCTTTCCATATCCAGGGATGAGCTGGAACTGTTGTTCCCGGACCGGCATCAGGAAGAGTTGGAAGGGGAGCAGCTGTTGTCTTTCTTTACGGAAACGCATGAGCATGTTGTGCTGAAGGAAAAGGAACGGCTGGTCGAGCGTTCTCATGGACATATCGTCATGAGCGGCAAACATTTGACAATCAACGAGTCCATTGTGACCTCAACCTCTTACATATACGGGTTGTTCAACGCGCAAGTCGTAGTTGGAAACACTTCTATGAACAAGATGCTGTCCAATGCCAGAAATTCGCTGAATGTGATGAAAATTTCGGGACAGCGGATTTACGTGAAGATCGAGGATCAGTATCGCTTGCTGACGATGCCTTCCCTGTACGAAATGGGCTTTAACTATTCAAGATGGTATTACAAAACGGCGGATGAAATGTTCATCGTCACCAATTTCACGACAGTGGATGCGCCGGAAATCCGCTTGGACGTCAGAGCGGCTAGCGGCAAGGCTTATTCGTTCTATGTCACCAATCAGATCACGATGAACGATAACGAGTATGTTGTCCCGTTCCGTATGGAGCGTAAGGGAAATACGCTGACCTTTAATGTGCATGAGTCAAGCTTCCCGGCAAGCGTATACCCTAACTTAGCTTATGATATGCATCTGGAAGGGGCTGAGCTTCACGTCACGGACGAGACGGCATTTATCGAGCATGCTGCGCCGGGGTCCGCTTCGTTGGTCGTGCTGGATATCAGGTCGGTCGATCGCTTCGGGCTGATCATGCAGGGGCGGATTCATGGTGATACGATCCTGCTCACCGATCGGGAGTTCGGCGATGAAGTTGAGAAACACCGCGCATTCTATAAAGAGCTCATGAATGGGTTCAAACTTACCCAGCATGAGAAGGTTACGGACGAGCTGGCCAGAGTGAACACCATCGCATGGTGGTATACGCATAATATGCTGATCCATTATCTGGTGCCGCATGGTCTAGAGCAGTACGGCGGAGCGGCGTGGGGGACGCGCGATGTGAGCCAAGGACCGATCGAATATTGGATGTCGATGGGCAAATACGATGTCGTTCGCGAAATTTTCAAAACGGTGTTCGCCCACCAGTACGAGAATGACGGCAGCTGGCCGCAGTGGTTCATGTTCGACAACTATTTCCGAATTCAGGCTGGCGAAAGTCATGGTGATGTCATTGTCTGGATGCTGAAGGCGATGAGCGACTATTTAACTGCGACGGGCGATTTCAGCATTCTGGAAGAACAAGTGCCGTACACGAATCGTGAAACGTTCGAGCCGACCGCATACACAGCGAGCATTTACGATCATTTGAAAAAGGAAATCCAGTATATCAAAGACCATTTCCTGCATGATACGTTCTTGTCCAGCTATGGGGACGGCGACTGGGACGATACGCTGCAGCCGCATGATCCGTCACTTAGAACTTATATGGCAAGCAGCTGGACGGTTGCTTTAACATACCAAGCCATGAATCAATTATCGCAGGCGTTGACCGGACACGATGAGAAGGAAGCGGAAGAAATTCGCCAGCTGGCTGAAGGGATTGCAGGGGATTTCAACCAATACATGCTTCAGACCGATGTCATTCCGGGATTCATATACCTGGAAGATCCGAAGCATCCGGAATGGATCATACATCCAACGGATACAAAAACCGGCATCCAGTACCGTCTTCTTCCGATGACGCGCAGCATGATCGGGGAGTTGTTTACGCCAGAACAGGCAGAGCGTCATTATCAGTTAATTAAAGAGAAGCTGCAGTGTCCGGACGGCGTCCGGTTGATGAACCGGCCGGCCACCTATGCCGGCGGTGTCAGCACGAACTTTAAACGGGCGGAACAGGCCGCTAATTTCGGGCGCGAGGTTGGATTGCAGTATGTTCATGCTCATATCCGTTTTGCTGAAGCTATGGCCAAAATGGGGAAGCGGGATGAAGTCTGGAATGCCCTGGCGATCGTGAACCCGATTAACATTAAGGATGTTGTGCCGAATGCGGAGAGACGCCAGAGCAATGCATATTTCAGCAGTTCGGACGGCAAGTTCAATACGCGTTACGAAGCACAGGCGCGCTTCGAGGAACTAAGAGAAGGGAAAGTCCCTGTTAAAGGCGGATGGCGAATTTATTCCAGCGGTCCTGGAATTTACATGAATCAACTCGTTTCGAATTGCCTTGGCATTCGACAACATCAGGGGGATTTGATTCTGGATCCGGTGCTGCCGACTCATCTGGATGGGTTGTCTCTGACGTTTAAGTACCAGGGGCACGATATTCAAGTGAATTATCATTTAAATAATGTCGAAACGATTCAGGTAAAGATTAACAACCAAGCGGTCACAGCAGAAACGGCTTCAAACCGGTATCGCAACGGCGGTGTTATCATCAAAAAAGCCGATATTGCTCCGTTTTTAGGGCAAGAGAAGATGGTAATTGACCTGATGCTGTAACAAAAATAATTTATATAATCGAATATGAAGACATTGTAAACGGTTGCAGGACAATATATAATCGCTGTAGAAACGTTTCATCAACCAATCAAATCATGGGAATGTGAAATTTAAGAGGGGGAACAAAGATCATGATGTTAAGAAAAGGCATGAACTTAGCTTTAGCAATTTCGCTAGCAGCGACCCTGGCCGCTTGCGGTTCAGGGGAGAAAGCATCCGAGGGATCGAACCAAGATGTTGGCAATGCGGACAAGATCGTATTGAAATACGCCAACTGGAACTTAGGTACGGAAGCGGATCAGAACCTTGAACGCCGTATGATCCAAGCTTTTGAGGAATCGCATCAAAACGTATCGATTCAAATCGACGAAACGATTACGACGGACGATTGGAAGGCTTCTCTGGCAACAGCGGCAAGCGCCAACAAATTGCCCGATGTATTCATGCTCAATGACATTCCTGGTAGTGTAGCCAACGATTGGCTGCTGGACGTATCCGATATTGCCGGAAATGACAGCGAATTCACCAACTTGCCGCAATCGATTCAAGATTCAACGAAAGTGAAGGATGGGTTGTATGCTGTTCCATTCGCCCAACACATGATGGGCTACTATGTGAACAAGGAAATTTTCAACAACTTGAACCTGGACATTCCGCAATACGGAATCGAGCTTGACGCCTTCATCAAAGCGATCAAAGATTCGACGGATATTGGTCAAGGGACCATTGGCATCGACTCCGCACAATCCTTGGTCGATTGGTATCCAGCTATGAAAAACCCAGACTTTAATTGGTTTACATATGCTGACGGCAATTACCATCTCGATTCTCCAGAAATGGTCGAAGGCGTCAACACGGCCAAGGATCTCGGCGCGAACGGTTATGCGTACGAAGGGCTTACTCCGGAACAGAAGGAAGGCTTGAGCGGAGAAGATCCTGGCGTAGCCTTCAGATCCGGACAGATGGCATTCTACTGGAACGGTACATGGATGAACAACATTTTCGCAACCGAAGCAAACTTTGATTGGGATTTCATCGGCTTGCCAACCGGAAGATCGGCGCTGGCGACGGATTACCTGGGCATTGCCAAAACTACAAAAAATCCGGAAATGGCTTATGAATTCGCCAAATGGATGTCATTCGGCAAAGAAGGCTTCATGAAACGAATGGCGATTGCGGACGAGACGGGACTGGAGTTGGCTTCACTTCCGGTCACGACTGATCAAGAAGTGCTGGATGCATACTGGGAATTGGTGAACGTGCCGGGGATCAAAAAAGCATACGAAAATCTGGACACCGCAATGCTGGATCCTATCAAAATCGTACCGGGATACGCCGCTTCCCGCTGGCAGGCCGAAACGGGTCTGAAAATCGCTGATAAAGACAATGCCACCATCTCGGATATTATCTTTAACAGCGTATACGGAAGCATCAGCTATCAAGATTACGCGAAGCAATTAAACGATTTAGCACAGCAGCAATATGACGATGCACTGAACGCAATGAACTAGGAAGCGCGAACTTGAGTTTGGAAGGGTTGATGACATTGATCTCTAAACTTTGTAAATGGATGACAGCCTTGGCTTTGATTGTGACAATGAACGGTATGGGTATCGTTTCAGCGGCTCAGGCTCAGCCAGCCGATTCTTCCTCCGTGACAATCGAATCTGCCGAATCTGCCGAGTCTGTCGTCGAAAAGAGATATCATCAAGTCCTCGAAGAATGGGAGAAAACGGTTAGGGACAGCACTTCGTTTGAAAGTGCTGTTTCTCCTGTTCAATTTAAGGATGCCGATGACAACCGTGTTGAGCCAGCATTCGTAAACTATGGTTATGGCGAAGAAGCTGTTGCATTCGGAAACCGAAATGAGATCCATCTGGATATTGAAGTGCCTGAAGATGCCTTGTATCATATCGGCTTCGATTTTTATAAACTGGGCAACGATCTGATGAATCCTGAGCTGTCGATCAAAATCAACGGCCAGCATCCTTTTTATGAAAGCAGAAGGATCATCGCTACGGTCGATTGGAAAAACAAGTCCGAATCGTTCGAACGAAATCAATATGGAAACGAACTGATCCCGGAGCAGGTCCCGGTTCAGCAATGGAAACGGATCAACGCGCAAGATCCGAATTTTTTGCAGCCTGATGATTTGAAATTCAGGCTTGCGAAAGGGAAAAACACGATTACGCTAACGAACACAAGAGGCGAAATGCTGCTTGGTAAAGTATACGTTGAATCTCCGAAACAGCTGGAAACGTACGAGCAATACGCTCGTAATCTGCAAGGTGAAACGGTTCAATCCGAACTCGTGGAATTGGAAGCGGAGCATCCCTTTATCAAGAATAGCTCATTTATCAGGCCAATCGCCACGCAGAGCATTGACGTATATCCGTACAGCAGCCATAACTTGCTGCTGAATACGATCGGGGGAGAATCATGGGCGAGCAGCGGACAGAGCATCACCTGGAAGTTCTCGGTGCCCCAATCGGGCAAATATGCGCTCAGTTTTAAAGTCCTTCAAAAAAACGACTCCGGGGCTTCGATCTACCGGACGATAAGCATTGACGGCCAAATCCCTTTTCAGGAACTGAAAAGCTATCCGTTCGATTATTCCGGGGAATGGAGAAATGAGACCTTGCGTGATGCAAAGGGAAATCCGTTCTATATTTATTTGGAAGCAGGCGAGCATGAGCTGACCCTTGAAGCAGACGCCTCTCCTATAGCGCCGGTTCTGGATGATTTAAGCACGCTGATGTCCGACATCGGCGATTTGGGGTTATCGGTCAAGAAATTGACGGGCAGCCAGACCGATATGAACCGCGAATGGGAGATCAAAGAATATCTTCCGGATATCGAGGATCAGCTGGAGGGTTTTATTTCCACTCTTCACAAGACGGAAGAAGTCTTGAAATCGATGCGCGGCAGCAACAAAAAACAGACAAGTGACGAAGCGAAAATTGTTTTGATTATCAAAAAACTCGAAGCGCTTAAAGCAAAGCCCAATGAAATACCGAAACGGCTGACGGATCTGTCGGAAGGATCAAGCTCGGCGGCGCAGCTCATCGGAGACTTGCAGGCCTCATTACAGCGGCAGCCTCTTCTTATGGATAAAATCTACGTGCACGGGGACGTGAAATTGCCGGAACCCCAAGCCAATTTTGGCAAAAAAGTGTCTAGCAAATTCAAGGAATTCTTCGCTTCCTTTAACCAGGAGACCTATGATCCGGCCAAGGTGGACGAACATACGCTTGATGTCTGGGTCAATCGCTCCCAGCAATACGTTGAGCTGCTTCAAAATATGGCGGACAGCACCTTTACCAAGGAGACGGGCATTCCAGTCAAGTTCTCGGTCATGCCGAATGAACAGAAATTGATCCTGGCCAATGCAGGTAACCAGCAGCCGGACATTGCGCTCGGTGTCAGCGTCGGCACGCCGTACGAGCTTGCTATACGTGGTTCTGCGGCAGATCTTAGCAAATTTCCGGATTTTAAGGATTACATCCGATCGTTTTCGCCAGGGGCATTCCTGCCGATGATGGTCGACGACAAGGTGTATGCCTTGCCTGAAACACAGGATTTTTACGTGCTGTTCTACCGGAAGGATATGCTGGATAAATTGCAGCTTCCCGTGCCGGATACGTGGGATGAAGTGTTGATGGAACTGCCGGAGCTGCAGCGGTTGGGAATGAATTTCTTTGTACCTCTGTCTGGCGGGGCTGGCAACAAGGCGTTTATGTTTACCGCACCCTTCATTTATCAATACGGCGGCGAGCTGTACGCCGAAGATGGCATGAGCACAGCCATTGATTCCGAAGAGTCGCTAAAAGGGATCAAGCTTATGACCGAGCTGTACACGCTGTACAGCATGCCGCTGCAGGTGCCGAACTTCTACAACTCTTTCCGGTACGGCACGTTGCCGATGGGGATATCAAACTTTGAAACGTATGTGAAATTGACCTCGGCGGCGCCGGAAATTGCCGGTTCGTGGGATATCGCATTATATCCGGGCGTAAAGCAGGAGGATGGCAGCGTCTCCAGATGGGCGACCGGATCGGCGCAATCGGCGATGATTCTGGAGAAAAGCGATAAGCAAGAAGAAGCCTGGCAGTTGCTGAAATGGTGGATGTCCACGAAAACCCAATCGGACTACGCGACCAATCTGCAAACGGTTTTCGGCCCGGAATATATGTGGAATACCGCCAACCTGGAGGCGTTTGGCAATCTTCCGTGGCCGGAAGAGCATAAACAAACGATTCTGGAACAATGGGAATGGCTGAAAGAGGTTCCGAAAACGCCTGGCGCCTATATGATCGAGCGCGAAATCAGCAATGTATGGAACAAGGTTGTGTTTGATGGCAGTAACCTCAGAGCCTCGGTGGATGATTCGACGATCATCATTGATCGGGAAATTAGACGGAAGATGGAGGAGTTCGGATACATGAAGGACGGCCAAGCGGTAAAGCCATATATCGTTCCTAAATTAGAAACCGTAGAGGACTGGGTATCGGAAAAATGATAACAAAGAAAAAATTTGATTATAGCACATGGATCTTTTTAAGCCCTTATCTCTTGTTTTTCACGGCCTTTATCGTCGTCCCGGTATTGATTGCGATTGCGCTATCCTTTACGTATTTCAATTCAATCCAGTTTCCCTCGTTCATCGGCTTGAAAAACTATATCAATCTGATTACGCAGGATGCCGTGTTCATGCAGCATGTCCTGCCGAATACGCTGAAATTCTCATTAATCGTCGGGCCGGGAGGATACATTCTGTCCTTCCTGATGGCCTGGTTGCTCGCTCAGATTCCCCATGGCCCGCGCACCGTCTTGGCGCTCATTCTGTACTCGCCGTCCATGACGGCAGGCGTGGCGATGTCGGTATTATGGACTGTCATTTTCAGCGGTGATGCGAGCGGATATCTCAACGGCCTGCTGCTGCGATTCAATCTGATTACAGAGCCGATCCAATTTCTCCAGTCACCGGATCATTTGATGACGATCATGATTATCGTCACGCTCTGGAGCAGCATGGGGGTCGGATTTTTGGCGATGCTGTCGGGGATTCTCAACATCAATCCGGAGGTTTATGAAGCGGCATATATCGATGGCATCAAGAATCGCTTTCAGGAAATTATCTATATTACCATTCCTTCGATGAAGCCGCAAATGCTGTTTGGTGCGGTGATGGCCATTGTCAACACGTTCCAGGCGGGGGCGATCGGCGTTGCCCTGTCAGGGACAAACCCGACACCGCAATATGCAGGTCAGTTAATGGTCAATCATATCGATGATTATGGGTTTATCCGGTTTGAGATGGGATATGCGGCCGCGATATCCGTGCTGCTGCTGTCGATCGTTTACCTGTTCTCGAAGTTTGCCAGAAAGCTGTTTACCGAGAAGGATTGAGACAACCAAGAATAGGAGGAAGACCATGGCGTCTTTTCAGGGCACGAAAATCAACCCGAAAAAATTTCACCGGAGCCAGTTGAAGTTCTATGCGATCTTGATTCCAATGGCAATTATTATGGGTTTGCCCATTGTATTTATTATAAATCATGCCTTTAAGCCGATTGACGAGCTGTTCGCCTATCCGCCGACCTTCTTCGTGCAGAAACCGACGTTCCAGAACTTTGAGGATTTGATGGCCGGCTCCAACGCCGGAGGCACGCCGATGGCGAGATATTTGTTCAACAGCATCGTGGTCACGCTGATCGTTGTGTTTTTGACAGTGCTGATTAGTACGATGGCCGCTTATGTGTTATCGAAGAAACGATTCCGGTTGAAATCAACGATCTTTGAAATCAACACGCTGGCGCTCATGTTCGTTCCGATAGCGGTGGCGATCCCGAGATATTTTATCATTGAGAAGCTGGGGCTGATCGACACATTCTGGGTGCATATATTCCCGATGCTTGCGCTCCCGGTCGGACTGTTCTTGGTCAAGCAGTTTATTGATCAAATTCCGAGCGCGCTGATTGAAGCCGCGACGATCGATGGGGCGAACGACTTCCATATTTATCGGAAAATCATCGTGCCGATGGTCAAGCCGGCCATTGCCACGATTGCAATTCTATCGTTCCAAGCCGTATGGAACAATGTCGAGACGTCCGACTTGTATGTGAATAGCGAGAATATGAAAACATTTGCTTTCTACATGAGCACGTTGACCTCGACTTCAGGAAATACGGTTGCAGGCCAAGGATTATCCGCCGCCGCTTCGTTAATTATGTTTATCCCTAACTTGATCATCTTTATATTCATGCAAAAACAAGTGATGAATACCATGGCTCACACCGGTATTAAGTAACTTGGGGAGCGGGGGAAGAAATGAAAAAATTCATACAGCGATCCTTGATATGTTGTTTCGTGATCATGCTGGTCGGCTGGCCGCTTGATGCATATGCACAGGATGCTTATAAAACCTACACCATTTCGGTGGACGGCGAGCCCATTGAAACACAAACCGCTTATGCCGCGATCGGCGTCATATCCGATCCCTCCCTTCAGCAGCCCGAAGATGTATATATCGATGAGCATAACCGCATGTATATCGCGGATTCGGGTTCGAAGCAGATCATCATTCTCGATGAATCAAGAGAAGTCGTCAAGGCGGTTGGTCAGGAGGTCCTGCAGAAGCCTACCGGCGTAGCCGTAGGTCCCGAAGGGAAGATTTATGTAGCGGATTCAGGCAAAATATACGCATTCAGCAAAGACGGCGAACTGCTCGCTGCGTTTGGCAAACCGGAATCCCCGTTGTTCGGCAAAAATCAAATTTTCCAGCCATCAAAGCTGGCTGTAGACATCCGAGAGAATCTGTATGTCATTGGCGAAGGGGCCACCAATGGAATCATTCAGCTGAATAAAGATGGAGAGTTTGCCGGATATTTCGGGGCGAATACAACGCAAACCTCCTTTTTCCAGGCGTTTCGAAATTTGATTACGGCGAATAGCGGGATCAAGACCGGATTTATGAATGTGCCGATTGCTCCGACCAACATTGATATCGATGACCGCGGAATCGTCTATACAGTAACGAACGGTCTGGAGAGTCAAGCGGTCAAGAAATTGAACGTTGCTGGAAGAAACATGCTTCCGAGCAGCATGTTCAATCCGGAGCTTACGATCGATATCGAGGTGGGCAATCAAGGAAATTTCTATGTGCTGAGTTCCCGGGGGAATGTGTATGAGTATGACAGCACAGGCAATGTATTGTTTATATTTGGCAGTCAGGCGTCGGATTCGCAGCGGCTGGGCATTTTGAAAGAACCGTCCTCCATCGCTGTTGATCCGCAAGGGAAGATTTATTTAACCGATAAAAGCCAAGGCTTGATCCATACGCTTGAACCTACCGAGTTCACCGATCTGGTGCATCAAGGGCTGGCCTATTATGAAGAAGGGCTGTACGTTCAAAGCGAACAATACTGGAAGCAGGTGCTTCAGCTTAACTCATCCTTTGCACTTGCGCATATCGCGATGGGCGAAGCATATTACAAACAGCTTCAATACGCCGAGGCATTGAAATCCTTCGAAATGGCCAACCATGTCGTGGGGTACTCGCAAGCGTTCTGGGAAATTCGTTATAACTGGATTGAAGCGCATATCGGACAAATGATGGTCGGGCTCATCCTCGCGTTTATCGCCTGGAGGGCGCTGAAATATGCCGATAAGCGAACGGATTGCTTGCGGGGCATTCGGGCAGTGTGGAAGAAGATCCGCTCCGTCCGCTTGATCCATGAACTGCTGCTGTTGTTCAAAATGCTCAGGCATCCGCTGGATACGTTCTACGATATTAAGAACGGAAATAAAGCTTCCGTGTTATCGGCATCGATTCTTTACATCGTTTTCTTTGTTGAATATATGCTGTCGCTCGGTTATACCGGCTTTATTTTTTCGACCGGTTTGCTTGAAAACATCAGTTTGTTGCTGATCATTGCAATCTTCGTCTCCGTATTGGCGCTGTTTATTATCGTGAACTATTTGATCAGTACGATTACGGACGGAGAAGGGAGCTTTAAGCAGGTTTACATCAGCAGCATTTATTCATTGGCACCGTATCTCATTTTTATACTGCCAATTACGCTCCTATCGAGAGTGTTGACGATAAACGAAGCGTTTCTCTATGACTTCTCTCTACAAATCATCATCGTCTGGTCTGTGCTGAATCTGTGCATCATGGTCAAGGAAATTCATAACTACACGATCAGCGAAACGATAAAAAATATACTTCTGACCTTATTTGGAAGCATCATCACGGTCACGGTGCTCATTATCGTGTACATCCTGCTAGGCCAAGTGTATGAGTTTATCTATTCCCTGATCCAGGAGGTGACGATCCGTGTATAAGAAACTATCGGCCTGCCTGATCGCATTGCTGCTTGTCGCTCAGCCGCTGCTGCTGGCAGCATCCGCAACTGCCGAGAAGGCTCCAAGGCAGATGCAGCAGTTTACCTCGAATCGATATACTCAAGCGGATGACAGGGGACGAGCAGTACCGAATGCCAATGCTTCCGTAACGGATTTCGACCGAGTGGCCGAGAACGAGCATCTGATCTTATATGTTCATCCACAGTCACTGGCCATCAAGGTGAAGAATAAACACACCGGCTATGTGTGGAGCTCCACGATTGATCAGATGGAGAATTACAGGTTGAACCAGAGCTGGAAGGACTTCGTCGATTCGGCGATAACGATCGATTATTTGAATCGTCAAGGAAAGCAAATGAGAGAAAGCCTGATCTCCAATGGTTCCGATGTGAAGATCGAACCGCAGCCGAACGGATTTATCGCCGATATCGAATTCATGCAGGCGAATATCAAGATGCGGCTATCGGTTGAACTGACCGAGTCAGATGTTGTAGTCAAAATTCCGGCAGCGCATATCCAGGAGTCCAAGCATACGAAACTGGTATCGTTGCAAATTTACCCTTTTCTAGGAGCGACCTTTGAAGATGCGGTGCCGGGCTACATGTTCATTCCGGACGGCTCCGGCGCATTGATCCGTTACGACTATGAAGTGGCTATGGAATCTCCATATACGGCCTCCGTATACGGACATGATGCCGGCTATGTCGCACCGCCGAACGAAACAGATTTGAATCCGGAATTCTCCGCTTCGATGCCTGTTTATGGTGTTGTTCATGGCGTGAAACAGGACGCATTTCTAGCCATCATTGAATCAGGGGATATGTATAGCCAAATTATGGCCTATAAAGCCGGACTTTCCACTGACTTCAACTGGATCACGACCAAATTCAATTACCGGTATGCATACAAGCAGCCGACCAGCCGCAGCAATCAGAGCGGAACCGCGATTGATGCCTATCAGGCGGAAGCCAACCGGTTCGATATCGGGCTGCAATTTAAAGTGGTTCACGGGGATGATGCCGATTATGTCGGACTTGCTCACTCTTATCAAGCCTATTTGAAAGATCGTGGGGTGCTGACGGAGAAGCAGGGAACGAATCCACTTCTGCGGCTGGAGTTTCTGGGCGCGGAGATGAAGGAAGGGCTGCTCTGGAATTCCGTCGTTAGCATGACGCCGTTTGATGCGCTGCCGGGTTTTGCCGATGAGCTGAAGCAGGAAGGCGTCGAGGATTTCTTCTTTATTTATAAAGGATGGTACAAGAATGGCCTAAATGGCTCCTTGCTCAAGAAGTTTCCGTTCGAGAAAAAGCTGGGGGGCAAGTCCGAGATCCGGGATATGACCGAAGACTTGGAACAGCAAGCGGTGCAGGTATATTTTCATACGGATTATTTGAAATCCTTGCAGGGGTCGGCCGGGTTATTCAACAGCATTGAATACGCAAAACAAATCAATTCGAGAACGATTCAAGCGATGCGGAATGAACTGGGCTACTACTATGTCCCGCCGAAAGATGCCTTGGAGCTTGCCAAGCAGCACGCCGATAAATACAAGGATTACGGGATGGAACGATTGGCGGTGGATTCGATCAGCAGTCAGGTGTTCTCCGTATTCAACAAAGGCAAGCAAGCCACCCGCGAGCAAAATAAAGACTTGAGTTTGGAAACGATCAACGTGCTTGGCGGCGGCCATGCAGATAAAGTGGCGCTGTATCAACCCAATGCCTACGCCTGGGGAACAACGGATAAATACCTTGATGCGCCTTTATCCTCGTCAGGCTATCTGTATGTTTCGGACACCGTTCCTTTTTTACAGATCGTTTTGAAGGGGTATGTGGATTTATACTCGCCGTTTATGAACTTCTCGTCCAATCAGAAGGAAGAATTGTTAAAGCTGATCGATTACGGGACCTACCCGTCCTTCTATTTAACTAAGGAATCTTCCCATCTTCTTGCGAAAACGCCATCCCGCCATATTTATACGTCGGAGTTTTCGACTTGGAAGAACGAGATCGTTCATCAATACGGCGTCATTCAGGACAGCCTGGGGCAGGTGAGGGATGCCTCCATCGTCAGCCGGGACGTGCTGAGTCCGGGCGTCGTTGCGATTACGTATTCGAATCAGACGACCTTCATCGTCAATTATACGGATTATCCTTTTACGCATCACAACATCACGGTAGAAGCGAAAGATTTTGCAATCTTGAAAGGAGATCAATATCGTGATCCGGTCAATCAGTAAGTTTTTTAATAAAAAGGGTCGCGTCGGATATGTATTTATCTTGCCTTGGCTGATCGGATTTGTCGTTTTTACGGCGTATCCCATTCTGTATTCCTTATATTTAAGTTTTTTCAGCGTCAAGATTACGTCGGAAGGCATTGTGACATCTTTCGTTAAATTCGAAAATTTCCAACGCGCGTTTTCGGTAGATGTGACCTTCCTGAAAAAACTGGGCGATTATTTTGTACAAACGGTCGTTTCTGTTCCTTTGATCGTGATTCTGGCGCTGATTATCGCATTGCTCTTAAATCATCCGATCCGGTTTCGAGGATTCTTTCGAACGATATTTTTCCTGCCGGTCATTATTAGCAGCGGGCCCGTGCTTGTCAAATTAATGGATCAAGGCGTTACCGCGATTCCGTCCATTCAGGAGAATATTTTCTATAAGCTCGCAGGTGATTATTCCGGATTGATTGTCACGGACTTGTTCCTGTTCATCATGGATAACATGGTCGTGCTGTTATGGTTCTCGGGCGTACAGATTCTGATCTTTATCGCGGCGCTGCAGAAGGTGGATAAACTTATCTATGAAGCAGCTAAAATCGACGGGGCATCGACATGGGAGATGTTCTGGAAGGTGACGCTGCCCAGTCTGCTGCCGATGATTCTGATCAACATCATATATACGACCGTCATGTATTCCGTATCGACGATGAACCCGATTATTGAGCATATCAAGAGCAACATGTTCAGGATTGAAACGGGATTTGGTTATGCCTCTGCCATGTCCTGGATCTATTTCGTAGCCATTGCGGTCCTGCTGCTCATCATGGCCGGTACGATAGCTGCGTTCCAAAAGAGACAATAATTGAAGATAAGGGAGGTGAACGCATCGTGGAGAAGCATGCGTATGATTCGAGTAAAATGAAGCGTTTCTTCTTGGGCATGAACGGTACGGATGGGCTGCTGCTTAAAATTGTGATCTACGCCTTGTTGATCAGCATCGGCTTTGTCTTCTTGTATCCGCTTCTCTATATGATCGCTACAAGCTTTAAAAGTCTCGACGATCTGTTGAACTCCATGGTCAACTGGATCCCGAGCCAGCTGTATACGGAGAACTATACTCGAGCTTTAGAGGTGCTTCATTACGGCCCGGTTTTGCTTCAGACGCTGCTGGTAACCGTGTTGCCATCCATCATTCAGACGATGATGGCGGCAGTCGTCGGTTATGGATTTGCCAGATTCAAGTTCTGGGGGCGAAACGTGTTGCTGTTACTGGTGCTTGCGACATTCGTTATCCCGCCGCAGGTTATGGTGATTCCCCGGTATATCCTGTTTAACAATCTGAATATTCTGGACAGCATCTCAGCTTACTTGTATCCCGCCTTTTTTGGACAAGGGATCAATAGTGCGATCTTCATTCTGATCTTTTACCAGACGTTCAGACAAATTCCGGATGCGCTCGAGGAAGCGGCTCAGCTTGACGGTGCAGGTCATCTGAAAATATTTTATAAAATTGCGATTCCTATGGCGTCGGCAGCCTTTATCATCTCATTTCTTTTCTCGCTGGTATGGTACTGGAACGAGACATATCTGGCCTCCATTTATTTTGGCGAGAGCTTGACGACCTTGCCGCTGCAGCTGCAGAAATTTACGGCGACTTACCAGACGATGTTCCCTGCCCAGGCAGGCGGCGAATCGGGAACCAACATTAATGAAGGCATCGAGCTTGCGGGAACGTTGTTGACCATTTTACCCTTGCTGCTCATCTATTTTATCGCCCAGCGCTGGTTCGTCGAGAGCATCGATCGTTCCGGCATAACGGGAGAATAGGCAAGTACATCCTAACTATATCAAAAGAGGTGTATCCAATGATGGAACAAAATAAAGAAGCGATTTTGGATCTGGAATTGAAGGGTTGCTTTGATTTCTTCTGGAAAGAAGCGAACACGGACAAGAATAGCCCGGGCTATGGGCTGATCCGCGACAATACAGCTCCAGCCAACAAAAATATGGCGAGCATCGCCTCGGTCGGATTCGGGCTCAGCACGATTATTATCGGTATTGAACGCGGATGGATCAGCAAGGAAGAAGGCTATGAGCGCACAAGAGGGACACTGCATACGTTCTTGCATCATGTCGAGCATAGCGAAGGGTTCTTTTTTCACTTTCTCGATATGAACACGGCTAAGAAATACGAGGCAAGCTATGACTGCGCCTCTATTATCGACACCTCCATCTTCCTGAACGGGGCGATCACCTCAGCTGAATATTTCGGAGGCGAAGTGAAGGAGCTGTTCGAGCAAATTTACGCGCGCGTCGATTGGCAAAAATATTATGATGAATCCCGCAATGTGTTCTATATGGGGTACACGCCAGAGAAGGGCGGATTCGGGCAATGGGATATGTATGCGGAGCAGCTGATGCAGTATATTCTGGGCGTGGCCTCACCGTCCTATCCCGTGCCGGTCAAAATCTATAAAGGCTTTGCCCGCGACCTGGTCCAATACGGTGAGTATGAGTTCTACCATTCTCCAGGAGGCTCCTTGTTTACACACCAATTTTCCCATGCCTGGTTTAATTTCAAAGATATCGTTGATGAGGACGGTATTAACTGGTTCGACAATTCCGTGAAGGCAACCCTGGCTGCACGGCAATACTGCATCGATAATCCACAAGGCTTCCGCACATTCGGCGAACATTCCTGGGGATTGACAGCCTGCGAAGGCCCTAACGGTTATCGCGGTTACGGGGCAGCGCCATTTCATCCCAATTGTGATGCTCTGATCAATGACGGCACGGTTGCGCCGACAGCTGCCTCGGGGTCGATCGTATTTGCCCCGGACGAAGTCATCGACGCGATGAATTATTTCTATAAGGAAGTGCCGCAGCTATGGTCGGAGTACGGATTCCTGGACGCCTACAATCTGGATGTGACGCCTCCTTGGGTTGCCGATCGCGTCATCGGCATCGATAAAGGCATTACTGCGCTGATGATTGAGAACTACAAGACAGGATTAATTTGGGATTTATATATGAGCAATGAGCATGTGAAAAAGGCGCAGAAAATGCTGAACTGGAACCAACAATGAGATGGCTTTCGATGAGGTGGGATCCATGATCGAGATCAAAAATAAACAGATTATCATTAACGGTAAGCCGGAGCTGATCATGTGCGGCGAAATTCACTATTTCCGGCTGGATCGCAAGGACTGGCAGGACCGCATCGACAAGCTGAAGCTGTCGGGCTGCAATGCAGTGGCCTCCTATGTCCCATGGCTGTGCCATGAACCCGTAGAAGGCGAGATGGATCTGACCGGGGCTGACCGTCCCGAATTGGATTTGGGAGGATTTATTGATTTGTGCCGTGATAACGGGCTCTATTTCTTCGTCCGACCAGGTCCGTTCATTATGGCCGAGATGAAAAACGAGGGCATTCCCTATTGGGTGTACGATAAACATCCGGAAATCGTGCCTGTTGGCTGGGATGGCCGTCCGGCGCCAACGCCGACAATCGATTATTTAGCGCCGAACTTTTTGCGAGAAGTAAAAAAATGGTATACTTCGGTTATGAAGGTGATTCAGCCGCGCCTGCATCAACACGGCGGGAATATCATTGCTGTTCAGCTGGATAATGAAATCGGCATGCTGTCATGGGTATCCAACACCCCCGACCTGACAGATTTAGTCCTGGCTGATTTCTCTGACTGGTTAGCTCGCAAGTACGAAAGAAGCGTGCTTGAGCAGCGCTATCCATTCAATCTGGCGGAGGTCTCTGCCCGAAGCGCCTATATTCGCTCTCCTGACGAGTCGTATTCTGCTGAGCTGCACACGGACCTAGGGTATTACATGAGAGATCGATTCGCCAGATATATTCATGAGCTGCGCGCCTATGCGGAAGAGTGCGGCGTCAGGGATATCCCCTTTGTCGTAAATATTCACGGAACGGGTGGCGGGCGCGGGTTTACATTTCCGATCGGAATCAGCCAATTATATGAATCGTATACTCAAGCACCAGGTTACATATCCGGCTCCGATATTTATTTCGGCGATCTGAACATGGAGAGTTTTCAAGATTTGTATATCATTAATGGCTTTATGGATGCTGTTCACGATAAGGATCAGCCGATCACTTCCGTGGAGTTCAACTGTGGGGACGGCAATTTCGGGGAGACCTTCGGCGGGCGTATGGATGTGTCAGCAGCCGACTTGAAGACCAGAATGTGCATTGCCCAAGGAAGCCGGCTATTGAATTATTATCTGATGGCAGGCGGACGAAACTATCGATTCGATGAGCTTGGCAGGGATGGCAACGATCGGATCGCGGCAACGGGAGAACGGCACGGATTCGCGGCTCCCATCGGTCCGGAAGTCGATCTGAACTATACTTTCCCGCGCATGGCCCAGGCGATTCAGGCGATGACGGCTGTGTCAGGAAAAGTTGCGGCTATGGACGAAGAGCGTGACGCGGTCTCCTTTGCTTTCGTTCCGGATTATTACATGACCGAATACGGTTATCCCGCTAGCGAGAGGCAGCAAGCAATACGGCGCAACCTCGAAGCCAACCGCGCCCACGGGGGCTGGGAGATCATGGGCAGGGCCATGCTTCTGGCCGGATATCGCTTCGGTTCGATAGATATTCAGAACCGACCGCTTGACCCTGAGCGCACACCTGTTATCGCTTTGCCTTCCGCTAAATATTTGCACCGTCATGTACAAACGAAGCTTGTGCAATATATCGATGATGGCGGATCAATGCTCATCTATGGGGAGATGCCATTGTTTGATATGGAAGGGCATCCGTGCACAATATTAGCTGACGCATTAGGCGTAAAGGCCCTGGGGAATCTCTCTGATCAAACAAGACGAAGCTTATCGCTCTATGCGGATGGCTGGGCGGCGCCTCGGCCGGAAGTGCGCACGCATCATGCCCAGTTGTTCGGACTTTCCCAAGGGGAGGCTTTGTTCCGCGCGTATGGCTCCGACGAAGCCTGTGCCTTTGAAGTTTCGCTCGGCAGAGGCAAAGTGATTGCATTTACCATGGCATATCGCTGTGACATTCCGCTGTTTCAAACGGCATTGGAGCGACTGGGTGCGAACGCGGCCTTAACCCACGATCATCCGTCTCATGGCATCTTTATGACTTCTGTCCGCAATTCGGAGGAAGAGCGATTTATTCATATCATAAACCTAGATGGCTTCGATAAAGCATTCAACGTTTATGATACGGGCAACCCTCTATTCGACGGGCATCAAATCACGCTCGGAAGCCGGGACGGTGTCATGCTGCCGATCCAGGTTTCACTGGGGAACGGAGTTCGGATTCTGTATTCGACGGCCGAGCTGATGAGGGTAGAGGAGAGCCGGGCAGTGTTCAGATTAACGCAAGCCGAGGATGTGATCAGGCTGGAGACGGATAGAGAGCTGTTGGAGAGTGAGCATTATGCTGTGATAAAGGAAGGACGTACTTATACCCTGTTGTCGCGAAAGCATGCAAAAGTCGACCCTTATCTGGAGATCGGTTTCAAATGACGCTGAAAGGATCGCGGCAGGTCCGTGACGAATTATAAAGCGATTGAACTGGGGAGATGTCAGGCGATCTTTAACTTAACAGGTCGTCTATCCATATACTGCCTGCAGGAAACAGGCTGATCAAGCTAAGGGGGAGGAATAACGAATGAAAGAGCGCGGAAAAGCGGTCAGCATTAAGGATATCGCCAAAAAGGCCGGAGTTTCCATTTCAACCGTATCCTATGCTCTGAACGGCAACGGGAAAGTAACGGATGAAACGAGCGCGAGAATATTGGCCATTGCTAGAGAATTGAATTACACGCCGAATGCTGCGGCAAGAACATTAAAGAAGAAAGAGTCCAAGATTCTCGGCGTGTTTCTGACGGATTTTCAGGGGGATGTATACGGCGAGCTTTTGGACGGCATGAAGGAGGTATGCTCCTCCCAAGGGTATGATCTGGTCGTGTGCAGCGGAAAGCAGTCGCATCGATTGTTGCCGGAGCGTATGATCGACGGTGCCGTCATTCTGGATCAGACGTTTACAAGCGACGAGTTGCTAGGCTATGCCGTGCAGAATCACAAAATCGTTGTGCTCGACCGCGAGCTGGAGCATCCCAACATTAATCAGGTGCTTCTGGACAACAAGGCCGGGGCAACGCTGGCGACGGAGTATTTGGTTGAGCAAGGCCATAAGAAGATTTATATCGTGACAGGCCCGGAGGGCTCCTTCGACTCCATGCAGCGGATGAAGGCCGTTCGAATGGTAGCAGAGCGCACCGAGGACGTAGAATGGATCGAAATTCCCGGGGATTTCAAAAAAAGCGGGGGCGAGCATGCGGCTGAACGGATTATGAAGGAATATACGGAGCCGGTGGCCGTTTTCTGTCTGAATGATGAAATGGCGATCGGATTTTGCAACCGAATGGCGGAAACAAATCTGCTCATCGGGGAGCATATCCATCTGATCGGATTTGATAATATTGAGCTTGCCCGTTACATGCAGCCAAGGCTCGCTACGATCGATTATTCCAAACGCAAATGGGGGGCGCTGGCCGCCGAGCAGCTCATCAAGCTGATTCATGGCAAGAAGGTGGAGCATGAGCGAATCTATGTCACTTTGGTAGAAGGCGATTCGGTGGGAAAAGCTGAAAGTCATACATTGCAATTGCCGTAACGTCTTGGCAATGAATATAATTTGGCGGGAAAAACGCAGCCTTTTTAAGGGCTGCGTTTTATCGTTTGGGATGGTGATTCACATGTTGTGGACCGGCTTCTATTGCCGGAAAAATTCCACCTGATCAATGTCCGCCCATTGGGAAGGGGAGGAATTGGACACATAGAATCCGATGGTCGCCTGCCCATTCGTCACTTGAACGTTGGAAATAGTGACCGGCGTCCACGAAGTGGTAACCGGACAGCCAGCCTGGCGCATGCTGCCGCCATAATCCTTAACCTCCATGACACAGCTGTTCTGACCGCCGCTGCTGCGCATTCGGGCACGCATCGTATAGGTGCCGTTATCCAGTCCGGTAATCGTTTGACCGATATAGGCAGTGGCCGGCCCGCTGGTTCCGGCGAGGCCGACAAAGTACAAGCCTTCTGCGGCCGGCAAGCCGACACCGTCATTCGCACCGTGGATCAGAATGCGCTGCGGGTAGTCATCCCCGTATGTGGTCCAGCCTGCTACGTTTGCTGTCTCAAACCCGGGATTGTTCACGAGATTCGTCTGAAACGGTGTTACCGTGTAACCAAACCGCAGATAGATGCCGTTTGCGGGATAAGTCGCGCTGGTCACCGCTGCAACTTTCGTAGCGTCAACGGTCATAAGCGCATTCCAATTCGAGGAGCGCGTATCGGATACCGGGAACACATTATACTTGTGCTGCCAGGTGGCCCCGTTATCGGCGCTGATCATCGTATGCATGGAGGTGTACGGGTCCCCTGTGTTGGCGCTGCTATCATCCGTCTGAAATGCGGTCATCAGGCGACCGTCCTCAAGCCTGACGACAAAAGGAGCGCCGGCTTTCTTGCCGTTTCCGTTGGGCACATAGAGCGTCTGACGCGGCACAGACCAGTTAAAGCCGTCCGGCGAGATTTTGTATTTGATGACAAAAGGATGTCCGGGCACGTCAGACGCTTCAAATACGGTGATATACCGACCATCGCTCATTCGCGTAATGACCGGCATGCCTTCGCGGGAGCCGACCGCGACACCGTCGCTGATCGTGATTCGGTTGCCCCAGCTGTTTCCGTTCCAAGTCTTCATATACAGATTCTGCTGACCTGTCGTTCCGACCGCTGCCGGGCTATCATCTGCATAGAGCACTGCAATGGTGTTGCCGATCATTTCCAGATGCGGCTCCCAGAGCCCCTTGAAGGAGGAGGCGGTTGAACTGCCGATAAGTCCGCCCGGCAAGTCGCTCCATGTATAACCGCCATCGAAGCTTCGCCGGACATTCAGCTGGATGTCGTACGTAGAGCCATTCTGGACGACATGCCGATACGCCAGCCAGATTTCCCCGTTCGGCAACCTCATCATCTGTCCGTTGCCTACGTTGCCGGTAGGGCTGGAGACAGCCGTAACCGGAGCACTCCAGGAATAGCCGCCATTCTGTGTTCTGGACACCACGATTCTTGTATTTCCTCCGCCGGCATTCGTGTCGAACGAGACGAGCCACTCCTGCGGGGTCAGCTTGAGCAGCCTCGGATACCACACTCCGCCTGAAGGCGGGGTATAGATCGGAATCTGCTGTGTAGCCCAAGCCATGCCGGTTGAAGCGGCATAAGCCGGGGTCATCGGCATGGATGCAGCTGCCAGCACCAGCATTAAGATGAAGGCCAGTGGACGCTTCCAGCGGCCTTGTTGTTTCCGTATCATGATCATCATCAGCCTCCCAACATTGTCATTAGATGGTAGAAAGCGCTTTCTAAAAAGGATTGTATCGCAGTTGATATCCATATAGATATACTAAATTGATATTAAAATTAACTGGCGGGCCGGCCACGGTACCCCTTGCCGTCAGTCTTGCATGGTTATCCCTTTCATTCAGGGGGCAGAGGTTAGAGGCTTGGAGCGGAAGGGATGAAAAGGGATAAAAAAGGAGTGGATGAGAAACCGTGGGAAGTATGTGGATCTTCACGGTCTTTTGTTCTTCATCCTGACCTGGCGGGATAATTTTGCTAAGTGTGCGGAACATGAGTGAGAATAGGAATTATTTCCTTTAAATCTTCCTGTTTTCGCTTTATTATTAATTATGTAGTAATAAGCATTTTTGTATGTTTCTGGTTTATATAAGCTATATTCGCATATTCACGATTTCAATATCGAAGTACAGGAGGAACCAAATGAAACTAGGAAAGATAATAGGTATCACATTATCCATCATTATTGGGCTTTTAGTGATGATGTACCTCTTTGTAATACTCATAACTCCGTCCTCCAAGGGATTGAGATTATCCAAAGAGATGATACAATATATGAATATGAATGCTTTGCTGCGGATGTATCTTTAATATACTAACTATATACTATTTTTCAAATCTGCAACGATAGGAATGGATAAATAAAGAGAGGTATGACATGGAACATCCGTTGTATAAACAGATTCAGAACGATATAAGGAGCCGCATTCAGAGCGGCGAGCTACCGTCGGGGGCGCTGGTACCGTCGGAGAAGGAGCTGGCCCAGCAATATGGCGTCAGCCAGATCACATCGAAAAATGCGCTGAACGGTCTGGTGGAAGAAGGACTGCTCGTTCGTTACCGGGGGAGGGGGACCTTCGTGCGGGAGCTCCTCAGCTCCGAGCGCGGGCATCCGCACCAGCATCAGCCCCAACCAAGCGCCAAAAATCGATTGCCATGATCCTGCCGACGATGAAAACGAGAATTGACCAGCAGTTGCTCGATGGCCTGGAGCGGTATTGCTCAGAGAGGGATTATGATCTGTTAATACGCATTACCCGCGAATCGCCGGAGGAGGAAGCCTTCGCGATCGAGCATTTCAGGGAACGGGGCGTGGACGGCTACATTATTTTTCCGGTGGAGCAGGAAAGCTACAACAATGCGATTCTTCGCTTGACGCTGGATCGGGTGCCGCTGGTGCTGGTCGATCGTTTCCTGAAGGAGATCAAAACGTATAGCGTGAGCGCTGACAATTATGGCGGCGTGCGGACAGCCGTCTCCGATATGCTTGCTGCGGGGCATGAGCATGTGGCCCTTCTGTCGCCGGAAATCACCAATACGGTCACGGATGAAAGAGCGAAAGGGTTCGAGGCGGCCTTTATGGAGCGAGGCCTGCCGATTGACAAGACGCTGTGGTGCCTGCTTGATCTGGACACCTTAGGCAAGGGACTTGGCCAGCAGGAGATCAGCCGCTTCTTACGTGAAAAGAGCGAGGTTACCGCGTTGTTTGCCGTGAATGCGGAGCTGGCTCGCTATGCGTTTTATGCCCTTCGGGACATCTGGCCACAGGCGGAGAACAGACCGCTGCTGGCGGCTTTTGACGATCCGGATCTCGAAGGTGTTCCTTATGTTCGTCAGCATCTGGATGAGATGTGCCGCAGCGCGGTGGAACTGTTGGCTGAGCAGCTGGAGGGCAAGTATGACCCGCGCAGAGAGGTCGTGCCGGTAGCGTGGGTGCAGACTGGATAATGCTGGGAAAACGATAGGTTTCAATTCGATAGTGATAGTGCGGCTATAGCGGGGATCGGCCCGGGCAGAGGAAGGAATCCTCATTGTCCGGGCCGATTTTTATTTGCACAAAAAAGCGTTTTCATATTTACAAGTATCGAGAAATATTATATTAATATACTTAATATAATATTCGAAACGCGAAGGTTGTGATATACATTGAAATCGTTGCCGCTGTACAAACAGATCCAGGAGGACATCAAGCGACTGATTGCGATCGGCAAGCTAAGGGAAGGGGATCGCGTCCCTTCCGAGAAGGAGCTGTCCGAGCGTTACCGCGTCAGCCAGATTACAAGCAAGAATGCGCTGGTCGGGCTGATGGAGGAAGGTTTGCTTGTGCGGATTCAGGGCAAAGGCACCTTTGTGATGAGCAGGCCGGAGGAGGCCTCCGCGCTCGAGACGCTCGGCGAATGGACGGCTGGGCCGAGCCGGAGCGGGCGCATCGGACTCGTGCTGCCGGCGATGAAGACAAAAGTCGATCAGCGATTTCTGGACGGTCTGGAGAGGTATGCCACAGAGGCGGGTTATGAGGTTATGGTCAGAATTACGCGTGAATCCCAGGTGGAGGAGTCGCGGGTGATCGCGTCATTTTTGAAGCAGGGTGTAGATGGGATGATCATATTCCCAGTGGAGAACGAGACCTATAACGATTCGATCCTTCGATTGTCGCTGGACCGGTTTCCGTTTGTGCTGATCGATCGTTTTCTGAAGGAGGTCAAAACATACAGCGTCAGCTCGGACAACGTGAACGGCACCAAGGAAGCGGTCAACTATTTGCTGGACCAGGCACATAGCTCCATCGCCTTCATATCGCCTGAGATTACGAACACGGTGACGGACGAGCGGGCGCACGGGTTTGAGCAGGCGTTCCTGGAGCACGGCTTGTCCATCGACAAAAATTTATGGTGCCTCCTGCCGCTGGATGCGATTGCTTCCGGGCAATCGGTTGAAATCATCCGCATGTTTTTGACCGCCAATCGCGGAATAACCGGTGCGGTGACCGTCAATACCGAGCTGTGCAGAAATACGTACAAAGCCGCATTGTCCGCCTCGTTACGGGTGCCCGAAGATTTGGAACTCGTGACATTCGACCCTCCGGAGCTGCCGCATATTCCATACATTCGCCAAAACGAGGAGGAGATGTGCCGCCTGACCGTAGAGCTCCTGATTGAGCAGATCAAGGGGGGTTATGATGCGCGGCGGATTGTCGTTCCTGTCCGTCTTGTACACGATAATTGAATGGAATGATTCATCCTGATTTTATATTGAATTTAGTATATAAATTTATATTGTTATAATATATCATCACATTGTAAAGCGCTTACAAATAAATATTTTGAAAAGAAGAGGGGAATCGCATGAAATCGAAGAGCAAATTTGCAGGCATGTTGGTTTTGCTGTTGATGTTCGCGTTATCCGCTTGCAGCGGGGGCGGTCCAAGCGGTGATTCTTCGACAGGCAGCCCGAGCTCGCCACAGCCAGGTCAAGAGGGGAGTGGGGAAACGGGGGAGAAGGCGCCGGTCACCATCGAGTTTATGGGCCATGGCAACCCGAATGAGAAGAAAATATTCGAGAAGCTGATCGCGTCCTTTGAGGACAAATACCCGCATGTGACCGTGAAATATACATCGGTTCCGCCTGGCGAGTATTCGCAGAAGATGACAACGCTCATCAGCTCAGGCAAGGTGCCGGACGTCTTCTACGTCGGCGGCCCTGAATTTTACCGGTTCGCAGAAGCCGGGACTCTGCTGAATATTCAGTCTTACCTTGATCAGACAACGCTGTTCAATCCAGACAATGTATGGAAAGAGGCGCTGGACCGCTACCGCTTTGATGGCAGCAAGGTAGGAGCAGGCGACTTGTACGGCTTGCCGAAGGATGTCGGCCCGTGGGCGTTTGTGTACAACAAGGATTTGTTTGATGAAGCAGGTGTGCCGTATCCTTCCGCCACAGCCGGGGAATGGACTTGGGAGGACATGCTGGAAGCGGCCCAGAAGCTGACCGTGGACCGCAACGGAGATGGGAAGCCGGAACAGTATGGTGTGGGCGCTTACGCTTTGGAGTCGGCGGTATGGGCCAACGGTGGCGAGTATATCGATTACGAAACCGGCACCGTGAAGGTGAATGAGCCGGAGTTCTATGAAGCGATGCAGTTCGTAGCCGATCTGAGCCTGAAGCATAAGGTGAGCCCGAATCAGGAAGCCGAGCAGGCGATGAATGCCTATACACGCTTTGTTGACGGTTCGCTGGCGATGTTCGCGATGGGGCCTTGGGATCAGCCGGCTTTCTGGGAGCTGCCTTTTGAATGGGATATCGCGGCATGGCCGGCCAGCCCGAATACGGGGCAGACGGCGACCTGGCTTGGCTCGATGGGATTTGCCGTCTCGGCGAAATCCAAGCATCCGCAGGAGGCGTTTGATCTGGCGGCCTTCCTGTCGCTGGATGAACAAGGCCAACGTGAGAACTATCAGCTCGGCCAGGCGGTGCCGAATCTGATCGATATGGCTGAAGGGGAGTTTTTGCAGATGGAGCAAGGACCGAAGACACGCCAAGTGTTCCTGGACATCATTGAGGATTACGGACGCCCCGATGTGATCGCCTTCTCG
Source organism: Paenibacillus sp. 7541 (assembly GCF_002276395.1). Taxonomy (NCBI): domain Bacteria; kingdom Bacillati; phylum Bacillota; class Bacilli; order Caryophanales; family Paenibacillaceae; genus Paenibacillus; species Paenibacillus sp. 7541. The sequence goes on along the minus strand of NZ_NQLZ01000001.1, from coordinate 215,831 downwards.
AAGGACACCCAGTGGATGGATCTGTTCAATCAGAATGCAAGCAAGGTATGGAACGGCGATATGTCTGCCAAGGATTTCACCGCCGAGATCCATCAGCAGATGCAGGATCTGTACGATAAAGGCAACAAGTAAGGCTATCGGGAGCGGGTGACCGCCCTCAGAGAGAGGGCGCCTCGTGAACAGCTCTCATGCAAGATGCACATAGACCCAGGGGAAGAGCCGCTTGATCTGGCTGCTTCATAGCCGGACGGCGGTGCTTCCCACCGGGTCACGTCCTGTCATGATGAATACAGGCTAAGGTGGAATGAATATGGGAATGAAGCTTAGCGGTTATCGCAGAAAGGAACGGGTGTGGCTGTACTTATTCGTCGCCCCGCCCGTTCTCGGTTTTCTATTGTTCGGTCTGGTGCCGATCTTGTTCTCAATCTATATCAGCTTTCATAAATGGGATATGCTGTCTGATCCACAGTGGGTGGGGTTCGCGAACTTCAAGGAGCTTCTGGGCGATGAAAAAGTGTACAAATCCATGTACAACACCATTTACCTGATGATCGGCATTCCGATCGGCATGGTCTTGTCGCTGCTGCTGGCCATCTTGATGAACCGCAAATTTGCAGGCATCTCGTTCATGCGCACCATCTACTATTTGCCGGTCATCTCGCCCATTATTGCCGTATCCTTGCTGTGGCAGTGGATTCTGAATCAGGATTACGGCCTGCTGAACAACTTCTTATGGGAAACGTTCGGCATTACGGGTCCGAACTGGCTGGGCAAGCCGGAGTGGGTGAAGCCTTCGCTTATTCTAATCGGGCTGTGGGGCGGTATCGGAGGCAACATGGTGCTGTATCTTGCAGGTCTCCAATCGATCTCGTCGACGTACTATGAAGCTGCGGAAATCGATGGCGCCGGAGCCTGGCACAAGCTGACGCGGATTACGATCCCGCTGCTGACGCCGATTCATTTTTTTGTAATTGTGATGGGGATCATCGGAGCGTTCCAGTCGTTCAGCCAAATTTACGTATTGGCGGTGGACGGCGGACCGGAGTACAGCGGCGCGACCGTTGTGTATTACATTTTCCAGCACGCCTTTAAATACTTCAACATGGGCTATGCCAGCTCGGTGGCCTGGGTGCTCGGCCTGCTGATCTTTGTCGTGACACTGATTCAATTCAAGCTTTCGAACCGATGGGTTTACCAGGACTAGGGGGGTGATCTTGTGAAACGGGAACAATGGAAGGACCTCTGGTCGCTGCTGCTGCTTTTGTTCGGTTCAATTTTTATGATTGCGCCGTTTATTTGGACCATCTCGACTTCATTGAAGGATCGGCGAAATGTATTTGAAATTCCTCCGCAGTGGATTCCTGATCCGATCACGTTCAGCAACTATGAGCGCGTCTGGTTGGAATCGCCGCTGCTATACGGCTTCATGAACAGTCTGATCATCGTTGTCATTGTCCTGACCGTCGGCATGCTCGTCTCGGCCATGGCTGCCTATGCGTTCGGAAAATTCGAATTTCCTTACAAAGGCGTGCTGTTTCTGGGGCTGCTCGGAACGATGATGATTCCGTATTCGGTAGTCATGATTCCGCAATATATCGGCTTCTCCAGGCTCGATTGGGTGGATACGCTGCTGCCGCTGATCGTGCCGGGGCTGTTCGGCAATATCGTTGTTATCTTCTTCATCCGGCAGTATTTACAGAGCGCGCTGCCTACGGAATTGATCGAGGCGGCCAAGATCGACGGCTGCAGCTTCCCGGGCATCTTCTTCAAAATCGCGCTGCCGACGATGAAGCCGGCGCTTGCCGCTCAGGCAGCCCTTGGATTTATGGGCATCTGGAACGATTTTCTCGGTCCGCTCATCTACTTGCATACGCCGGAGAAGCAGACGATACAGGTATTGATCGCCTCCATGCAGGCGATGTACATCGGCCAGTCGGATTATCCGATGATTATGGCTGCGGCCGTCATCGCGATGCTGCCGGTGATCGTGGTGTTCTTCTTCTGCCAAAGATACTTTATTGAATCGATGGCGATCAGCGGAATCAAGGGGTGAGGCGGATGCAGATCAGCAAGGCGAGACGGAGGCCGTTTATCCGCAGTCTCGGAACATTGGGATTAGCAGCAGCGCTCGCATTGTCAGGATGTGATTCAAGCGCGAAACCGGAGGCGGTGAATATGGACAAATATCGTGAAATGTATGCCAATCCTTTTCCATCCTTAGAGGAAGAATGGGAGGATTATGGCAACGGCGACCCGTATGTGCTGCGGCATGACGGCCGCTACTATCTGTATGTCAGCACGAAGGATCACCGGACTGGCATCAAGGCGTGGGTGTCCGATAATCTGATCGACTGGACTTATGCCGGGATGGTAACGGAGGATCCGGTGTCCACCGGGGCCTATGCGCCGGAGGTCAACTATTGGAATGGATGGTTCTATCTGTACACCTCCCCAGCCGGGCAGGGACATTATGTATTTCGGAGCGAATCGCCGACGGGACCGTTTGAGCGAATCACGGACAATGTCGGTATGAGCATTGACGGCTCGGTCTTCATTGACGATTACGGCAGCTGGTTGTTCACGCATGCTGGATCCTCCGGTATTGTCGGTGTACCGATGAATGGCCCGGCAGATTTTGGCGTCGGTGTTACACTTCCTGGGGTCTATCTGGGCCACTGGACGGAAGGCTCGATGATCATCAAGCGCGGCGGCACGTATTTCTTAACCTATACGGGCAATCATGTGTTCAGCAAAGGCTATCGCATTCACTACGCGATCGCCCATGATTCGCCGCTCGGACCCTACACAGCCCCGTCCAACAACCCGCTCGTGATCAGCACGACGGACGATTTCTACGGACTCGGACACAGCTCTACTGTGATGGGACCGGATCTGGACTCTTATTATCTTGTGTACCATAACTTGATCGGAAGATCTCAGGAAGGCCCGCCGGTGCGCCGCATGAACATAGATAGGCTTGTATTCAATGGCGACAAGATGGAGGTTCTTGGCCCAACCAACTATGCACATCCTGTACCAAAGGGGCCTGACTTTGCCGGCAGGCTGAATGAGGGCGCTCCCGATTCGAGCGTGTGGGAACAGGTGGCGTCAAGCGACAAAACGATGATCGTAAGCAAGGTGAGCACGGAGCAGATCTACACAGCGGAATATAATCTGACGCCATTCACGGCGTCAGTAGACATGCTATTCGCCTATGAGGATGAGCTGCATTACGGATTCGTTGCGCTTGATCCGCAGCACAATCTTGTGTCCATAGGCCGAGTGGAGGCCGGCCATCGCAGCTCGCTGGCTACGTCAGAGCTTCCCGAGGACATGGACTGGACGAAGCTGCATACGATTCGCGTGGAACGAGGAGAAGAACAGCTGCGGATCTATGTGGACGGGCTGCTGAAGCTGGATGAATCGGCGGAGGCCTCAGGTTTTGGCCCAGGCAAAATCGGGTATCAGTACGCGCAAGGCGAGCCGGGCTTGTCCTATACGGCTTTCTCCAATGTCGCCTCCGGCAGCAGCGACTTCGAAACAGTGAAGCCTCTTCCGGGCAGCATTGAAGCGGTTCATTACTTAAGCGGAGAGAACAGAGGGTTCTCGGTCCGTGAACCATCAACGACCAGCCAGTGGCGCCGTTCGGATGGCACAACGATTACCCTTGCGGAGGATGGCAGCTATGCAGCCACGCTGTCGCATAAAGGCGACTGGCTGCGATATGCCGTGAATGTGTCAGAGACCGGCAAGTATGCGCTGGATCTGACAGTTAGGGCAGCGGAGCAGCCTTCATCCATCCAGGTGCAGGTTGATGACCGGAAAGCCGGAACCTATACGGTGGACAGCCGTCATTTCTCTGAGGGCGAATCCTGGGCGAAGATCCGGGCCGGAACACTGGAGCTGGAACAAGGCTTGCACACCATTACAGTGCAGCTGAATAGCGGCCAGCTGGAGTGGAAGACGATGGATGTTGAGCGCATCGATGATCAACCGTTCAAGCATGAACGGCTGCTGGAGCAAGCTGGCGCAGAGGATGTCCATGGCACATGGCTTGAGACAGGTGACGGCTATATCGGCGCCCAGGATGGCGATGTGAAAATGTACGGAGGAAGCCATCTGTGGACTGATTATCGCATCCGGACCACGGTGACGCTGGGTGATGATCCTGCCGGGCAGGCAGGGGTTCTGTTCCGGGTGAGCCATGAATCGGAGTTCCGGGATCAGGTCAGCGATTCCCTAATGGGATACTTCCTAGCCGTGAGCGCAACGAAGCTGGAGCTGTACAAACATCAGTACGATTCCGAGCTGCTGCACAGCGTCAAGACTTCCTTTCCTGCCGGAGAGCCTGTCCGCTTGCAGATTGAGGCTATCGGGGATTCAATCCGGGTTTATGTCCAAGATGAATCGGAGCCGGTGATGATCTTCCGGGATGCCGCATCATTCTTGCAAGGACGGGTTGGCATCCGTTCGGTTCATGCCGAGCAGATCAAGCTTGGAGATATCGATGTGGAGTCCGTAAAAACGAAGTAACTGCGCGAATGGTGAATACATGCAGAAGCGCATGCAGTACATCAATCGTTCAACAAATAAAAAAGATGGAGAGTGGAAGACGATGACGACAAATTCGCACAAGTATATAAAAGATTATCCCAGACCTCAACTGGTGCGTGAGCAATGGGAGAACCTGAACGGCCAATGGGATTTCCGGTTTGATGACAGCCAGGAGGGAGAGCTCGGCAGATGGTACGAAGGACTGCAGGCAGACCGGAAAATTACGGTTCCGTTCACCTACGAGACCAAGGCGAGCGGCATCGGCGATGAATCATTCCATCCATGCGTATGGTATGAACGGTCCGTGTCCGTCCCTGCAGAGGCGGCGGGCAAGCGGGTCATCCTTCACTTTCAGGCGGTTGATTACGAGACAACGCTGTGGGTAAACGGCCGCCATATCGGAAATCATGAGGGCGGATATGCAGCCTTTTCGTTTGATATTACAGAAGCGGTCAAGCTTGGCGGGGAGAACCGGATTACGGTTCGTGCCACAGACAGCAGCAGCTGTACGCAGCCGCGGGGCAAGCAGCGGTGGACGCCGAACAGCTTCGGCTGCTGGTATGTGCAGACGACCGGGATCTGGCAGACGGTGTGGATGGAGTTCGTGCATCCGGTTCATATCAGCCGCGTGAAAATTACACCCGAACTGGAACGCGGATCCGCCAATTTCATTTACGAATTGGGTGGCTTTGGGACTGCGGATGTTGACGGTTTGTCGCTTCTGACAACGGTCCGCTTTGACGGCAAGCTGATCCGTTCCATCGAGACGAATGTGGAGCGCGGAACCGTAGCCGTTGATGTGAGTGTCGTGAATGAAGCCGTGGGCGAGTGGAAGATCAGACCATGGCATCCGAACCACCCGGCTCTGTATGACGTCGAGATGATCCTGAAGAAGGATGGACAGCCGATCGACACGGTGTATTCCTATTTTGGCATGCGGAACATCCGCATTGCCGGGAATCAGGTGATCCTGAATCATTCCCCAATCTATCAGCGGCTGCTGCTTGACCAAGGGTACTGGGAAGACACGCATCTGACACCTCCATCTGAGGAAGCGATTCTGGAGGATATCGACAAGACGCTGGCGCTCGGATTTAACGGAGTGCGCAAGCATCAGAAGCTGGAGGATCCCCGTTACTTATATTGGTGCGACCGTAAAGGGCTGCTCGTATGGTCGGAGATGCCATCGACCTTTGAATTCGGTGACGATGCCGTCGAGCGCTTCACCAAAGAGTGGATGGAGGTGGTCCGCCAGCATTACAATCACCCTTCCATCATCACATGGGTGCCTTTCAATGAGTCGTGGGGGGTGTCGGATATTGCCACCAACCGCAAGCAGCAGCAGTTTACAGAGTCGATCTATCATCTGACGAAAGCATTTGACCAGATGCGCCCGGTTATCGTCAATGACGGGTGGGAGCATACGATCTCGGATATTATTACGCTTCATGATTATGAAGAGCTTGGCGCCGATCTGGCCGAACGCTATCAGGACAAAGAGGCGCTCTTAAGCAACGACTTTGCTCATAATAAGAATCGTTATCCTTTCGCGCAAGGATATGGCTATCGTGGTCAGCCGGTTATCATCAGCGAATATGGCGGCATCGCCTTTACGAGCGAAGAGGGCTGGGGTTATGGCAATCAGGTGCGAACCGAAGAGGAATTCCTGAAGCGGTATGAAGGGGTGACGCAAGCGATTAAAGATTTGCCTTACGTATGCGGGTTCTGCTATACCCAAATTACCGATGTGCAGCAGGAAGTGAACGGCTTGCTGACGATTGATCGCCAGCCGAAGGTGAATATGGAAGCGATTCGCAGCATCAACCTGAAAAAATAGCTCAAGTCCAGCGTGTCTGCGCCGCAAAGGGCCAGATGATCAGCTGCAGCAGCGAACCGGGAAGCGGGGAATGATCCCCCGCTTCTTTTGTCGTTTATGATGGCGTAACCAGGTTCGCCTCCGGCTCGTATTTGTATTGGAAACACAATTATGTAAATATAAAAGTTAAAATATGCCGCAGAGGGGGAGACACATGAAGTCCATTACCGTTCAGAACATAAAGGATACTTTTCAACTGGAGGTGCTCACTGGCGCCGATCGTCTGGACCGGATCATTACCCGTCCTAGGTCGCACAGGCCGGGCCTGGAGTTTGTCGGATACTTTGATTTTTTTCCCATGGAGCGAGTGCAGGTGCTTGGACGGAAGGAAATCAACTATTTGCTGACCAGAAGCGTGGAGGAGCGCAAGCTGCATATCGGCAATATTGTGAAATATCATCCGCCCTGCTTCATTGTTACGACAGGCCAGGAGGAGATTCACTATCTGACGCTGTTCTGTGAACAGGAAGGCATTCCGCTGCTGCGGACAGCCGAGACAACGACAGAGTTTATCGCCAAGCTGGACGGTTATTTAGTGAAGGCGCTCGCCCCGGAGATGTCGATTCACGGCGTGTGCGTGAACGTAGCGGGAATCGGAATTTTGCTTCGGGGGAAGTCCGGCATTGGCAAAAGTGAAACCGCGCATACGCTGATTCGAAAAGGGCATCGCTTCGTAGCGGACGATATTGTTGTGCTTAAAAAGCTGGGGCCGACGACGCTGCTTGGCACCCATAATCAGACGTCCCGTGAGTTCCTGGCGCTGCGAAGCGTCGGTCTGATTAATGTGGTGCGTCAATACGGGCGCACCGCGTTCCAGGACGAGACTCGCATCGTGCTCGATATCGAGCTGTCTCCATGGCGGGAGAATGCGCTGAACAACGAGCTGGAGGTCGTGCCTCAGTTCACCGAATATTTAGGCATTCAGATACCGCATCTTGAAGTCCAGCTTCAGCCTGGGCGGGATGTAGCCGGTCTGATCGAGGCGGCCGCCAACAATTGGTACCTGAAACAGCTCGGCTACAGTGCGGCGGAAGACTTCATGAGCCGCATCCAGAATGAAATGCAGTCATAGGTAGCGTTATGTTTCTCAGCTCTTGCGCTGATAGGCCGAGGATTCCCGGATGAGCAGGGTGGAGTCGATCCTGAATACTCGCTGGTGAGCGAACTCATTGTGATTCATCATATCAATCAGCTTCTCAGCCAAAATAGCACCCATCGTATATTTCGGCTGATCCACTGAGCTTAAAGTTGGCTGAATGTAGCGGCTGATCCGATTATTATCCACCCCGACAACGGCCAGCTGATCCGGAATGCGCATGCCGTATTCGGCACAAGCCTGGTATACACCCAGCGCCATCTCGTCATTGGCCGCATAGACAGCCGTAAAAGACAGCCGCTTCTCGAACAGCCGCTTCATCGCTTCATACCCGCCTTGTTCGTTAAAGTTTCCGTTCTCGACCAGCTCCGGCCGGAACGGAATGTGATGGCTGCGCAGCGCCTTCAGATAACCTTCCAGGCGCTCGTAGCTGTCCACTGCATCGGCATAACCGCTCAAGAACACAATATCCCGGTGGCCCTGATCAACCAGGTGCTGCACTACTTCCTGCGAAAATTTCACATTATCCGTATAAATGCAAGGAACCTGATCATGCTTGACATATTTGCCCACGACGCCAAGGCGGTATCCTTTATCGGCGAGCTCGATCAGCTCTTGATCCTCGACCAGCGGGGTGAGGATGATAGCGCCGTCGATTGTCCGGTCCAGCAGCAGGTTCAGATATTCCGCCTCACGTTCCTTCTGGTTTTGCGTATCACAGATAATGATTTTGTAATGCTGAGCGTAGGCGATATTCTCTATGCCCTTGATAATCTCGGCGAAATAGGAATTATTGATATCCGGAACAATGACGCCAATGGTCATCGTTCTCTGGGAACGCAAATTTTTGGCTGCGGCATTCGGGTGATAGCCCAGCTCTTCAATGGCCCGCATCACTTTATCCCGGGTGCGGGCACTGACCTTGCTGGTATGATTCAGCACACGCGAGACGGTAGCAGGGGAGACACCGGCGATCATGGCCACATCCACGATTTTGACATCCATCGTTCACATCTCCAAACCCATGATTGACAATTATTGTAATTCTATTATAATGTGAATTGAAAACGATTACAACAAGAGAAATAAGCAGAAGCGCAATCTTGCATAACGTCGATGTATGAATCGATGGAAGAAAGGAGGGGATCACGGGAGGATGTAAGTGTGATGATTCGCAAGGCTTCTGATTTATGAAATCGATTTCACGTTTGGGTTAGCGTCAATTCTTTCCCGATCAGGAGAAATCCGGTTTCCAACATTGCTTTGAATTGAAATCGATTTCATAATCAGTATACGAAAACCGTCTTTGGGGTTTTCAGGAGGGCGGGAAGCGTTGTCCTGTAACGTCCTGGTTTTCCGGGTGTTATCATTCATCAAGCTGCAGGGTCAGTCTTCAAGCGAATTCGATCTTTCATATTGGGGAGGCGTTATTGTGTTCAAGAAAAGCAAAATCATTCTGTTATGTACCAGCCTGCTGCTAGGTCTGTTTGCCTCAGTTATCGGTGCGCCGACAGCCGATGCTGCTTTTGGGCCCGGCGATTTTCTGAAGGCAAACGGGACCGTTGTGCGAAACAATTCAGGCAATGGCAGCATTGTCAATCTGCGCGGCACGAACCTTGGGGGATGGCTGCTGCAGGAGGAATGGATGACGCCGTCCGGAGCGGTGGACGAATACACGCTGCGGAGAACGCTGATCCATCGTTTTGGCGAAGCCGGCGCACAGTCGCTGATTAATGTATATCAGGATCACTGGATTCAGGCGAGTGACCTCGACAATATCCGGAATTGGGGCATGAACGTGGTTCGGGTTCCTCTCTACTGGGAGGATTTCATGAATACAAACGGCGTGATGAAACCCGATTCGGTATCTTTCCGCAAGCTGGATTGGCTGATTGCGGAAGCTGGCCAGCGCAATCTGTATGTCATTTTGGATCTTCACGGAGCCCCTGGCGCAGCCTGTCCATGGCATTCCTGCGGACGGGAAAATGCCAATGAGCTGTGGACCAATTCCACCTACCAGAACTGGACCATCCAGATTTGGGAGCGTATCGCCACCCGCTACAAAGGCAATCCGACCGTAGCAGCCTACGATCTTCTGAATGAACCGCTCGTCTCGTTGGGAGCAGGGGAGAACTCAACGCAGATCCGGCAGAAGATGGAGTTCTATGACCGGATGTACCGGGCTGTTCGCGCCAAGGACCCTGATCACATAATCATTATCGCAGCCTTCCACGACTGGTTTGCCGCTTATCCGCCGAGCACATACGGCTGGCAAAATGTGATGTACCAGACGCATCACTACCAGTTCACCGACTATAACAACTGGGAGATGACAAACCAGGAGATTGATCGTTGGCTGAGAGACCTGGCGACACATCAGAAAAATTGGAACGTGCCTGTATTTGCCGGCGAATTCTCTTTCGGTCAGCATGATTTGACGGAGAAATGGTTGTCCGGCCTGAATAACCTGAACGCCTCCTGGACGAACTGGAGTTACAAGGTTAAAGGCGGCGGCAACTGGGGCTATTTCAATAATAACAATAATCCGGCTCCGAACCTGGATACCGACAGCGCCGATACAATCGCAGCCAAATGGACGCGCTTCACCACAAACCATTTTGCCAGCAACACGGCGTTTCTGAATGTGGTGAGAAGACATACCGGCACCGCTCCGGTTACGGTAGGCTGGTCCAGCCTGAAAGCCAATGCCAATGGCAAGTTTGTCAGCGCCGAGAATGCCGGGGCTGCGCCGCTTGTGGCCAACCGCGACACGGACGGGGATTGGGAACGGTTCAAGATCATCGAGCATGCGGATGGAACGGTATCGCTTCTGTCGATGAGCAACAACAAGTTTGTGCAGGCTGATCTGAACAATGGCGGACGACTCATTGCCTCGGCCACCTATGCCTCGACCTGGGAGAAGTTTACCCGCGAGCAGATCAGCAGCGGGCTCTATGCGCTGAAGTCTGTAGCGAACGGAAAATATGTCACCGCAGACCTTGACAGAGACGGCGTGCTGTATGCGAACCGCGACTCGGTAGGCGGCGCATGGGAGACATTCTTCATCCAACCTTCGCACTAATCGGAATGGAACCTACTGAAGCGTAAGCTTGTAAGCTCTGAGCGTAAGTCCTGAACGTAGCCCTGAATTCAGAGTCTGAATAAGAGCGGTGACAAGAAGCCCCGGTCATTCCTGCCCGTCAGGATTGACCGGGGCGTTGTTCTGCGGGACGCTGCAAGACGGCGGTCGATCGCCCATAGGGTAACCACATGTGGCCCTTCGCCAGCTCCAGACGTTCCTTAACGATTAACGATGTTGTGAAAGAACCGGCGAATGGTGGATCCCCTGCGCGTGTTAAACCGATGAACGGTCGGTCTTCAACACCACAGTGCCGCTCATGCGAGCGACATGCCCTGGAAAATAAAGGACCAGCGGTAGTTATTGCCCTCCCAGATTTCCTGATTCGGCATATGCAGCCAGCATACTTCATTCATGCCGCTCTCCACCCATGTCAGTTCAGGGACGGGCATATGATTCACGAGCAGCACCCGGAACTCGCCGGCCACAAGACCGCGCAGCACCTCCACCAGTTCCCTGACATGCAGAATGTCCGAGTCGGTCCGGATAAACAAATACCGGCCGGGCTGCTGCAGGGTCAGAAGAAAGCGGTCGACGCGGCGGTCATACTTCATTTTCACGGCAGGATAGCTGAGCTTGTATGGAGGGTAATCGGCATTGACATGGAAGTCGTGATTCATGAACAGATCGTATTCCTGATCCCGAACGTTGTACAGCTCCGAGCTTACCTGATCGACGACTTGCAGTTTCGTATAGTCAAGATACCCGACAAACCGATTTTGCAGCAGTCTAATCACCTGAGGCAGAAATGGCGTGCCCATCCAGTCCAGCGGGCCCGCGAACCTGCGCAGTCCGTTCTTGCGAAGCTGAATAGCGGGAATACAGTTGTTCCCTAGGCTGAAAATGGCGTTGTAAGGAACCTTAAGATCCGCAAGGTTCATCGCACTCTCACCTGATCCTTTCTTGGCAGTGAAGTTATATTCTATTGAATGCCGAAAGGCGCGAAGAGGCGTGGACTAACATGCCAGCGCTACCGCACAAATGGATATTGGCCGGGTTGATATGCCCTTACACATGCCATATGCGGTACATACCCTGATAGTAATCATTAAGTGATGACCAGGGGGGAATTCAATGTCCATATTTCGATTGGACGCGGTTGAACATGGAGTCATCGATTCCAGATACATTCAATCTGTTGATATCACGATTACGAATGCGGGGCCAGACCCCTTTGACGTTCTGATTCACGGTTATAATCCTTACGGTGTCTATTATGTCAGCTTGACTCATGTCGGTGTCGGAGCAACCGTTGTTATTCCGGAGGTGGCCAATCACAATCTGAGCTTCAGTCTGCTGCTGGTCACCAACATTAACTACTCGCACTCCACGGTCATTACGGTCCATGCCAAAAACCAGGGGCAGCTGGTCGCAGTCTTCTCCAATCCGAATTTCAGCATTATCGAATAAAGGGGGGAACATCATGAAAGTGCTGTTTGTGTACTATGTGCCAAGCGGTGGTGTCGAAACCCTGAACAGGCAACGCTGCCGCGCGCTTCGTCTGGCTGGCATCGAAGGGCATTGCCTCTATTACGGATGGGGAGCGGGAATCCAGAATTCCGTTGATTTTCCGGTCTATATCAGCCGCAATGACATTGAGATCAAGCATATTCTCGATTCAAACCAGTATGATGCCATCGTGGTGACGACAGACCATGCGAGCTTCGCCCGTTTCAGCATGCTCGGATTCAAGGGGAAGTTTGTGCTGGAGATCCAGGGTTACGGGCCGAAGGAGGTGGCCCGGGCGCAGCTGACGGCAGCCATGCCGTACATCAACCAGTATGCCTCGGCCTTGCTGAATCCGAATACGCCGCATATTGCTGCTTTGTTTCAGGAACTGTATCCGCATAAGCCCCAATTCAATTTCAACAACTGTTTTGATACGACGTACTTCACGTATAACTCGTACATCCATCCGGAATATCCGGTCATCGCCTGGCTGGGCAGAATCGAGGACAACAAAAATTGGCGCGAGTTTCTGCACATCGGCCACCAATTAAGTCAACATGTGCCTAACCTGCGAATGTGGATGTTTGAGGACAACCATCTGAGCGTTCCGGCCGAACGTGAACAGTTCCAGCAATTGATTGCCGAGCTCGGTCTTCAGGACCGGCTGACGGTAAGAGCGAATGTGCCTAATGGCGAAATGCCGTATTATTTTTCCGTCATCGGTGATTCCGGCGGTTTTCTATGCTCCACCTCCAAGGTGGAGGGAGCCCCGTACGCGGTGCTGGAGGCGATGAGCTGCCGCTGTCCGGTGCTCACTACCGATTCGGACGGCGTATCGACCTCTGTTTATCATAATGCCACCGGCAAGTTCTATACGCTCGGGAATATACAGCATGCGGTGCAGGAAGGGCTTGAGCTGATGCATAACGCTGCGCTGCGCGAGCAGATCCGTGCCGGTGCGATGCAGCATGTGCAGCAAGCCTTCAATCCGCACGTGTATGCTGCTAATTTCGCCAACATGATCCATTCGGTGTAACGGAAAATATCCGCATCCATGAGGCTGACTCCATGAGCAACAGGGTCAGCCTTGCACCGTTTGGCAGAGCTTCCGCTCTGGCTTCCTGGACAAGCCGCCATGCGCAGCTGATCACCAGCTGCCCTAATAAGGCGATAAGTGTCGCGGCTCTGTTATGGCGGAGTCGGGGTTCGTTCGTCCGGATTTTTGGAAACACTACTAGAACACCAGGACGCCCAAGAAGATTGTACAGATTGACAAAGCTCACGAAACCAAGGAAATCCGGCAACTCGAAAAATTGGCCACACGTTGCTATATTTCTCGAAGAGAGCAGCTGTGCGCAGGTGTTACCGGGCTTGTTTACGCGTTGCTGCAAACAACGACGGGGCTGTCCCGTAAGGAACAGCCCCGTCGCTGGAATCAGCTAGGCTTGAAACCAGCTGCGATACGTCTTTGCAATTCCTTCGGCAAGCGAAGTTTCCGCGTCCCAGCCCAGCACCGCCTTCGTTCTGTCGTTATTCAAACAGCTGTGCAGGATGTCGCCTTGCTTGGGCGGTAAGTACCGGACGTCAACCGGCTCCGGATGCAGGGCGGTTAGCTGCGATACCAGTTCGTTGATGCTGCTTCTGCGGCCCGTGCTGACATGAAGCGTCTGTCCGTTTCCTTGGTCAATCGACGCGAGATTGGCTTCTACCACATCTTTGACAAAAATAAAGTCCCGGGTCTGATTACCGTCCCCATATACCGTGAACGGTTCCGAGCGTTTCAGCCGATCCCCGAATACCGCAACGACCCCGCCTTCGCCCTTGGCCGTTTGCCCGGGGCCGTATACGTTGCCATATCGCAATATCGTATACTCTAGCCCGAAATAGCGGCTGTAGAGACGTATATACTGCTCGCCAACCATTTTGGACAAGGCGTAATACGAAATCGGGGAGAGCGGGTCATCCTCGGTCAGCTGCTCTTTTTCCAAATCTCCGTATACGCCTGAAGTAGACGCGAACACGATCTTGCGAATCTTGGATTTCCGGCAGGCCTCCAATATGTTGATGGTCCCCAAAACGTTGGTATCGGCGTCCTCGTAAGGATCTGCAATCGAGCGCTGCACGTCCGCCTGGGCTGCCAGATGAAACACGACATCGGGCTTTAAGAGCGCCAAATAATCTGTCGTCTGTTGGGAGTTTACGTCCGCTACATGCAGAATCGCCTCGGAATGGAGGCGACCTGGATCACCGGTTGTAAGGTTGTCGATGACATGGACCTCGCAGCCTCGGTCCACGAGGCCGTCCACCAGGTGAGAGCCGATAAATCCGGCACCACCGGTAACTACCATTTTCATGCCTATAACCCTCCAGCCTTAAGATAGGATGCTCTATCTTACGTGAGGGACAAGGGGATTGCATGAGCGGCTGTCCCTCCGGGCCGAAGGAATGGGCTGCGATATACCGTACATTTCGATGCGATTAGATCGCCCTATACAAAACTGCTATAATAGAGGTTGCGTTTTTACATTGAGTTTACAAAAAAGAGGGAGTCATGGATGGAATTAATTCGGAAAGATCATATACGGTGGTTTATCGGCGTGTTCATCCTGCTGCTGGTGAAGCTTATCCTGTTACGGAGCTTTCTGTTCGGCGGGATGATGTGGGGGCGGGTGCTGCCGGATGCTCTGTCCATTCTGGCGGTGTTGAGCCTGCTGGAGCTGGTGCTGCCGAATAAAGGGAAGCGGACGATCTATTGGTGCTTTAATCTTCTGTTTTCATTGATGCTGTTCGCCGCTGCTGTGTACAACGTGTACTTTGGCTCGATTCCGACCTACACGGCGTTATCCGGGATAGGGCAGGTCAATCAGGTGAAAGGCAGTGTCCAGGCTTTGATCAGGCCGGCGCATTTTCTGTTTTTTGCCGATGTGATTGTTATTGCAGCGGTATGGACGGTTCGAAAGCTCCGAGCCCGATTCCGCAGGGGCCTAATGTTCCGTTTGTCGCCCGGCTATTCGGGCCTGAGAACATCCAGTCTCGTATGGAAAACGGGGATGGCCGGGATGCTCGTAGTGACCGTTCTGCTGTCGGGCTGGATCATGCGGGGCGCCTGGGGGATCGAGAATGAGATTGCCCGTGCGGAGCAAATGGGCTTCATGAATTATCAGGTGGAGGCTGCAATCCGGAACCAACGAGAGAACCGCATGCTCGCCAAGGCTAATCGCGAGGAGGTGATCGCCCAAGTGAAGCAGCTCCAGGATCAGTATCCTTACCGGGACGAGAAGGGGGCGGCACCGGCCTATTATGGCATAGCTGAAGGGAAAAATGTGCTCGTCGTGCAGATGGAATCCTTGCAGACATTTCCGATCGGTCTTACGCTTGACGGTCAAGAGCTGACCCCTGTCATGAACCATCTAGTTGAGGAGGGGCTGTACTTCCCTCACATATTCCAGCAGATCGGTCAGGGCAATACTTCCGATGCGGAGTTCGCGGTGAATACGTCCATCTACCCGACCGGCACGATTGCGATGTCCACAGGCTATGGCAACAAGGAGCTGCCCAGTCTGCCCCGCATGCTCAATCGCCTTGGCTATGTAACCAATACGTTTCATGTCAACGATATCAACTTCTGGAACCGGAGCAAGCTGTATCCGGCACTGCAATTCCAGCAATACTACGACAAGCCGTATTTTCAGGATGATCACTTTAATGACTTCGGTCCATCGGATGAGGAGCTGTTCCGCGTCGGCATGCGAAAGATAAAAGAGCTGCATGCGCAGAATACGCCTTTTTATACGAATCTGATCACGGTCTCCAACCATTCACCCTACACCTTGAAGGATGAATTTGTGAAGATTGCGCTCCCTGAAGAGCTGGAAGGCACACATCTCGGCAAATACCTGAAATCGGTCAACTATTCGGATTATGCGCTGGGTGTTCTCGTTGAGGACTTGAAGAAGAACGGACTCTGGGACAACACGGTGCTTGTTGTATATGGCGACCACTTCGGCATCAATCAGAAAGAAGCGAGCCCCGAGCAGATTTCATCCGTGCTTGGCATCCGTTATCATGAGCGGATCAGCCGCTTCAATATTCCGCTGATCATGCATGTGCCGGGCATCGAGGGCGGCCAGGTCATTGATCAGGTTGGCGGTCAGGTCGATCTGCTGCCAACGATCGCTAATCTGCTGGGCATACGGCTGGAGGATGAGCAATTGACCGCCTTTGGTCAGGACTTGCTGAATATCGACCGGAATGTGGTTGGCATGCGTTACTACCTTCCGACAGGATCGTTCTTTAATAACGAGATTATGTTCGTTCCGGGGGACGGGTTTGAGGATGGCACAGCCGTGAGGCTGGACACGCTGGAGCCAGTGGAAGACGTTGGCCCTTATCGCAGCGACTATGACTATATTATGCAGCTGATGAAGCTGTCGGATGATTATGTAAAGCTGCTGCCAGACCGCGCCTCCAAGTCCTGAAATACAATTAAGTTCACGAAACCGCTTTGATCGGCAAATAGCCGGGTCAGAGCGGTTTTTTATGACTTTATATATCGTTGCAGTCTCTCGGCAACGATTGCTGTCGCTGTGGACGTGTGCTATATTAAATCTATTGTCAACCTAAATAATCTAATTTGAGGTTAACAAATATAGTTTGCACGGGAGGATGGCGATACATATGACAATAATCAAAGGGAACGCAGTGGATTGGCTATCTCTGGCTGAGCGGGTTACTCAAGGTTATGAGGTGGGCAAAGAGGAGGCGCAGCGCATTATGCGAGCATCGAATGATGAATTGTTACAGGTGATGCAGGCCGCTTTTCACATTCGCAAAACGTATTTTGGCACCAGGGTCAAGCTTAATATGATTGTTAATGCCAAGTCCGGGCTCTGTCCAGAGGATTGCGGATACTGCTCACAGTCGATCATATCCGAGGCGCCTATCGATAAATATGCTTGGCTTACCAAGGACAAGATATTGGAGGGCGCAAGGGAATCCATTCGCCGCAAGGCAGGCACGTATTGCATTGTAGCTTCCGGCCGCCGGCCGACGCATCGTGAAATCGCGCATGTGGTTGAGGCAGTCAAGGAGATCCGGGCGACAACCGACTTGAAGGTATGCTGCTGCCTCGGATTCCTGAGCGAAGAGCATGCCAGACAGCTGGCTGAGGCTGGGGTTCACCGGTACAATCATAATCTGAATACGTCAAAAGATAACTACGGGCGAATTACGACGACGCACACATATGACGACCGCGTCGAGACGGTGAAAGAAGCTGCAGCTTCCGGCATGTCGCCTTGCTCCGGTGCGATATTCGGCATGGGGGAGACGGAGGAGGAGCAGGTGGAGATTGCCTTTGAGCTGAAACGGCTCGGGGCGGATTCCATTCCGTGCAATTTTTTGAATCCGATTGACGGGACGCCGCTTGAAGGGCGGCGTGAATTGACGCCGGTCAAGGCGTTGAAGATTTTGGCGATGATGCGGTTTGTGAATCCTGATAAGGAAATCCGCATCGCCGGGGGACGCGAGGTGAACCTCCGATCGTTGCAGCCGCTCGGATTGTATGCCGCCAATTCTATTTTTATCGGGGATTACTTAACGACAGCCGGTCAGGATCAGCATGCGGATTGGCAAATGATCGAAGATCTTGGATTCGAAATCGAGGAATGTGCGCTATAATCGATATTGACATTTCGAGAGGATGACCCTAGTATATAGCCGGGAGGGACTTTCACCCATCTTGATAATAAGCGTAGTATAGACTATATACAGATTATTGGGGGAATCCGTGATGCTGATTACTTTGGCGGTTCTGGCTGTGGCAGCCGTCTATGTGTATCGCCGCTATGTGCCGGTACCTGGCTTGCGTATGATGAATTGCAGTGAACTGCATGCGGCGAGAGTCGAGCGTCCGGATTTAAAGCTGGTTGACGTCAGGGATGTCTCCGAATTCATGGCCAATCCCAAGTGCGACATGATCAATATTTCATTGGGGCGACTGCCTTATGTTTGGGATACGGTGCTGAAACCGGGGGATGACATCGTCATTGTTACACCGAAGCGGTCAGACGGCTTCATCGCAGCCCGCAAACTGCGGAAAGCAGGCTTCACCTCGCTGGCATTTCTGGTGGAGGAGTGCACATCCTGTTCATCCTTCAAGACACCGACACTGGGCTGAAGGCGTGTTTCAGGCATGCCGTTAACACGGACCTGATGCAGGCGCAACAAGAATAAGCAACAGGCAAAAAGGGAAGTTCCGGGTGAAAGGTCACCAGGGCTTCCCTTTTTATATCGGCCATGAGCTGTATGAACACAGCACAGACCGTCAGACTGACAGGGCAGGTCTACTTGACCTTCGGCAAACCGTAAGCTTGCCGGATCAGGGAGAAATAATGGTCAGCGCGGACGACCTCGAACTCATCGCCCAAGGCATCGGTCAGTTCGACCACATCCGAAGGCATCATGCTCCAGGCAAGCAAACCGAGTGATATAAACATCGGCTCACTGCCGTCCCATTGCGCCTTGGCTTCTTCCAGCACCCGGATGCCGTCCTGGGCGGTGCTGATTCCACGGACGGTCGAGGCCGGAAGGCTGTTGCCGATAATTTCCACACCATACCGGTCTTCGTAGCTGATGAAGATGCCCGGCGCCTTGTACTGTTGCTCATAGGCGGCGGCTTTCTGCGGGCTGAGCGGCACATTCTCACTGTCAATCCGGTTCAGCACGTACGGGATTGTCATGTCGGTGCGCTTCATATACTTCTCGGTATCCCGCAGGAAGGTCGCAAAGCTTTCGTCCGGCCAAGGGTTCGGATAGAAATACCCTGCGCCCGACGGTCCGGCGATGAGGTAATCATTCTCCGTTGCCGTGCTGCGGTAGTAATTGAGCAGCGCCGGCGCGCCTTCATGGAGCAGCGGGCTGGATGTCCAGTTTATCGGCACCTGGCCACGTGCTGGATCATCCCACATGACGCGCATGCGGTGCTGATTGTATTGGAAATTGTCGCCTTCCGTGACGACGTAGGTGACATATATTTTGTTCTCCAGCTTCGGCTCGGCAGCGGGCTTCAGCGGCGCGTACTTCGGCTTCGTTCCGGAGAAGACGGTCAAATTGCTGAACCAGTCAGCGGCCAGCACATATACGCCGTACCTGGACGCAATTTCAACCGAGCTGAACTCGCCTTCCACATCATTGCTGAACCATCCGAGATAAGGCGTTCCCGGCTCGACATCGGCCATGATTTGCTCGAAGAGCGCCTGCTGCTCCGGCACGTTCGAATCCAGCCAGAAGACCATCGCCTTGTTGGCAACGGCGTAGTCGCGCAAATAGGCATACGGTTCTTTGTTCTCCGAGGAAAGCGGACGGATGTGGCCTGCAGAAACTTTATACTGATTCCACATGTCCACCTCGGCAATCAGCTGTGTCGTTCCCGCAGGAGGGGTGAATTCGTATACAAAATAGCTGCCGTTATCCGCAAACCGGTGTCCGCCATGCCCCTCCAGAAACTTGGAGTTATGCCGATCGTACAAATACAATTCTTCATCCGAGGTACCCACAACGAATTGGGCGATCTCCTGTCCGTCCGCCTTGACGGTTACTTGATGCACGGCCGGACCCCAGCCGTCCTGAGGGAAGGCGTCATCAAAGCGGAGATAAACATGCTCCCCGCCAAGCTGACCGGAAAGATCCAGATTGTAGACAGCGCGGTTGCTGGCGTCGCGAATCTGCTCCTTCTCCTCCGCAATCGTCACAAAGGACGCCGGCATTCCCGGCGGTATCCGGATGGAGGTGTCTGGCGACAGGCCGATCAGCATCCGGTGAGTCGTCTGGTTCCACAGATGCTCAAACTGCCATGTATACGCTTCCATTCGGCTGTTGAATTTTCCGCGCAAATCCTCAAGCACTTTCAGGTTGTAGGGGGCGGAGGACAGCTTGAGGGCTAGCTCGGGACTCGCAACGACCGCATCCTTCAGCCCGGCCAGCGTAGTGGCGACATTGATGGTATCCGGCACTTGCGGATCATACACAATGATGCCCTTGACCTCCTGTTTGTAGGCGGCAAATATATTCCAGTAATCGTCATGCACCTTATAAGGGACGTCCAGATCGTTCAGCCAGGCAAACCGTCCTTCCTCCTGGTTCTCGATCAGATAGATGCGCGGCTCGCTCCGGTTCACAATGCCTTGAAGCGTTCCGAACAGCAGTTTGATATCGCCTGGCGCATCGTATACATCCGCGACATCCAATTTTTTGGGAGATTTAAATGTCGGAAGCTCCTGATTCGGCGGCCAATTCGGTTTTGCGGCCGGCTCGGGGGTTGAGGATGATGCTGAGCCTACAGCCGCTCCGGCAGTTAACGAGAACGTGCACAGGAAAGTCAGACATAGTGCTGTAAATTTGCGAACCATGACGCTATCACTCCTCGCGTGAGTTCATAATAGGAACGGGCAAACGCGCCTCTGCTTACGAAAGCCTCCTTTCTTGGCATGCCTGTTCGTGATCGCCAATAGACACATCTCCGTTCAAGACATATTAAATATATTTAAATATATCTTTTCAAGCACTTTGACAAAACTTCCTATAAGCTGGCACAATGGGCGTTCATTCCGCATCGTTTGACATGAATGAGACGGGGAGCGGCTCCCGTTTCGGGTTTGTCCTTGCCCCAATCCGCTTAGCAAGATGATCCCTTTGGTTCCGGATGCAGCCTGATCAAAAGGGATGATTGTGCTAAGCCGCAGGATAACGAGTCCGCGCTTTATATTGCGATCAGCGAATGAAGGATATATTATATATTACAAATATTAAGAATAATTTGGTGATTTTAATGAGTGCTAATGATCGAATTCCGTTATATCAGCAAATCCAGGAATATATTCGTCACATTATCGAGACGGAAAATTTAAAGCCTGGCGACCGCATCCCGACGGAAAAAGAATTGATGGAGCAGTTCCAGGTCAGCAAAATCACGGTGGCCAATGCCTTGACCGGCCTGGCCAATGAGAAGCTGATCGCCCGGGTCCCTGGCAAGGGCAGCTTCGTGACCGAAGACGCCGATATGCTCGCGGCAGGCCGCTCGAACGGCCAGGTGGCTTCAGCAACCGCGACGGCTGTGAAGGTCGGAGAGGAACGAAGCTCACTGGTGCGAACGAAGCTCATCGGCATCATTATGCCGAACATCCAGGACTATTTTGCCATCCGGCTGATTAACGGTATTGAAATGGCTCTCGCTGCCGCGGGATACCGGAGCATGATTATGCTGACCTACAGCAGTCTGGCGAGGGAGAAGGAAGCCATCAAGGAGCTGAAGGCGCTCGGTGCCGAAGGCCTGCTGATCTTCCCCGTGGACGAGGAGAACTACAACGAGGAAATTCTTGGCATGAAGCTGTCCGGATTTCCGTTTGTGCTGATTGACCGGCACTTGCCCGGCGTGGAGACCCATTATATCGCATCTGACGGAAGGCGGGGCGCGAAGCTGGCGGTTGACCATTTATGGGAGCTCGGGCACCGGGAGATCGCCATCTGCTCGGATTCGCCGCTGCAGACCGTTACTGTCCAGGAACGGATCGAAGGCTATATCGAAGCGCTCAAGGATAAAGGCGCGCTGATCAATCCTGCGCATATGATCACCGACTTCAAGCCGCTGTCGGAGCTGAAGGATGCCGAAGCGCATCCGCTGTATCGCTACATCCGCAATCGAATGGTGACCGCTTATATTTCCCTGAACGGCAGGCTCGGAGTCCAGATATACCAGATGGCCAAACAGGCCGGACTTGAGGTGCCGAGGGATGTGTCGATTGTCAGCTTTGACGATCCGACCTCCATTGTGGAGGAATTCAGCATGTTCACTCATGTGAATCAGTATGAGAAGGATATGGGATTCCGGGCAGCAAGCAAGCTGCTGGAAGTTCTGTCCGGCCACGGCGATATGAAGGGTTACAGCAAAATGCTCAGCGAACCGAAGCTCGTGATCCGGCTGACGAGCGGGCCACGTCCGGAGCAGCCGGAATAACCACGATTTACATCCCTTCCCGATCCAGATCGGGAGGGCTTTTTTATTTGTAAAAATATATTGAATATATTCATTCGGTATATTATATTTTATAGCAGATGGAGCATTTGACATGTCGTTGAATATGTGTTGGAAACGGATGGTTAACGTCAACACCTAGTTATGAGACGTTTACTGCATAGGCAAAGACACGGGAGAGAATACAAAAGAGAAACCGGAGAGGAGAGCCATCATGCCATACGAACCGATTAAAATTTCGTCATTGAAACACATGATTACCGAGCTCCGCGAAGCCATTTACAAGCCGATTGCCGATCTTGAGGTAACAGCCTGGGTCACGCCGGAGCCCGTACCATATGAAGAGCGCATGAGCGGAACACCGCTCAGCCTGACACAAGGGGAGCGTTGGGGCGACCTGTGGGATTGCGCCTGGTTCCGCTTCCAGGGGACAATTCCGGAGCTTGAGAAGGAGGCTCCGACCGTCTTGCTGCTGGATGTGAACGGTGAGCTGTGCCTCGTTGACCGCGAGGGCACGCCGATCCAGGGGCTTACGACCGTCAATTCGGAATTTGATTTCTCGCTTGGACTTCCAGGCAAACGGGTGGTGGATACCCGCAGCTTGGAACTTTCCGGCGGCACACTCGAATTGTGGGCCGATGGCGGCAATAACGATCTGTTTGGGAGGTATCGCGGCGGAACGCTGAAGGAAGCGGTCATCGCCACCTGCCGCGAAGATATACGCAGCCTGTACTATGACGCTGAGGTGCTGCTGGAGACGGCGGAGCATCTGCCGGAGGGAAGCGCGCGGCGGGCGAAAATATTGCAGGCACTATACGATGCCTCCTTGCTGTTGACCGACATGAGCGAAGACAAGGTCGGGCAGGCGAAGGAGCTGCTGCAGGGGCCGCTTTCCCTGCAGGGCGGAGATCCTGTACTGCGCGTCAGCGCTGTCGGACATGCGCATATTGATCTGGCCTGGCTGTGGCCGATTCGGGAGACGATCCGCAAGGGCGCACGAACCTTCTCGACGGTGCTCCATATGATGGAACGATATCCGGACTACATATTTGGTGCCAGTCAGCCGCAGCTGTATGCGTGGATGAAGGAGCATCACCCGAAGCTGTACGCGCGCATCAAGGAGCGGATTGAGGAAGGCCGCTGGGAGCCGCAGGGCGCGATGTGGGTCGAATCCGACACCAATGTGCCGGGCGGTGAGGCGCTGGTGCGCCAGATTTTGTACGGCAAGCGGTATTTCATGCAGGAATTCGGCATGGAGGTCAAGTCGCTGTGGATGCCGGACGTGTTCGGATATACCGCCAGTCTGCCGCAAATCCTTCGCAAAGCCGGCGTGGACTATATGATGACCCAGAAGCTGTCCTGGAGCGAGTACAATCGACATCCGCATCATTCCTTCCATTGGGAAGGCATCGACGGCTCCAAGGTGCTGACGCATATGCCGCCGGAGGACACATACAACAGTCCGGCTGCGCCTCGGTCTCTGGCGAAAGCGGAGAAGGATTACCTCGATAAAAATATATCCGAGCACTGCCTGCTGCTGTTCGGCATCGGCGATGGCGGCGGCGGCCCGGGCGAGGAGCATCTGGAGCGGCTTGCGCGGGAGAAGAATCTGCTGGGCCTGCCCCCGGTCAAGCAGGAGCCGTCCTGGCGGTTCTTCGAACGACTGGAGAAGGAGAGCAGCCGTTTCGAGACGTGGCGCGGGGAGCTGTACCTGGAGAAGCATCAGGGGACGTTGACGAGCCAGGGGCGGAATAAATGGTACAACCGCAAGCTGGAAAAGGCGCTGCGCGAGCTGGAATTCGCTTCCGTGCTGGCCGCGTCCGCACTCGGGCATTCCTATCCGGCGAAGACGCTGGAGAGAATCTGGAAGGAGGTTTTGCTGTACCAGTTCCATGATATTTTGCCGGGATCCTCGATCAAGCGCGTGTATGACGAGTCACTGGAGCGGTATGAGCAGCTGCTGGGGGAGACCGAGCATTTGATAGAGGAGACTTATCGCAAGCTTTCGGCGCATATCGCCAGGGAGGTGCAGGGCGAGCATGGACAGCAGCAGATTGCCGTGTTCAACTCCCTGCCTTGGGAGCGCGAAGAATGGGTTCAGACGAGTGAAGGGCAATGGACCAAGGTGCGCGTGCCATCGATGGGCTACGCACTTCTTGCAGAAGAGGCACAAGCGCATGATCCGTCGGAGCGCTTCGGCACGGTGCATACGTCTGCAAGCGAACGGACGCTTCAGAATGAGCTCGTGAAGATCATCTTCGATGAGGAGGGAGCGATCGTCTCCATCCGGGATTTGGCTGAAGACCGGGAGCTGATTGCCCCGGGGCTGAGAGGCAATGAACTGAAGGTCTACCATGATCGTGGCGACGCCTGGGATTTCCGGCATGACTATGCCGTCACCGGCGGAACACGGCTCACGCTGCAGCATATTCGCGAGCATCGCGAAGGGCCTGCCGCTGGTCTGGCATTCGAGTTCCGTATCGGGGAATCGGTGCTCACCCAGACGGTGACGTTGACAGAGGGCAGCCGGCGCATTGATTTCCGGACGAAGGTCGACTGGAAGGAGCGCGGCAAGATGCTGCGGACGTCGTTCCCGCTCGATATTCGTACGGACAGCGTCACATGCGAAATCCAGTTTGGCAGCATCAGCAGGCCAACCCATCGCAATACGATGTGGGATTTTGCCAAAGACGAGATATGTGCGCATCAATGGATCGACATGTCCGAACCGGATTACGGTGTAGCGCTGCTCAATGACAGCAAGTACGGCCATCGGGCCTTGAATGGTGTGCTGGATCTCAATCTGCTGCGCAGCAGCTCGTATCCGGATCCCGAAGCAGACCTGGCGGAGCATACGTTCACCTATTCCCTGTATCCGCATGCTGGCAACCATGTCGAGGCCGGCGTGTACAAGAAAGGCTGGGAGCTTAACGTGCCGCTTCGGACGATGGACTGCGCTAAAGCTGGACATCCAGCGGAAGCCCAGAATCCGAAGACAGATGCTGTGTTAGCGCCTTCGTTCCTTCAGACCGGCCATCCGCTGGTGATGGTGGAATCGGTCAAGCAAGCGGAGGATAGCGAGGACATCATCCTGCGTCTGTATGAAACATCCGGTACGCGGGTACAGACCGTGCTTCGGGTCGCAATGGCGCTGGAGGAAGCGTGGAGTGCCGATCTGCTGGAAAGAGAGCAGGCGCGTCTGGATGTGGAAGAGGATGGGGAACAAGGAGCTTCGTTTGTTCATCTGACCTTCAAGCCGTTCGAAATTCATACGCTCCGGCTGAAGCGGAAGCGTTAAAGTTAACCATGATTCACCGCCCTGCCTGAAAGGAGGTGGGAAACATGATCAAGAGTCGTATGGAAAGCAGGCGGTGGATCAAACGGGTCTGGCAGCATAAGATGTTCTATTTTTTTATGCTGCCGGGTCTGATCTGGTTTTTTATCTTTTCGTATGTGCCCCTGTACGGGATTCAGGTTGCCTTTAGGGACTATACCTTTAGCGGCGGCTTTACCGGAAGCCCGTGGGCGGGCCTCAAGTATTTCCAGCAATTCTTTAACTACTATCAGTCCGGGGACATCATCCGGAACACGGTCGTTATCAGTTTGCTGAAGCTGCTTATCGGCTTTCCGATGCCGATTATTCTCGCGCTCCTGCTGAATGAGGTGCGGAAGATCCGATTCAAGAAAACGATTCAGACCTTATCGTACTTGCCTTACTTCGTATCTTGGATCGTCGTCGTTACGCTGATGCAACGATTGCTGACACCTTATGGCGGGCCGGTCAATGAACTGCTGGGCGCCTTCGGGGCGGACCCGATTCAATTTTTGAACAATCCAACCTGGTTCTATCAGATAATTGTAGGTTCTGAAATCTGGAAGAATATCGGCTGGAACTCCATTATTTTTATGGCGGCGATTGCGGGAATCGATCAGCAGCTGTATGAAGCTGCCAAAATCGACGGCGCAGGCCGTTACCGCCAAATGTGGCATGTCACGCTTCCGGGCATCCGGAATGTGGCCATCATTCTGTTCATTCTTGCTGTCGGCAATCTGATGAGCGCCGGTTATGAGCAGCTTCTGCTCCTGAACGGTCCTGCTACAGCCAGCATCGGCAGTGTGCTCGACGTTCATGCGATCAACTCCGGCATAAGAGAAGGACGATTAAGCTACGCAGCCGCAGTGGGCTTATTCCAAAGTGTCATCGGTCTCATCTTGATCCTGACGGTAAACCGCATAGCCCGGAAAATCAGCGACGTATCCCTGTTCTAAGGAGGTGGCTGACGTTATGAACCGCCGCTGGTCCGTGTTCTCTGTGGTCAACTATACTTTGCTGACGCTTGTCGGCTTTGCCATGATCTATCCTTTCATCTACATCCTGGCTTACTCGCTTAATGACGGGAAGGATTCCATGCAGGGCGCTATTTATTTTTTGCCCCGGAAGTTTACGCTGGAAAACTATGCCCAAGTATTTGACAATGCCCGCATCTGGAAAGCTTATCAAATCACGCTGATGCGAACGGTGCTTGGCACATTCCTGCACGTAACGCTCTGCACTCTGATGGCCTATGCCTTATCCAAACGAACGCTGCCGGGACGTTCCTTTTTTACCTTCTATATTTTTCTGCCGACCATTTTTAGCGCAGGCTTCATTCCATTCTTCATCACACTTCAAAAGCTGCAACTGATTAACACGTTCTGGGTGTACATCTTTCCGTTGCTCTACAACTTCATGCATATCATCATCATCCGAACGTTTCTGCAAGGCATTCCGGAAGAGCTCGAAGAGTCTGCCCGGATCGACGGATATGGCGATTTTCAAATTTTCCTCAAAATCATTCTGCCTTTGTCCGGTCCGGTATTGGCCACAATCTCCTTGTTTATCGGCGTTGCTCACTGGAATGACTGGTTCGCCGGCGCTTACTATGTATCCAATAAAGATCTGATCCCTGTACAGACATTGCTGCAAGAAATGTTGAGTGAAGCGGAAGCGCTCTCAAACTCGATGCAGCGGGCTGCTCAGCAGGGAGGACAGACGGTGGGAAGCGTGAGCGGAGCCGGAGCGACACCGGAATCCTTACGCATGGCCCTGCTCGTTATTACGGTATTTCCTATTCTGTGTATCTACCCGTTCCTGCAGCGATACTTTGTGAAAGGCGTTATGATCGGCTCGGTGAAAGGGTAATATGAAGACTTCAAATCGATATTCAGCGGGGACAGCCCGCTTGGATTACATATTCACTTCCGGGAGGGGATTGAATTGACGAAGATTTGGCATAAAGGGGCAGCGGCGCTGATCGCGACCGTATTGCTCGGCGGACTGCTTGCCGGCTGTACAGGTTCGGGCAGTGACAATCGGCAGGACGGAGATTCCTACAAACTGAAAGTATTGCACAACTGGAACGGATCAACCGGCTCTGACCAAGGGATTACACCGATTGAAGAGGTAATCCGGGAGAAAACGGGCATCACCATTGAATGGGAGTACACGAAAGGCAGCGAAGCAGAGAAGGTGAACACGATCTTCGCCACGCAGGATCTGCCGGATATCTACACCGGTCCCGCTTGGGGCGGTGAACTGGATGGCATCATTAAAGCTGCGAATGAGGGACAGCTCGTTGATATCTCCGATAAGCTTGCCAACTATCCGAATTTGCAGAAATCGATTGCGAAGGAGAACGTGCCGCCAGCGTTGTATGAGAAAGCGTTTGACGCTTTTGACGGCAAGCAGTATTTGCTGCTGCAAAACCAGCCGGCGACGAACGAGGACGGCATGGATTGGCTGTACGGCTTTTACGTCCGCAAAGACATTGCCGAGGCCGTTGGTGTCGATCCGCAATCGGTAGTCACGAAGGATGATTTCTATCAATTTTTAAGAAAGATCAAGGATGCCAACCTGCAGGAGAACGGTCAGCCTGTGTTTCCGCTAGGCGGGTTCAGCAATGGCTGGGCGGTGGGCATCGGCAACACGATGTTTTTTGGCAGCAACTATGTAGACCGGGGCGACGGCAACCTGGAACATGTTTTCTTCAGACAAGAGTATGAGGAATATACGCTGTTCTATCGCAAGCTGATTGAAGAAGGTCTGCTTGATCCTGAGGTATTCACACAGACAGATCCGATTGCGAAGGAAAAGATCAACCAGGGCCGGATCGCGGTGCTTGCCGCTCATTATCCGGCGATCTTGGACGCTTCCAAAGAGTATGTCACGGCCAATCCTGGTAGCGATTACATTCCGCTTGGACCGCTGGAGCGTGCGGGAGCCGCACCGGATCGTCCGGTCGACCTGGCGATTCAAGGCAACAACGTGACCGCCATTACGAAGAGCTGTCAGGGCGAATGCGTGGATAAAGCACTTGAGCTGCTTGACTTCCTGGCTTCGGATGAAGGATTCCTGCTGACGAGATACGGGGTTGAAGGGGTTCACTGGGAAATGGTCGATGGGACACCGAAGCCGGTTCAGGAGTGGTTTGACAAGTTTGCGGAAGACGCAAGCGGCAAGGAGCGCAAAAATGTCGGGATCGGCATTGGATTGGAATCGCTTACAGGTCTCGACCGAATCAATTCTGCCGCAGGCGGCGATATATGGGCAGACCAGAAACGGACCGAGGCGATGGAGAACGCTCGCGCCATTCTCCGTCCGAACGGAATACAGGTGATCAGCGCTTATAATCCGGGTGATGTCATTACCAAATCTCCGGATTGGGAGATGCTCAAGCCTTCGCTAGACCGGACCGGTGATGCCTGGACGGAGGCGGTGTTTGCCAAATCCGACGAAGCCGCACTGCGCATCCTGAACGATCTGCGGGATCAGATGAAGAAGACGGGCTATGACAATGCGATGGAATATGTGAATGAAAATCTGAAAGGCAAGGAGGTAGTAACGCTGCAGATGCCGAACTGATGGGCAGAAGCAGCAGTCCCATTCAGCATTACACCTGAAACGCCGGGCTTAAACACCGCGCGCTGGGAGCAGCGCGCGGTGTTTCGCTGCATAACAGCGGTCGGTCGACCACATGCGCCCAGCCCGTATCAACCCATTTGGCTTAGCGCCACGCTCTATCCAAAATGTGACATATGACAGGCTCTAGCTCGGGAAAGGTATGATACAATACGAGCAATAATCGGTTAAAGCGAGGGATAATGATGACCAACACACTGCCGGCTTCAGATGACATCATTCGGCAGTTTAATAACCCGGCTGCTACCTATCGGCCGCAGCCTTTCTGGTTTCTGAACCATAAGCTGGAGCGGCAGGAGCTTGAGCAACAGATTTCAGCGATGCATGAGCAAGGGGTTGGGGGTGTGGTGTTGCACGCCCGTCACGGCATGCAGGCGGAATATCTGTCGTCTGAATTTATGGATGCGCTGTCTTTTTGCACCGAGGAATGCCGCAAGCGCGGGATGGACGTCTGGCTGTACGATGAAGACAACTGGCCAAGCGGAACGCTTGGCGGCAAACTGACCCGGCAGCATCCGGAGTACCGGATGCGCTACCTAAGGATCGAAGAGCGGCGTTACAGCGCTGCTGACTGGCCGAAACCGCTGACGCTTGATTTTCAGCCGTATGATCACAATGAGCTGATTGCGATCTTGGCCTACCGGGCAGAAGAGCAGGGCGGAGAGTGGCTGCTGCATCCGGAGCCGCTCCGAATTACGGAGCAGCTAGGCGATGTCTGGACCCCTGGAAGCGAAGGCGATTATGTCGTGCTGGCCTGCTGGTCATGCGAGATTGCGGAGGGGATGACTTTTGCCGGAGGGTACTACCTGGACACGCTCAATCCCGAAGCGGTGCAAACCTTCATCCGGCTCTCCTATGAGCCGCTGCTGCAGCTTCAGCAGCATTATAGCTCCACGATCAAGGGGGTGTTCACCGATGAGCCTGGTCTGATGATTCATGACGGCTTCTTCGGTGTAGAGGCCATCCGGACGGAGGTTCGCGATGTGGAGGCCACGCTGCCCGGGATCGTGTTCGCCTGGACGCGGGGAATGGAGGAACGCTATCTGGCCGATAACGGCGTCGATCTTATCCCTCTGCTGGGGGCGCTGCTTTATCATTTGACGGACGGCAGTCTGACCGCAAGACAGCAGTATTATGACACGATCACCCGCTGGTATGTCGAAGGATACCATGGTGCGATCAGAGAATGGTGCGAACGCAATGGCCTGCTGTATATCGGACATACGCTGGAAGAGCCGGTGTGGGGTCAGGCACGCTCTCAGGGAAATCAGACACGGGTGCTTCAGCAGTTCCATTATGCTGGTGTGGATTACTTGACCGCCGGTATCGGCAGTAAAGATAATCCACACCGGATCGTTTCGGTGAAAACAGCAGCCTCCGTAGCGCAGCTGGAAAACAAGGCGCGCGTTATATGCGAGTCGTTCGGGGCGAGCGGCCATGCGTACTCGATGCGACAGCGGAGACTGGACGCCAATTTCATGGCATTCTTAGGCGTGAACCTGTTCATTCCGCATGCGTTCTACTATTCATTTGCCGGTTATCGGAAGACCGATTTTCCGCCGACCGAGTTCAAGCATGCGCCGCACTGGCCGCATTATCGTGCCTTTGCCGACTACATTGGACGGCTAAGCCTGCTTGGAGCCCGGACAAGCAGAAGCCCGGAGGTGCTGCTGCTCTCTCCGATCCGGACCGTGTATCAGGATATGTTCGCCTCTGGCGTATCGGACCGAAAGCCCGATGCGGATACGCTGTTCCAGCTGCTGTCGGATCGGCTGCTGCGCAGCGCGATCGATTATGACTATGTCGATGAGTGCCAGCTGGCAGTTGCCGACATCATCGGCGGGGAGCGGCGCGGATTCCGATTCGCCGAGCGCGGGGGCACCTACCCGCTTCTGGTGCTGCCATGTATTCGCGTCATGTCCCGGCAGCTTGCCGTCAGGCTGCTCTCGTTCGTGCAATCAGGCGGGACGTTGATTGCCGTCGGAACCATTCCACAGGACAGCGAGTCGCAGCATAACGATCCGGAGCTGAAGCGCGTTATGGAGCAGCTGTTCGGGGAAGGCGGTCATGGCGATCGGCGCTTGATCGGGGATGGAAGCACGCTCTTTTACTCCCTGGAGCAAGCCAAACGCGATAACCAGGATGCGGATCCGCTCGAAAGCTTGTGCGCGCAGCTCAAACCGTTGCTGAAGCAGCAGCCGCTGTTCTCCTATACGATGCTTGAAGGCGGATTGGAGGATCTGATTGTCGTAGAACGAGGGGAGTCTGGCAGGCGGTATGTGTGGATGATGAATTGGTCGGAGCAAGAGGTTGCGATTCGGCTTGATCATCGACAGGAGAAAGGCGCGGCCGGCGAGAGGATAATCGAGGAATGGCGGCTGGAGCATGGTGATGTGCGCGCTGTGCGTAATGATGCGGTTTTGACCTTTTCGCCCGGGGAACTGCGAGTCTTCTCCATGAAGGAGCGCGAGGATACGGTTGATGACAGAGGAGAAGCTGGAAGTAAAGCCGATTCTTCAGGAACCGCTGCCCTCCGGTTCGACAGGAGCGATGTACTTGGAATGCCAAGAAGGGCAGGGGAGCGGAGCAAGGAGATCCAGCTGGAGCCATTGTGGCAATACGAGGCGGATCAACCGAATGTGCTGCTGCTCGACCGCTGGCAGGTGACCTTGAACGACCGGCAATCGAAGATGAATGCAACGATGCCCGGTCAGGTCAACACCTATCATACAACCTTCCATATGACAAAAGAGCTGATCGAATGGCTTAACGCCCGTTCCGAAGCTCCCGGCCGATCACCATCGCGCCACCGAGGGGTGGAACTGGTCCTGGATGACGTGCATCAGAACGTTCCTTCCCATATCGGCTTTCTTCAGCGGCGCCGAAATCTCGAAATTTTCGTGAACGGTGTGCGTCAGCCTGCACTGGGGCCATCTTCCTGGCAGGACCCTTACTATCACAGTGTCGAGATCACGTCTAGCCTGCAGCCGGGGTTAAATGAACTCGAGATATTGACGGTATCCCTGCTGGAGCCGATGCCGGCGATCTCCTTCCCCGCCTTCCTGATCGGTCCGTTCGCTGTTCATGGAACGGCATTGACCGTGGAGCCGAGGCAGGTCGCCGGCGAATGGTGTGCGGAAGGTTATCCTTTCTATGCCGGAACCGCCTGCTATTCGCAGCAGCTGAAACTGCCAAGGCCGGGGATAGAAGAGCAGGTATGGCTGGAGGTTAATGATATTCGCGAGACGGCGCGCCTCTTCGTGAACGATCAGGATGCCGGCATCAGGCTGTGGCCCCCGTACCGGTGGGATATTACACGGTTTATTGGCGAGGGAATGGAAGAGGGGGCATCGGAAGCGGTTACCCTCAGAATACAGGCAGCCAATACGCTGGAGAATCTATACGGTAAGCGGGCGCTGCCTTCCGGCATCACCGGCTCGTCGCGGATCGTATACATGGAAAGGGACCGGATTGAACGGTCTATGGAACGGGATTGAGCGCACAATGACTCGACGTCAAATAGAAGCGCATGGATGAACCACATGAATGAACCGCATGAATGACACATGAAAGGAACCAAGGAAGAAAACATAGCATGATGCATGCAAGATGCATGAATATATCCCCTGAGTGAACGCATAAATGAAACCAAAACGAAGCATGAATTAATCCTTGGTTATGCCATAGAGAGAGCCGATCAGTCAGGTGACGTTGACCGTCCCTGACTGATTTTTTTGGGTTCAGATTCTCGTCATTTTCCGCCTAACATGCCATTTCCAACACGGGATGTAACAAACAAGGGAATTCCTTCTATACTGCACAATTAATAACATTGACAACCCCTGAACAATCGATTAGTATTTCCATAACTTATTAAACCAACCTTATAACTTAGGTTTAAAGCAACCTGAACGGAATGCGATCAGGGGCAACATTTATTTATTATGTTAAACGCATGGCATATGATTCAGCATCGTATCTGTGCGACAACGGGGGGATTGTCATGAAGGCATCAAAGTTAGGGCTATTATCATTGATTCTTGTTCTGCTGCTTGCAGCTTGCGGCAGTAATGAAGGAACGAACGCAAACCAAGAAGGAAATGCCGACAATGAATCGGCGGAAGCGAAGGAATATAGGGAGGAGCTGAACATTGCAATCACCGCCCAGCCTCCTACGCTCGACACGCCAATGACGGTATCGGCTGTTGCACTGGATATTGCGGGCAACATCTTCGAGCAGTTGTATACGTTGAATGCGGAGTATGAGCCAGTGCCAGCTCTTGCGGAATCCGTCGAACGCAGTGAGGACGGGTTGACCTATACGTTCGCGCTGCGTCAGGGCGTCAAGTTCCATAACGGGAAAGAGATGACGTCAGAGGATGTTGTGGCCTCGATGAATCGCTGGCTGGCGACTTCATCCCGCGCGAAAGTGCTGCTGACAAATGCCAATTTTGAAGCGGTAGACACCTATACCGTCAAGCTGACGGTAGAAGCACCGACGTCCGATGTGCTGATTCTGATCGCTTCACAGGCTCAGTTCCCGGCCATTATGCCGAAGGAAATCGTGGATGCTGCTCCGGCAGACGGAATCAAGGAATACATCGGTACTGGTCCTTACAAGTTCCAGGAGTGGAAGCAGGACCAGTACATTCACCTGGTAAAGAATGAGGAATATCAATCGGTGGACGGCGAACCGAACGGCTTTGACGGACGCAAGGAAGCACCGACCCCGAATCTGTATTTTCATTTCGTAACCGACCATTCGACACGGATTGCAGGCATCAAGACAGGACAATATGATGTCGCTGACAGCATTCCGATTGAAAACTATGATGAGCTTGATATGGATAACAATGTGACGCTGCACGCGCTTCCGGGCGGCGCACTGACGGCATTTTTCAATACCAACGAAGGGCCGCTTGCAGACGAGAAGATTCGTCAGGCTGTTCTCGCCGCCTTTGACAACGAAGAGATCATGCTGGCGAGCTTCGCCAAACCGGAACTGTATTCTCTTGCACCTGGCTATCTGAACACGAACCAGGTTCAATGGTCCACGGATGCGGGGGCCGAGTATTACAACCAGGCGAATCCGGAAAAGGCGAAACAACTGCTTGAAGAGGCGGGATACAACGGCCAAGAGATCACGCTGCTGACGACCAAGGATTACAACGAAATGTACACGGCGACGCTGGTCATCCAGGAGCAGCTTCGCAAAATCGGCATGAATGTCAAAGTGGATAACTTTGATTTCCCTACATTCCTGGAAACGAAGAATGACCGCAGCAAATGGGACATCTTCGTGGCGAGCACTGGGTATCAGCTTACGCCGCCGCAGCTGCTTGCCGTAACGCCGGACTGGGCTGGTCTGGATCATGAGACGGTCAAGCAAGGCCTGGCCGCCATTCGCGGGGCAGCAACGCCAGAAGAAGCGAAGCAGGAGTGGGAGAAGCTGCAGCTCTTCCTGTACGAATATGCTTCCTCTACGGTAATCGGGCATTACAACGGGGTTGTGGCGACATCCAAATCACTTGAAGGCTTTGAACTGTTTGAAGCACCTGTTGTCTGGAATGCCAAAATACCGAAGTAAATGGAATAGAGGGTGTTCCAAGTTACTCTGTTAACTGGCAGCACCCTCTTTCTTTTGCCATTATAGTTTCATAGACCATCTATAAAATGAGGGATTGCCCGTGCTGGCTTATATAACCAAAAGACTGTTGTCGCTTATTCCTGTACTGGCTGTTGTGAGCATTGCCATCTTTCTGATCATCCATCTGACGCCGGGTGACCCGGCAGCGGCCATATTGGGAATGGAAGCTTCACAAGAAGATATTGAGCGGCTGAATGAGGAGCTGGGACTGAACCGTCCGATTGTGGAGCAGTACACCAGCTGGATCGCCAATGTGCTAAGAGGGGATCTGGGGGATTCGATATTCATGCATCAACCTGTCAGCGAGGCGATTGCCGAGCATATGCTCCCGACACTGTCGCTGGCCATACTGGCCCAGATTATCGCTGTTGTGCTGGCGATACCGTTCGGCATTATCGCGGCTTACAAAAGGGGCTCACTTGCGGACTATTCCCTGACCGGACTGTCGCTGCTCGGGATGGCCTTGCCGAGCTTCCTGCTCGGGCTGTTCCTGATGCTGTTTGTCGGCGTCAAGCTCCAGTGGCTGCCGGTGGCCGGCTATGCGCCCTTAAGCAGCGGCTTCTGGGAGCATCTGAAGTATTTGATCCTTCCAGGCATTTCGCTTGGAACGATCCAGGCGGCACTCATTACGAGAATGACCCGCTCCTCCATGCTGGAGGTGCTAAACCTTAATTTCATCAAGACAGCCAGATCCAAAGGTCTGCATGAGATGAAGGTATTGTTCAAATACGCGTTCCGGAGCGCTTTCCTGCCGATCTTGACCGTCATCGGGCAGACGTTCGGAACACTTGTGACCGGGGCCGTCGTCGTGGAATCGATCTTTAATATTCCGGGCCTGGGGCAACTGATTCTGAATTCGATTGCCCGGCGGGATTTTGCCGTCATTCAAGGCGTCGTGCTGGTGGTCACGCTGATGTATGTTACGATCAATCTGTTGGTCGATCTGTTATATGGCGCTGTCGATCCTCGCGTTCGCCTGGATCGCAAGAAGTGAGGTGAAGAGGATGGCAACGATACAGAATAAAGAGCAAATCGCAGAAGTAAGCAAAAAGCTGAAAAAAGAGCAGCGCACACTCGCTTTCCGTCGTATTCGCTCTAATTACGGATTGTTGATCGGCGCTTCGGTGCTGGCGATTCTTATTATATTGGCCGTGTTCGGTCCGATGCTCAGCCCCTATGATCCGTATGAGATGAAGGTCGTGGAGCGCTTATCCGAACCGGGTGGCGCCCATGTGCTGGGAACGGACGAATTCGGACGAGACCTCATGACCAGGCTGTTATACGGAGCCCGGGTATCGCTGGGCGTCGGGCTGGCGGTGGCGCTCATCTCCTCGTCACTGGGACTGATCATCGGGGTGTATGCTGCGTATTATCGGACACTTGATCACATTCTGATGCGTATCTGTGACGGACTGATCGCGATACCCGGGATTCTGCTGGCCATCGCGCTGATGGCAGCGCTCGGCGCATCTGCGCTCAATGTCATTATTGCGCTGACAATTGTGTTCACCCCGAATATTGCCAGAGTGGTTCGTTCTTCGGCGCTGGTCGTCCGGGAGCAGACGTTCATTGAAGCGATGCAGGCGCAAGGAGCAAGCGCCACCCGGATTATCTGGCTGCATATCGTGCCGAACACGCTGTCTCCGCTGCTTGTACAGGCCACCTTCGTGTTCGCGGAGGCGATTATATCCGAAGCGGCGCTCAGCTTTCTCGGCGCAGGCATTCCGGCACCGGAACCAAGCTGGGGCAATATTTTGCAGGCAAGCAAGCTGGTTATTTTCAAGGCCTGGTGGATGGTTGTGTTCCCTGGCGCAGCGGTAGTATTATCCGTCCTCAGTCTCAATCTGCTGGGCGATGGCTTGCGTGACCTGCTCGATCCTCGCGTCAAGCAGAAACAGAGTAAATGATGATTTATAGAGCTTGGAGGTATTGATATGAGCGAAGCGCCTCTATTGGAAGTCAAAGATCTGAAAACCCATTTTCATACCGAACGCGGGAAAGTAACGGCGGTCAACGGCGTCAGCTTCTCGATGCACAAGGGCGAAATTATCGGCATTGTCGGTGAATCCGGCTGCGGAAAAAGCGTGATGTCCCAGTCGATTCTGCGTTTGCTTGATCATACGGATAGCATTGCCTACGAAGGGGAGGTTCTGTTCGAGAACGAGAATTTGCTGGAGCTGCCGCTGTCCAAGCTGAGAGCGATCCGCGGTGACGATATCTCGATGATCTTCCAGGACCCGCTCACCTCTCTGAGTCCGGTGTATACAATCGGGAATCAGATTATGGAAGTGATACGTCTCCACCAGAAAAAATCCAAACAGGAAGCTTACCAGCAGGCGATCGACATTTTGCGGTTAACCGGGATCCCGTCACCGGAGATTCGGGTGAACGAGTATCCGCATCAGCTGTCCGGTGGCATGCAGCAGCGCGTCATGATTGCGATGGCGCTGGCTTGTGAGCCGAAGCTGCTTATTGCCGACGAGCCGACTACGGCGCTCGATGTAACGATTCAGGCACAGATTCTGGAGCTTATTACCGATCTGAACGAACGGCTCGGCATGGGCGTGCTGTTCATTACGCATGATCTGGGTGTCGTATCCGAGCTGTGCACGGGCGTTAAGGTTATGTACCTGGGACAAATTGTGGAGGAAGCGGACACGAAAAGCCTGTTCGACAAGCCGCTCCATCCCTATACACAAGGACTGATCCAATCGATTCCCAAACTGGACGGAGACCGCAATGACAAGCTGCATGTGATTGAAGGAACGGTGCCTTCTCTGACGGATGTTCCGAAGGGCTGCGGTTTCTCAACCAGATGTCCGTTTGCAGATGAGAAATGCCGGTCTGAAGAGCCGCCGATGAGGCACGCCGATGAACAACACAAGGTCAAATGCTGGCATTATGCCTCCATAAACCGGCTGGAGGGGAGTGAAACCACCCGTGACTCAATCAACTGATCAAGCCATTCTGCGCGTCCAATCTCTGCATAAGCGATTCCCGGTCTATGGATCCTTTGGCAAGCTGTTCGGCACCAAAGCCCATGTCAATGCCGTCACCGATGTCTCCTTCGAGCTGTCTGAAGGTGAAACCTATGGGCTGGTCGGCGAGTCCGGCTCTGGCAAGAGCACGACCGGGCGTACAATATTGGGGCTGACACCTGCAACTGAAGGCCAGGTGCTGTACGGCGACCGGGAGCTCAATGCGATGACCAAGGACGAGCTGAAGAAATTCCGCAAGGAAGTACAGCTTGTGTTCCAGGACCCGTATTCGTCCTTGAATCCTAGAAAGCGGATCGGCAGCATTCTGGAGGAGCCGCTGATCATTCATAAACTGGGGAACAAGGAAGAACGCCAGGAAAAGGTGTTCCAAATTCTGGAGACGGTAGGGCTGCGGCCGGAGCATGCTTTTCGGTTTCCGCATGAATTCTCGGGAGGACAGCGCCAGAGACTCGGCCTCGCCAGAGCGCTGATCATGAATCCTAAAATTATCGTTTGTGATGAGCCGGTCTCCGCACTGGACGTCTCGATCCAATCGCAAATCTTGAATCTGCTGAAGAAGCTTCAGCAGGATATGAAGCTAACCCTGCTGTTCATCACACATGACATCAGCGTGGTACGCTATATATCAGATCGCATCGGCATTATGTATCTAGGCAAAATTGTGGAGGAGGCACCTACAGATGATTTGTTCCGTGAACCGCTGCACCCGTACACCCGGGCTTTGTTCTCGGCGGTGCCGGATTTCGGACGCAGCAGGCTAAAGGAGCGAATCATTCTCAAGGGAGAGATTCCATCTCCGCTGGCGCTGCCTAGCGGCTGTGTATTCCACACCCGCTGTCCTTGGGCAACCGAGCTGTGCCGGTCAGAGACACCGCCGCTGCGGGAAATCATGCCGCACCACAAAGCGGCCTGCCATTATGCCGCACCCGGTTATTTCAACACGGAACAACCTATTGAAAAGGAGATAGAAGGATGACAACATTAAAAATCGTAAACGGTCAGGACCATATTTATAACGGAGCAGGCATGCAGCTTGTCGGCACACACAGCCCGGATCTGGATGGCGGATTGAATCCAAGGGAACTGCTGGAGGCTTCCCTGGCCCTCTGCATCTCCATCTCTCTTCAGAAGATGATGGCGTTCGACGGGGTGAAGTATGATAAAGACTCGATTCATATTGAAGTGACGTCCACGAAGGATGAGGACCGGAGAAAGAACCGTTTCGCTCATTTTCACGTGACGGTTGCGTTGCCGCCTACTTTGGAGCCGGACTACAAGGAAAAGCTCAAGACCGTCGTCGAGCGGGCATGCACCATCAGCAATACGTTGAAAGGCGAAGCTGTCGTTGAATTGGTAGAGCGGGGATAGGAGAAGTGGCCTAGGTCGTGACCTGGAGCTGAATAGCACCTAAGATTCACCGTCATCTTGCTTGAATATGCGTATTTACACTCGCATGCTGCCGTTTGTGGATCAATCGTCCTGTTTTCAGCGGCAATGACCATATTTTTTGTGAGGCATTAGGAGGAATTACACCACTTTTTGTCGAATGAGTAGCCTTATGATGAAGAGAAGAAAAATTGCGGCCCTGATTGGCTTGTTTTTGCTTATGCTGACGGTGGTTCGCCTTACCTGGATTAATATACAGACCACTTCAACACAGGTGCATGCAGAAAGCGGTGTCCTGGATTTGCGGGATTGGGCCCCCGCTGACAGGCCGATTCTGACCCTTGTCGGAGAATGGGAATTTTATCCGATGCAGCTGATCACACCAACGCCGGACGGCTCGTTTGCAGTGGGCGATCACAGCGTAGCCCTCGCTACAATTCCAGGCAGCTGGCAGCGTGAGATGCCTTCAGGATCTGTCTTCGGGCATGGGACGTATCGGCTGCGTGTGGTGATGCCTTCCGAAGGCTTGCCTGAATTGAAAATACGCGTGCCGGGGATCTCCGCATCCTCGGCTTTGTATGTGAACGGACAGTTGATGGAGCAGTCCGGTCAGCCGGCGGAGCATTCTGACTCCTATACAGCGAGCAATGTGCCGTACTCCATCATGCTTCCGGAACAGGAAGGGACGCTCGACATTGTTCTGCAAACCGCGAACTACAACGACCGTGTAATGGGAGGACTGACAGAGCCGATCAAGCTCGGAACGAACGATGCGATGAACAGGGCTTACTGGTTCTCGGCGGGTGCCCAGGCGACGGTGTTCCTATTGGTCTTGATGCACGCGATATATGCGCTGGTTCTTTATTTTATCGGAGCCCGGGAGAAACCGCTGCTGATCTTTTCCTTGCTGTCGATTAGCGGTGCGGCCACGGTTGCAGTTGACATTGACCGTCTGCTGCCCGCGTGGTTCGGGGTCGATTATGTAACGTCTCATAAAATCTACTATTTGTCCTATTTGGGAGTAGCGGCGCTGGTGCTTCCTTTTATAAGAGGACTGCTGCCAGAATCTCCAATTATGCGCCACTCGCGCTGGCATCTGATAGTATGTATTGTCTTCGGGGTGCTTGTATTGGCACTGCCGGTGGAGCTGTACACCTATGCCGACGTGCTGCATACGCTCCTCATGGTGATCTCGTTTGTGATCACGCCGTTCATCTTGTATTTGGCGGTGCGACGAGGCCTGCCCGATACGATTTATTTGCTGCTTGGATCGGTGGCGCTGGTCTCGAATCTGGTCTGGGGGATTCTGAATTATTCACTGCTGCTTGATATAGGCTACTATCCTTTTGATATGTTGGCCGTGTTCATATCCTTCGCGCTGTTCTGGTTCAAGCGCTATTTCCGCAATGCTTCCGAGATGGCCAGACTTGCAGAGAAACTGCAGCGAGCAGACAAGCTCAAGGACGAATTCCTCGTCCATACTTCACACGAGCTGAGAAATCCGCTGCATGCCATTATGAATATGGCGCAGACCGTCATGGACAGCGGCGGAAGAGCCGAGGACCGGAAGAATCATTTCCGGCTCAAGCTGCTTGTGTCGGTTGGCAAACGGATGAATATTCTGCTCAGTGACCTGATCGACCTCACAAGACTGCGGGAGAATCGAATCCGGATTGAACCGGCCCCGGTTCTTCTTCAAGCAGAGGCAGCAGGCGTGCTGGACATGGTTCGTTTCCTGACGGAGGGCAAGCCTATTCGGTTTGAGAACCGGATACCGGAATCGTTGCCCCCGGTGCTGGCGGACGAGAACCGGCTGCTTCAGATTATGTTTAACCTTCTGCACAATGCGGTGAAATTCACGCGTGAAGGTGTCGTCGCGATCGAAGCAGAAGTGCAGGGCAGCGATGTCGTTGTTCGCGTAACAGATACCGGGGTCGGCATGGACGAAGAGACGCTGAGCCGGATTTTCGAGCCTTATGAACAGGCTGAGGAGCATGGAAGAAGCGCCTCTGGCTTCGGGCTCGGCCTGACGATCAGCAAGCAGCTGGTTGAGCTTCATGGCGGCGAGCTGACCGCGACTTCCACTCCGAACGCGGGCTCGGTGTTCAGCTTTACCTTGCCTGTAGCGCCTGCGGAGGCAGAAGTCGCAGAAGCCCCAGGAGCTGATACTCCGGTGTCGGCAGTCCGAATGGATGAGGGAGATCTGCTTAGCCAGGTTCAGACGGAGGGAACGCCTGAGAAAGCCGGAGCAGAGGCGCCGGAAAGGCCGCGCATACTTGCGGTTGACGATGACCCTGTCAATCTGTATGTGCTGCGCAGTGCGCTCGCACCAGATGCCTATGAAATCGTGACCGCGACAAGCGGTGCCAAGGCGCTGTCTCTCCTCAATCAGGAGACGTGGGATTTGATCATCACGGATGTGATGATGCCGGAAATGTCCGGCTATGAAGTTACCCGGTCCGTTCGCACACTGTTCTCTCATTCAGAGCTGCCGATTCTGCTGCTCACAGCACGACACCGGCCGGAAGACATTGAGGCGGGGTTCCGCGCAGGAGCGAATGATTACATCGTCAAGCCGGTGGACGCTCAGGAGCTGCGGGTTAGAGTGCAAGCACTCACAGCGGTAGCCCGTGCCGCTCGCGAGCAAACCCGGTTGGAAGCGGCATGGCTCCAGGCTCAGATTCAGCCGCATTTTCTGTTCAATACGCTGAATTCGGTAGCTGCACTTGCCGAGGTGGATACCGAGCGGATGCAGAGGCTGCTGCTCGCCTTCGGAGATTACTTGCGGTCCAGCTTTGACTTTACCAATCTGAATCGGCTCGTTCCGCTGCGAAAAGAGCTGGGACTGGTTCAGTCCTACCTGTACATCGAGAAGGAGCGGTTTGGCGACCGTATTCAGATCGAGTGGGAGGTAAACCAGCATCTGGAGCTGAACGTCCCGCCGCTGTCCGTCCAGCCATTGGTTGAGAATGCGCTGAGGCACGGGCTTCTGCAGCGCTCCCGGGGAGGCACGGTGCGAATACGGGTGATTGATCGCGGGGACCGGGCGGAGATTTCGGTTGAAGATAACGGTGTCGGCATCGATCCCAATACGCTGCGGAAGGCGCTGAATCCGGAAGATGGAATCGGTAGTTCTTCAGGCGTTGGTCTGGCGAATACCGATCGAAGATTGAAGCAGCTGTACGGGACGGGCTTGAAGGTGAAGGGAGCTGTGGGACTGGGCACGATTGTATCTTTTACCGTACCGAAAGAAGGTCGATCCGGCTCACTGTCCAATGATCATGAACGATCTGAGATGATGGTGTAGCATGTGCTGGGCCTGCCATTTGGCGAGGCGTTTCAGGAAAGCGGGGGAATGGGATCCCTCGCTTTTTTGCGTTGAAGAGCGGTTGGGGCTACGGAAGAGGGGAACTTAAGATGAAAAAGAGAAATTAAGATATGGAAAATAATCTGACATACGAAATGGACTGGAATGAAATATACCTTGACAGAATATAGCATATTAACATTATAATGATAAAAAATGTTCTATGACTTAGAAATATGTAATAGAATATGACACGTAATGGGGATGGAGTGAGATTGGCACAAAGGCGGTGATTCATGACGAAACAAAGTAGTGTAATACCAAATGACTTCTAAGTTGATTCCAAATGAATTTGAATTTTAAACCTTAGGGGGCAGAATATGGAGAAAGCTGTTGAATGGTTAAATAATCTGATTTGGAGCAATGCACTGATTTATCTGTGTCTTGGTGCCGGCTTGTTTTTTACGCTTGCTACACGGTTCCTGCAAGTCCGATACATTAAAGAGATGGTCAAGTTGATGTTCCAGGGCAAAAGCTCGGAGGCAGGCATCTCCTCATTCCAGGCTTTGTCGATGGCGCTTGCAGGGAGAGTAGGGACGGGGAATATCGCCGGTGTGGCAACGGCCATCGCCTCCGGCGGGCCGGGAGCCGTATTCTGGATGTGGCTGATTGCGTTTCTCGGTGCCGGCTCAGCCTTTGTCGAAGCGTCGCTTGGTCAGGTGTTCAAGACAAAGCAGAATGGACAGTTTCGGGGCGGACCTGCTTACTATATTGAAAAAGGGCTGAATATGAAGTGGTACGCCATCCTGTTTGCGATCGTAACTGTCATTGCAACGGGTATGCTGCTTCCGGGAGTTCAGGCCAATACCATCGCTTCGAGTATGAATTCCGCTTTTAGCATTCACCCAGCCGTCATTGGCTCGCTGCTTGTATTGGTTCTTGGGATTATTATTTTCGGAGGCGTGAAGCGGATTGCTAATGTTGCCCAAGTGATCGTGCCGTTCATGGCCATTGCTTACATAATTATGGCGCTCATTATTGTCATTGCCAACTTGTCCGAAGTTCCAGCTATTATGAGCCTTATTTTCTCCAGTGCATTTGGCGCGGATGCTGCGTTTGGAGGAATATTGGGGGCAGCGATTAGCTGGGGTGTCAAACGGGGAGTTTATTCCAACGAAGCAGGACAGGGTACGGCCCCGCATGCGGCTGCTGCGAGCGAGGTGTCACATCCGGCCAAGCAAGGGCTTGTACAGTCGTTCTCGATTTATATCGATACGTTGTTCGTGTGTTCTGCAACCGCCTTTATGATTCTCATAACAGGCATGTACAACGTAGCGCCTAACGGAATGGATCCGATCGTTACCAATCTTCCCGGTGTGGAATCCGGGCCGGACTTTACCATTAAAGCCATTGAGACGATCTTCCCTGGATTCGGGGCACCGTTCATTGCGATCGCTTTGTTCTTCTTCGCTTTCACTACGATCATG
The DNA here is from genome assembly GCF_002276395.1 of Paenibacillus sp. 7541. Taxonomy (NCBI): domain Bacteria; kingdom Bacillati; phylum Bacillota; class Bacilli; order Caryophanales; family Paenibacillaceae; genus Paenibacillus; species Paenibacillus sp. 7541. The sequence continues at coordinate 171,903 of NZ_NQLZ01000001.1, read as the reverse complement.
GCCTATTATTATATGGCTGAAACGAATCTGGCTTATATCAATCAGAAGACCAGACGAATCTGGATGGAGTATGTGCTGAAATTTGCCGTCCTGGGCGTAACCTTCTTCGGCTGTATCCGAACTGCCGATCTGGCTTGGGGCCTTGGCGATATCGGGGTAGGCAGCATGGCTTGGCTGAACATTATCGCGATCCTGCTGCTCACCCGACCGGCGCTCAAGATTTTGCGCGATTATGAACGGCAGAAGAAAGAGGGCAAGGACCCGGTATTCGATCCTGTGAAGGTGGGCATTGCTAATGCCGACTTCTGGGAGAAGGAGTACGTGCCAGAAGCTGCGGCTCAGACACCGCCGAAGAACAGCAATACACTGAATCTGTAGAGAAGCATGCTCTAGGGCCTATGATGTGCCGTATGAATTTGCTTGTGATGAAAGCCGCTTGGTTTAAGCGGCTTTTTCTGTTGTGGTGTAGCAGGTGATATTTATTTATGGACACGGATCGCTGCGTTTTAGCCGTTTCACAACATTGGCAGACTGAAATCATCTACCGTTCGGATGACCTAAATTCAGCTTTGCACGATTATCCCCTTCATTCAGGGAGGGAGCGGGGGGAGTGCTGCCTGAGCGAAAGGGATAACGGTGCAATGGGTCCTGAAGGTAAATATGGATTTGCCCGAGTCTATGATCATGGCAGCAGAATCGTGTATACTTAATAGAAAGCACAGCGATTACGAATAAAGCATACAACAAGCTCAAGCCTAAGGCTTTACATGCCTGTGCTTGAGCTTGTTTGCTTTCAAAAAGGAGCCAGATTTTATCCAAGAAAACGTGTGCGATTGGGGGTTTAGACAAGCCCCTTGTCCATCGCCATTTTGATCAACGATGCAAAGAGGCTGTTGGACCAGGCGAACCATTCGCGAGAAAAATCGGTCGGGTCGTCAGGGTGGAATCCTTCGTGCATATAGCCAGTGTCTGCATCGGTTGCGATGAGCATGTCGATCAGCATCTTGATCTCTTCGTCGTTGTCAGCTGTGAGCGCCTGCATGGACAGCGCCATATGCCATACGTAACCGCCGGGTGTGTGCGGACTGCCGATTCCTTTGGCATATTGGCCTTCGAAGTAGAACGGATTATCGAAGCTGAGCGCAAATCTGCGGGTGTTCTGATAGATCGGGTCGCTGTTATCGGTATAGCCGATATACGGAATGGATAACAGTCCAGGCGTTCCCGCGTCATCCATCAGACTGTAGTTGCCGTAGCCATCGGTTTCATAGGCGTAAATCTTGCCGTACTTCGGATGATCCACGATACCGTACGTACGAATGCCGAAGTCGATTTCTTTACGGAGTTTGGCGGCAGAAGCAGCGAGCCGTTCGTCCCGGTATACTTCGCTCATGATGTCTTGGATATGCCCCAGGATGACCACCGCAAACATATTGGAAGGGATGTTATATCCGAATTCACAGCTGTCGTCGCTCGGACGGAAGCCGGACCAGCTCATTCCGGTGTAGTTGACCGGCATGCCGCGGCCGTTATTTTGCAGCGTTTCCGTATCCTTGTCGGTTTGGCGGATGAAATGATAAGGCGATTGCTCCGCATGCCGCTGTTCTGTCCGAATAACATGCACGATGGAGGTCAGTGCCTGGTAGCAAGCATCATCGAAAATGCTCGCATCCTCCGTTTCCTTCCAATACATATAGGCGAGCAGCACGACAAAGCAGAGGGAGTCGAGTTCATACTTCCGCTCCCACATCCACGGACTCAGATTGCAATCATCGGTGGCCATGTAATGTCTGTCGTTTGCTGTTTCATTGAATGCATTCGTGTAAGGATCGATATTGACATAGAACATCTGTCTGGCGATCAATCCGCGCAATATGCGGCGCAGCTCCGGGTCGTCTTTGGCAAATGGAATGTAGTGCCGGACCTGCTCTGTGGAATCGCGGAGCCACATTGCCGGAATATCTCCCGTGAAGACAAAGGTCGTACCGTCATCAAGCAGCTTCGTGGTGGTCTCCAGTGTGTTCGGAAAGCAGTTTCTGTACAGTTGTTGCAGCTTGGGGTGATGCTCCAGCCGTTTATCGGCTTCGTTCAAATGCTGGGTGATGGATGCTGGCAGATTCATTAGCGATCTCCTCCTGAAATGGTAGCTTCACACGTTGCACAAGCGTGAGTGCAGACTTGTTTGATTGGTTCGACTTCTTGGATGTTCGTACGACATGTTCGCACAATCCTTCATGGAGCACAATATGTAGCTTATGCATCTCTTTACAGGGTTCATAACTCACACATTCCGGACAATGACACGGGGGAACGGTACGGGAAGTTTCGATGCAAAAAAGCAGGATAACAGCGCATCACCGCGCACGGTGAGGTGACAATGCACAACTTACACATTTACGATGTCAGCATGTATTCACTAGACTTTGACTTGTAAGCGTTACCTGTGAGTCACCCTGACGTGGAGGTTCGTGAGTGACCAGATAACCTGACATCAATAGATCATTACGAAAGGAGGGGGAGCATGAAGGGGAAAAGACTACTAGCTGCAATCTCTGGAAGCGGTTTAATCCGTCGTGGAAACAAACCATCCAATAAAGATAAGAATCAGACGTCACTCGGAAAAAGAATCTGGGTGAACTGGGAGCTCTATTTATTCTTGGCGCCATGCTTGCTGTACTTTCTTATCTTCCACTACGGGCCGATGTACGGCATTCAGATTGCCTTCAAAAATTTTATCCCCAGCAGAGGAATCATGGACAGTCCATGGGTGGGCTTCGCCCACTTTGAGCGTTTCTTCAATTCTTATTACTTCTGGGATCTGCTCTGGAATACGTTCAGCCTCAGTTTCTACGAGTTGATCATCGGGTTTCCGCTCCCGATTATTCTGGCGCTTGCTTTTAACGAAATCCGCAATGGTCCCTTCAAAAAAACTGTCCAGACCGTTACGTATGCGCCTCATTTTATATCCGTTGTCGTTATGGCCGGGATGATTATTGCTTTCCTGTCGCCATCCACGGGTATTCTGATCAAATTTATGGAATGGTTCGGTATCGATGCGCCGAACTTCTTATCGGATCCGGCCTGGTTCAAGACGGTCTATGTACTGTCTGGCGTATGGCAGAGCACGGGCTGGGGCACCATCATTTACTTGGCGGCGCTCTCGGGAGTCGATCCTCAGCAGCATGAGGCTGCAATTGTGGATGGAGCCAGTCGGTTCAAGCGACTTTTGCACATCAACCTGCCGGCCATCCTTCCGACAATCACTATTTTGTTAATCTTGAACATGGGCAACATTCTGACCATTGGCTTTGAGAAAATACTGTTGCTGCAAAACTCGCTTAATATGGAGTCATCGGATGTCATTTCGACTTATGTATACAGAGCCGGTCTGGTCGACGCACAGTATAGCTTCTCGACAGCCGTAGGCCTGTTCAACTCCGTCATCAATGTCATTCTGCTGGTCACCGTCAACCGAATTGCCAGACGCACCAGCGAGAACAGCCTGTGGTAGAAGGGAGGAAGTATCATTGGTTACCTCGATTAAGGAATCGAAGGGAGACAAGCTCTTTCTTGTCAGTGTCTATCTCTATTTGATCGTTGCGCTGATTGTGGTCCTGTATCCGCTTATTTATATTCTCAGTGCGTCCATCAGCAGCCCGCAGCAGGTGAATACAGGGGAAATGTGGCTGTTTCCGAAAGAGATCACCTGGGCTGGATATCAGCTGGTCTTCGCCAACCCGAAGATCTGGAACGGATATCTGAACACCATCATTTATACCGGAATCGGCACGCTGCTGAATCTGGCGGTGACGTTGCCCGCAGCTTATGCGCTCAGCAGATCGGATCTGGTCGGCCGCCAAGCGTTCCTCGGATTTATTCTGTTTACCATGTTCTTTAGCGGCGGGCTCGTGCCAACGTATCTTGTGGTCAGGGATTTGGGGCTGATCAACTCGATGGGCGCACTTATTCTTCCTGTCGCTGCCTCGGTGTGGAACATCATCGTTGCCCGCACCTTCTTTCAGACAACGATTCCGAAAGAGCTTCAGGAGGCGGCCTATATGGACGGCTGTACTAACCTCAAGCTGTTCATCCGGATCGTTCTGCCGCTGTCTGCGCCGATTATCGCTGTCATGGCCTTGTTTTATGGGGTCAGCCATTGGAACAGTTATTTTCCGGCTCTGATTTATCTCAATGATGAAGCCAAGTATCCTCTCCAGATGGTGCTGCGGCAGATTCTCGTTCTTCAGGAGATGACAGCGGAAACGACCGGTGCCGCGCTCAGCGGAGATGCAGCTCGGGCGATGAATTCAAAGGCCGAGACAGCATCACTGATCAAATATGGTGTCATTGTTGTGTCTACTTTGCCAATTGTTGCTCTCTACCCGTTTTTGCAGCGCTATTTTGTCCAAGGGGTCATGATCGGCTCTGTAAAAGGCTAGGGAGAGCATTCATATAATTGGAGCTTAATTATCGAAAGGGAGGATTCATCGATGAAGATTACTAGTAAACCGTGGAAGCTGGTCGTAACGGGACTGACTGTCCTGTCGCTGCTCGCCGGATGCAGTTCGGGCGGCAGTACGGACTCGGCCGAGAAGAATTCAACGGAGGCTGCAGCTGTAAATAAGGAAGGCTTTCCGATTGTCAATGAACCGATTACACTCACGATGATGGCGCCGGATGTCGGCGTTCAGAACTGGCAGGAGATGGTCGTTCTGCAACAGATGGCTGAAAAGACAGGCATCACCTTCCGATATCAAAATGCGCCGAAGGACAGTTTTGATACGAAGAAGAATCTCGTATTTGCCAGCGGCGATTACCCGGATGTGTTCTATGCTGCAGGTTTGACGCCTGCCGAGCAGATGAACTATGGCGAGCAGGGAATTCTCGTTCCACTGGAGGACCTGATTGAAGAATACGCACCAAACTTCAAGGCGCTCATGGACGAGAATCCGGAAATCCGCAAATCGATTACAGCACCGGACGGCCATATTTACTCTTTGCCTGTCATTGAGTTGAGCCAGCATTGGTACCGTAACCCGCTGTGGTACAACGGCGACTTCCTAGAAGCGCTGAACATCGACAAGTTGCCTGAGACCACCGAGGAGCTGTATACGTTCCTGAAACGCGTGAAAGAAGAGGATCCGAACGGCAATGGCGTTGCCGATGAAATTCCGATTTCTTCGGTATCTACAGCGACGACTAATGTTCGGGATATCCGCACCTGGCTGCTCGGAGCATTCGGTGTTTATGAGGACGAAATCTACGTTGATGATGAGGATGTTGTACGTTATACCCCGATTGAAGAAGGGTTCAGAGAATATCTTGTGTATATGAACCGTCTGTGGGAAGAGGATCTGCTTGATCATGAAAGCTTCTCCCAGACCGCCGAGCAGAAAAAAGCCAAAGCACAGAACAATCAAGTTGCTCTGTTCTCCGACTGGCATGCCTACATGACGAAAGGCGGAGAGCCTTCGACCAAAGACCCGATGTTCATTCCGGTGAAGAGTGATATGGTAGATAAACCGGCCATTGCCAAGAACAGAGGCATTACAACAGGCGCTTTTGCCATCTCGGTCACTAACCCTGCACCAGAGGCATCGATGCGTTGGGTGGACTATCTGTATTCCTATGAAGGCGCACTCTTCTTCAATAAAGGGCCGGAGGGCATGCTGTGGGAGTACACAGATGAAGCGAACCGTGTCAAACGCTATCTGCCAGTTCCAGACGGCATGGAGATGGAAGATTACCGTGCAACGTTAACGCCAAACTACGGCATCCCGGCTCCAACCGTCAATACGGATGATATCAATAAAGGGTTGAAAACTGACTTTGACCTGTGGGTAGAGCAAGAGACGCAGGAGAACCTGCTTAATCGTGGAGCCAGACCACCGTTCCCAGCGTTGTTCCTTACCGTCGAAGAGCAGACGGAGATCAACAGCCTGAATTCGGATCTGAGCACCTATGTGAAACAGATGGAAGCGAAATTCGTTACCGGAGCAGAGCCGCTCTCCAGTTGGGATAACTATATCAGCACGATGAAGAAGATGGGTGCCGATCGGGTGGTTGAAATTTACCAAGGTGCTTATGACCGCTGGAAGTCGAACTAAATTTAAATGAGGTTCTATACAAGTTGAACCTGACTTATTCCCTTTGGTTCATGCAAACGTTCAACAGACAATAGAAAGGTGCTTCTACATGAAATACAGAGATCAAACCTTGCCTACAGCAGAGCGTGTTCGCGACTTGCTGGGGCGCATGACGCTGGCAGAGAAAGCCGGACAGCTTATCCAGCCATTCGGCTGGACGTGCTATGAGCGTAAGGCGGATGGCAGCGTCGAGATGACGGAGGCATTTAAGACAAGGGTCGCCCAAGGAGGGATAGGCTCTCTGTACGGTACGCTTCGTGCTGATCCCTGGACCGGGGTAACTCTGGAGACAGGCTTGTCTCCGGAAGAAGGGGCGAAGCTAATTAATCAGATGCAGGCTTATGCCATACAGGAGAGCAGGCTTGGCATACCGATCCTATTCTGTGAAGAATGCTCGCATGGACATATGGCGATCGGCTCAACTGTGTTCCCGGTTCCTCTTGCCATCGGGAGCACCTGGAACCCGGAACTATATCATGAAATGTGCCGGGCGGTAGCATTGGAAACTCGCAGTCAAGGAGGAGCCGCAACGTGCTCACCGGTCCTGGATGTGGTCCGGGACCCCCGGTGGGGCAGGACGGAGGAGTGCTTCGCTGAAGATCCTTATCTCGTGGCCGAGATGGGCGTTCAGGCGATTAGAGGGCTTCAAGGACATGGGCTGGACAGGGATGACGCTATTCTGGCGACGGTGAAGCATTTTGCCGCTTACGGCAGTTCAGAAGGCGGACGAAACTCCGCCGCCGTACACATGGGGCCGCGCGAGCTGCATGAGGTGGACCTGCTCCCATTCCGCAAAGCGGTCGAGGCGGGAGCCCGCTCTGTCATGACCGCTTACAATGAAATTGACGGTGTGCCTTGCACCACCAACCGATATTTACTGCAGGACGTGCTGCGCGACCAGTGGGGATTTGACGGATTTGTCATTACGGACTGCGGTGCGCTCGGCATGCTGGTATCCGGTCATAACACAGCCGATCGTGCAGACAAAGCGGTCGCACAAGCGCTGATTGCGGGCATTGACATGGAGATGTCTGGAGAAATGTTCGAGGAGCATCTCCTCTCCGCAATTGACCGCGGGCTGATTTACGAATCCGATCTGGACCGTGCAGCGGCACGGGTGCTGGAGATGAAGTTCACGTTAGGATTATTTGATCGTCCGTTTGTCGATCCGGACCGGGCTCGCCAGGTGATCGGATGCAGCGAACACCGGGATTTGGCGAAGAAGGTGGCGGATGAGAGCATCATTCTGCTTAAAAATGATGCGCATACGCTTCCGCTGAGCAAAGAGATCGGCAGTATCGCGGTCATTGGGCCGAATGCCGATGCTCCTTACAATCAGCTTGGCGATTATACCTCACCGCAGCCTAAAGGAGCCATCGTCACCGTGCTGGAAGGCATTCGCGCTAAGCTTGGAGGCGAGGCCGAGCGCGTCCTGTACGCACCGGGCTGCCGCATCAAAGGCGATTCGCGGGAAGGCTTCCCGCTCGCCCTGGAGTGCGCAGCCAAAGCGGACGCCGTGGTCATGGTCATCGGCGGCTCCAGCGCGCGGGATTTTGGCGAAGGAACCATTGATCTGAAGACAGGGGCATCTGTCGTCACTGATGACCCGTGGAACGACATGGAATGTGGAGAAGGCATAGACCGCTCGACGTTGAATCTGCTTGGTGTTCAGCTGGAACTCGTCCAGGAGGTGCACAAGCTGGGCAAACCGCTGATCGTGGTTTATATCAACGGCCGGCCGATTGCCGAACCGTGGATCGTGGAGCATGCAGATGCAATTGTGGAGGCATGGTACCCGGGACAGGAGGGCGGACATGCGGTTGCCGACATGTTGTTCGGCGATGTGAACCCTTCCGGGAGGCTTACCATCAGCATACCAAAGCATGTTGGTCAGCTTCCGGTGTACTATTACAAGCGCCGCACACGGGGCAAGCGATACCTGGAGACGGACTTCAACGCTCAATATCCGTTCGGCTATGGACTGAGTTACAGTGAATTCGAGTACAGCAATCTTCAGGTGGAACCTGCCGTGATCTCGGCCGATGAAGAAGCCGTGGTTACGGTTGATGTAACCAATATCAGCGATGTCGCAGGTGCGGAGGTTGTCCAGCTGTACATCACGGATATGGCAGCCTCGCTAACCCGGCCCGAGAAGTCATTGAAGGGATTTCACAAGATCAGCTTACAGCCAGGCGAGGCGAAGAAGGTGTCCTTCAGCGTGGGCAGGGAGCAGCTCGAATTCGTATCTGCAGATTTGACACGCATCGTCGAGGAGGGCGATTTCAGTCTTCTGGTCGGTCCTCATTCCGAATCATATATGACAGCAACACTGAAAGTAACTACATCCTAGGAAAAGGCGAGCGAGCATAGCGTTTTCCTGCCACGCTCCTCCTAGATTATCTCTCATATTTAAGCTTTAAGCATTGGGCTTATTCGTACCAGATGAATACGTAATGTGGAGGCATACATCGTCTATGAAAATAACAAGACACCCCAACAACCCGATTGTGGTCCCCGGCAAGTACGAGTGGCGCAAAGTTACGGTCTTCAATCCGGCCGTCATTATCGACAACGGGAAGTTCTACATGATTGAACGAACCGCTGGCTCGCTGACACCTTGCAAAAATTTTCTCGGACTGCTTGAAAGTGAAGACGGCGTGAACTTCACGCATGTAAAGGACGAGCCGATCGTAACGCCGGACATGCTGGGATTTCCATACGGTAGCGTCCAGGACCCGAGAATTGTAAAAATCGACGGCACCTTTTATATGAATTACGCTCTCAGGCCGTGCGCCATGAGCTATTATCCAACCGGAGCAGGCATACCGGAGCGCTCAATTCCAAAATATCCGGACGGATGGGGAGAAGAGGAGGGGCACTGGCTCACTCGTTCCTCCATTCTGAAATCGGATAACCTGATCGACTGGGAATTTGTTGCCGATACGACACCGCTGGATATTAATGATCGTGACAATATTTTATTTCCTGAGAAGATCAATGGAAAATATGTGCTGCTGCGCCGTCCGGAGGAATACGTAGGGGAAGCCTACGGAACCGACAGTGCAGCGATGTGGATCACGTATTCGGAGGATCTTATTCACTGGGAAGAGCCAAAGCTTCTGGCCAAGGCGGAAAACCCGGTATGGGAATCGAGAAAAATCGGTGGAGCAACGCCTCCTGTACGCACAGACAAAGGCTGGCTCGTTCTATACCACGGGGTCGATGACCAGATTGTCTACCGCGTGGGGGCGATGCTGCTGGACCTGGACAATCCTGAGAAAGTCATTGCGAGGACGCACAATTTCATTATGGAGCCGGAAACGTATTACGAGAAATTCGGCTATCAAATTCCGAATGTGGTATTTCCGACTGGCAATGTGGTGAAGGACGGACTGCTCTACATCTATTACGGTGTAACGGACACGGCCATCGCGCTGGCTACAGTGCCGCTTGATGAGCTCGTGGACTATATTTTGAACGAACCACAATAAGCGAGGTACATCACAAATAAGCAGGGCCCTTTGGAGAATGCGTCTCCAAGGGCCCTGTCTTTACATATTTGCACTGCGCGCCTGGGAGCTGCACGGTGCTTCGGCTGCATGACTGCGGCCGGGTTGGCCATATGTGTATCCTATAGACCCTATACGTACCCTATAGAGCCCATATGCGGACTATACGCTAGCTGTTTGAGCGATGCTGATGCTGTTTGCGGTACTGACCGGGCGTCAACCCAGTTTCTTTCTTGAATTTCCGGATGAAATTTGGTGCATCCAAATAACCGACCTGTTCGATAATTTCCTTGAGCGGAGCGCTCGTAGTTACAAGCAGGCGAATCACTTCTTCCATGCGGCGTTTCCAGATATACTGCGAGAAGCTGATTCCGGTCTTATCTTTAAAACTGCGGCTCAAGTAAGAAGTTGAAACGGAAAATTTTAAAGCAACATGCTCCAGGCTAAGCGTATAATCGGCAAACTGCTGATCTACATAATCCACAATATCGTCAATCAGCGCCGGGGCGGCTTGCTCATGATTCCGCTCAACCGTCTGACAAATATCCGCTGTCAATGACAACAGCTTGTCCTCGAATTCCTCGAGCGTCTCAAACGAGGTATAATCCGAGATATGGTTGAACACCTTGTTCATGCCGATCTCGGAGGCGGTTCGAAGCAGGGCGTTCAAGAGATCAAAGCAGATACAGCGCATCAGTTGAATCTGCAACGGTTCGCTCCGGATCGTGTCCATCATCTCGGTGATCATCTGTACAGCCACCGATTCATTGCCCTGTTTAAGGCTCTGCTCCAATTTGAGCAACGACTTTCTGGGGAGCCATAATCCTTCGGCGACCGGATAATTCTGCTCTGCCAACTGGTCGAAATAAGTAATTCGGCTGCTGCCGACCATCCGATGCTCCAGCGCTGTAGCCGCTTCAATGAATGATTGGTTGAGCTGCGCGAGATCCTGGTAGGCTGTCCCTACCCCGATGCTTGGGTCAAGTCGGGTGTTTTCAGAGATGAGAGCCTGAATCGCACGAATGATTTGCTCTATCCGGAATTTAAGCGAGGATTCACCAGGGTCCGGAATCGAAATGATCAGCGCCAATTGATTGTCTGTGGAAAATTCCACCCCATAAATATGTGCACTCAGCCCGGGCAGTTCAACATGGCCTAGAATCTCCTGCAGTTGCTGGCGGTCATCCAGCGCTTCCCCGGCTTCATCATCTTCCCACGACAGAATGACAGAGAAATAAATGCCCTGTTCTTTCGGATATTCCAGTCCAGCCCCCGTAATCATACGCTCGATTTCAGGATCATCCGGCTTGCCGTGCTTGAGCAGTAATAGCATGCACTGGTTTCGCACAAAAGGCTCCTGCATATCAATGCGGGCGCTATAGTCGTGAATGGTCTGACGAATCCATTCCCATTCATTGCGCGTTTTCGGTTCTGAAGCATCGCCAACCTTCAGCTTGGCGAACTCCATCAGATCCTTGATTGGATGATATTGTCGTCTAGCCAGTACAAAGGCCGCAAGCACACCAGTCACGACAGCGATTCCGAACACCAGCAGTATCAGAGTCTGAACGTGCGCGACACGGCTGAAGAACTGGTAGCTTGGCATAATGGTCATGTAAGTCCAACCATTATCACGGGATTTCACCGATACAACCGAGTACATTTCATGGTCCAAGGAGAGGTTGTGAATGCCGGCATCAAGCGCAGCAAGTGTTCCGAGATGCTCTTGAGACAGAGTGACGCCGTGGTTGTTGGCGGTCAGCACTTCACTATTTTGATTGAAAATAAAGCTGCTTCCAGTAAAATCGCTAAGGATGGAGTCCATCACACCGGTAAGGTTGGATTCTTTCACAAGATATATGACGCTACCATAAGGATATGGATCATTCGGTTTAATCGGTGCAATAACCGTCAGCATCGTCTCGTGGAGCGAGTTGTTGATCGTCACTTTTTCCGCTGGTCGTATGAGCATCTGATTCGTGTTATTCAGCGCAAGCACGATATCATTCAATCTCCAGTTCTCGTATCGATAGAAAGAATCGAACGCAATGTCAACATTCGTCAGACCGCGATGGGAGTAAATGACCGGATCGTCATGAAAGTACAGAAAAATGTCCTCGATAATGCTGCTATTGGCCTTGTAATTGTTTAATGTTTGAATCGCTTCAACTCTGTGATAAGAATCGCGGACCATATAAGGGGTTAGCCGCCGATCATATGCGATTCTGCCAGCTATCTCCTGAAGCTCTTCCATACGGGAGTCAATCGTGGTCTTGACCTGATTTAATTGGTTGATGTTGGATTGTTCGATTTCGGAACGCAAGTCTTTGACAGCGCTATCATAAACAAAAATCGTTACCCCCGTCAGAGGAATCAGGAAGATCAGAATATAAGAGAGCGCGTACCTTAGGAGCAGTTTCGACTTGAAGTGATTCCAGTTCATTCGGAAACCGGATAGGATGAATGATTTGAGCTTCTGAATTGTCATTTGGATGAACCCCCCATTGCCATTCTTTCTTGTCTTGTGTTCATCAAATGTCAACAACCAACATTTGCTGTTCCAAAGATTATATCATTATAATGATTGGATTTGGTGAAAATCTAGGGAAGAAACTGAGAATTTTTATTGTGCCGCCTCTACCAAAACCGAGTGAATCTCATTGTAGTAAATTAACAGCGTTCACCGATCCTGTCTGCTGTACTTATTGCCATCTGTTACCTTTGCACCATTATCCCTCTCGATCAGGGGTGAGGTTGGTGACGAAGGATAGGCGTATTGAAGAGTCGCTGACTGTGATTGTTAAGAGGGAAGGGGAACGAGAGAGAACAAGCTTGCTTCGAATAAAACAACTAATAAATTGGTTTTTTCTACAAATATGAATTGAAACAAGAACATTCGTTTGGTATAATAGAAACAAAAGAAGAACGTATGTTCTTGATTTTTCTAGAATTCGATATGTTTATAAAGGAATAATGTGCGAAAATTTATAATTTTTGGGGGAATCGGATATGACCATCCATACCGGGACGGGACTTCAACCATTCTATAGCCGTTATCAGAGCGAGCAAGACTGCATGGAGGCGTTGATTGCCATGAAGTGGCCAAGCGGGTTTGTCTGCCCGCGCTGTGATCACACCGGGTGCAGCCGTCTGAACTCCCGGCGTGTTCCCTTGTTCGAGTGTGGACGCTGCAAACATCAGACATCGGCTTTGGTGGGCACGATTTTTGAAGGTACTCGGGTGCCCTTACTCAAGTGGTTCATGGCTCTGGATTTGTTTCTGCTCCCGGACGGCATCTCCGCAATGCGGCTTAGTCAAGTGATCGAGGTCACTTACAAGACAGCGTGGTTAATGCTGCACAAGATTCGCTATGCTGTTGGGGAGTTCGATGCCCGGGAGCTGCTTTATGGTGACGTTAAGGTGAACAGCGATCAGTATGGGCGTAATCCCTCCCGAGTCACGGTTTCGCACCCGCATGCCTCAGCGGTCGTAGCTGGCTGCACGGTCACAGAGTCCGGTGAACCGCAGCAGGTTAGATTCCGCTTAGTGCCGCAGAAGCGAGGAAGCGATACAAGAGCTGCGCGTCGCGATCTAACCGCGTTCATTAGCGAGCACGTGGATAGCCATTCATCAGACGTGGAGCTGTTCTCTCAAGCTTTTCGGTTGTATGCGCCTTTGCGGAACATAGTGAGAGAGACATGGAAATCACTAAAAAGCACTTATGGCGCGCTGGGGCAGAAACATCTGCAGGCGTATTTGAATGAGTTCACGGCCCGTCGACAGCTGCACTTGTCCAAACTGGAGAAAACGATGGGGCAGATATTGCTGCAGAAGTGTATGGTGATTCCTAGGATTTCGTACCACCAACTGATTGGACATCGTCCGATTCAACCCCTTGCAGCTGTTGCCTGATATGAGTGTGGGAACGGTAAGAGTCATAGAGATGATACGGATCACCTGGATGGTGAGCGTGCATCTGAATAGTGCGAGTGCAGGCTTTGCTGGAGATGGAAGGGGGGAGTGCTGCGAATTTCCTTTCTTTTGATCTGATTTGGATTGCGCCGGCGTTGGCCTTTGATCTGCTGTGCTTGATTCTCGTGCATCGATTTCTTGTTCTAAGATCTCGTAGGCCGATTTTATTCTAAGACCTCTTGTGCTTTGATAACTCGTTCGCTGATCTGTTGTGCTTTGATTACTCGTGCATCGATTTCTTGTTCTAAGATCTCGTAAAAGCTTCCCCTGATGCTCGTATTTCTGTTTCTGTATTACCTGATCCAAAGGGATAATGATGCAAAGCAACTGCGAGACGAATGTGAATCTCCCCCCTCCAAAAAATGCTCAGTCTTCCTGGTCGAGAAGTTCGGCCTTAAGCTGATTACATCGGCTGAGGAAGACATGAATACGATGTTGGCATTGTCATAATTATTTACGTTTAGTCATATTGTGATCACACATCTCCATCTTTTAATGGTAAAATTAAGGTACGGGTTTGTCAGAATACAGTTCAAGGCAGCCAATCGAATTGATTGCGGCTGTTTTTTTGTTGCTCGGAGGTAAATAAAATGAGGATTCAAGAGCGCTTGAGGGCGGATTGTGAACAATGTATCGGCTTTTGTTGTGTAGCTTTACGTTTTACTACCTCAGACGGTTTTCCGATGGATAAGAATGCAGGACAGCCCTGTGTGCATAGGCCTCGGATTTGTCCAGCAGCATCTTTCTGACGCAGAATCAGATTAATGCCGCCAAGGGGGATAACCACCACCAAGTTACCTTCGTCGCTTGAGCGGCCAAAACACTGGAACCAAATGAATGATCCTACGTAAAATTTCATAACAATGGAAAAAGCAGTGAACCGTTGCAAATAGGTTAGTCGGGAGGTGGCGGTACATATCTCTGTAACAAGTGACTGTGGTACGTGACATGACATGAACGGTGACCACTGACTGTGCTGCGTGACATGATGATATGACATCAACAGTGACCAGTGACTTGATACTTTGCACCGACATGTGACGGTTACTAGTGACAAATGACATGTCAGTGTGGATCATGAGCATCGTTTCAATCAAAACCTATCTTTTTGAGCAAAAGTAGGCATTTAATCCCATTTTTCGAGTAAAATGCAAAGAAAATTATGGATAGTCATGTTATAATTTGCTAACAAACTGAACATGAAAGCGTGGTTGAAACGATGGGTGAAGATGGTGATGAGTGTTGGTTGAGCCGAAGTTCAAAAATTTTATTCTTCTGATCGCGGTGGTAATTGTAGCAAACATCCTGGTGTGGTCCAGAGGGTTCCTCGGGGTGTCCTTCTCGTCGGAAAGTCCATTAGTTGTTGCTTTCGGGGCCGCATTTCTGGCAGGGAGTTTCATAGCGTTGATCTATGGAAGTTATACATACCTTTTCAAGCCCAAGCCTGTTGTGAAAACCAAAAAAGAGGTAGTGACCCACGAAGATTACGTTGATGCCATGAAAAGCTACGGTTCGATCCAGGTTCTGAGAAATGATGTGGATCTGGCTTTAAACCAGCTGGAGCGGATGAAGAACCGCAAAATGAAGCTGCTTGAGGTGCTGGAGCAGAGATTCGATGCCTCCGAATTGAGCTACAAAAAGTTCTATTCTGTGGTACACGCAGTGGAGGATCTGTTCTACAAAAATATCAAAAGCATACTCAACAAACTTGGCGTATTCAGCGTATCGGATTTTGCCGCTATTGCCGATCTGAAAAAGAATAAAAAACTGTCCGCCAAAATTATCGAGGAAAAGATGCAGGTGTACAACGAGTATCTTCAGTTTGTCAACGACTCGCTCAACACCAATGAGGAGATCTTGTTGAAGCTCGACAAGCTTCTGCTCGAGATTGCACGTCTGGGGAGCCTTGATTTGGAAAGCATCGAGAATATGTCGTGCATGAAAGAAATCGATGCGCTCATTAAGCAAACGAAACTGTATAAAGACTGAGAGGGGTCATGAAATGTCTGGTAAGGGGAGAGCAGTCGGCGGACTTGCCGCCATTGTTGTTGTCGTATTCATCGCTGTCTATTTCGGGATTAGCGCAACCTCCAATCTCGGAAGCGGTCAGCCCCTCACACCTGAGGAAGCAGCCAAACGGCTGGATAAGCTGTACAGTAAAATTAACGTTAGAACGGCCCAGCCTGTCATGGGGCAGATTGATCTAAATCCGGTAGATGTAGCCGAATCGCTGCCAGACATCGAGAAGTTCCCGGTTTCGGTTAGGAACAGCACTCCGCAATTTGTGGAGATCTTCTCTTCAACAGAGAAATCCGGCTCAGGCGTGGACGGGTGGTTGAATGAGGTGGCGACTGATTTCAACAAAGCAAATATATCCGTGAATGGAAAGCCTGCATCGGTCATGATTCGCAGCATCGCGTCCGGAACGGCGACGGATTACATCAAGTCCGGTAAATATGTACCGGATGCCTTTACACCTTCCAATGAACTGTGGATGGAGATGATTAAAGCAGGCGGCATCAAGACCGAACGCATCTCCGAAAGCCTGAACGGCAACGTGCCCGGCATCGTCATCGAGAAGGGCAAACACGATGAGCTGAAAAGCAAATACGGCGAAATGAACATAAACACTGTGCTGGAAGCTATTTCAGCGAATGAGCTGGCCATGGGCTATACCGATCCATTTGCAAGTTCGACAGGACTGAATTTCCTGATTACGGCGCTTAGCGTATTTGACAGTGATAATCTGCTGAGCAATCAAGCTGTGGAAGGGTTCGAGCAATTCCAGGCGAATGTGCCTTTCATCGCGTCGACGACGCTGCAAATGAGGGAAGCTGCTGAATCCGGACGTTTGAACGCTTTTGTTCTTGAGTATCAAACCTATTTCAATGAAGCGGGCATTCGTTCGGCTTATGAGTTCGTTCCGTTTGGTGTCAGACATGACAGTCCGTTGTACGCCCTTGGCGATGTATCCGCCGACAAGAAAGAGATTATGAAGAAATTCGCCGAATTCGCAGCGCAAGACAAGTATCAAAACAGCGCAAGTAAATACGGTTTTAACCAACTGGCAGATTACAAGTCAGAAGCGAACGCAGTGGATGGCGGCGTCATTACGAGAGCGCAGAAGCTGTGGAAAGACAAGAAAAATGCGGGCATGCCAATCGCGGCGGTGTTCGTGACCGATGTGTCGGGCAGTATGCACGGCGAGCCTATGACACGCCTGAAAGAATCGCTGATTCAGGGCCAGAAATATTTGGGCGCCCAGAACAGCATCGGTCTGGTGTCTTATTCGGATGATGTCACAATCAACCTTCCGATCGCCAAATACGATACGAACCAGCAGTCACTCTTCGTCGGTGCGGCTGAAAGCCTGACTCCGGAAGGGAATACGGCGACGTTCGACGGCATTGTCGTGGCGATCAAGATGCTGGAAGAGGAAATGGCTGTGAATCCCAATACGAAACCGCTCATATTTGTACTGAGTGACGGCGAGACAAATCGGGGCAACTCCCTCAAGCAGGTGCAAGGGTTGATTGAGGCCTATCGCATTCCAATCTATACGATCGGCTACAATGCGAATATTGATGCGCTCCAGAAAATTTCAAGCATTAATGAAGCTGCCAACATCAATGCGGACACCGATGATGTTGTTTATAAAATTGGACAGTTGCTGAACGTGCAAATGTAACGCATGTCAAACCAAAAGCTAAGGGAGGCGTAATTATGGCATTTACAATGAGTGTTCCTAATGAGAATGAGATCAAGACGGTTCTGGAAGAACAGGTCGCTCCGGTTAATGAAGAAGTACAGCAGCTGATGACGCAGGCTGAGACAAACGTAAAGTCCTTGATGAACATTGACCTGGATTCGCTTGAACAGCGCCGCGGCATTCTAACGAGCATTGACGCTTTCGGGATGGAGACGATGCGCCAATCATCGGATAAAAACTCCCTGCTCAAAGTAACGGTCGGCAAGCTGTCCAAGAGCGGTGATGAAGGCGGGCCGGTTGCGAAAGGACTCACCGAGCTTCATCTCCATCTGAAGGATCTGGACCCGAGCGGCATCGATTTTCTCAAGACCGGTTTCCTGGGCAAGCTCTTCAATCCGGTTCGTGCTTACTTTGTGAAGTTCAAGAAAGCCGATGAAGTGATCTCCGAGATTGTTGAAACGCTGGATAAAGGCAAGGTAACGCTGAGAAACGATAATACGACGCTGGAAATTGAACAACAATTCCTGCGTGATCTGACCAAGCAGCTGCAGAAGGAAATTCAGCTAGGCATGTTCATGGATGAGCATATTGAGCGGGAATTAACGCTGGAGGAAGAACGCGGCGGGGATGCTGAGAAAATTCGTTTTGTAAGAGAAGAGATTCTGTTCCCGCTCCGCCAGCGTCTAATGGATATGCAGCAAATGCTGGCAGTCAATCAACAGGGATATCTGGCGTTTGAAGTGTTAATCCGAAACAACAAGGAATTGATTCGCGGTGTCGATCGGGCCAAGACGGTTACGGTATCCGCACTGCGCGTGGCAGTAACGGTGGCCAGTGCGCTGTACAATCAGAAGATTGTGCTGGATAAAATTGAAGCACTGAACAAAACGACGAACACTTTCATTGAAGGCACGGCGAAGATGCTGAAGTCGCAAGGGGTTGCCATTCAGAAACAAGCGATTGAGAGCAGCGTGTCGGTCGACGTGCTGAAAAAGGCCTTTGATGATACGTTCGAGGCCATGGAAGCAATCAGCACCTTCAAGCAGCAAGCATTGCCGAAGATGCGCGAGACAATTGAGCAGTTCAGAAACCTGGCGGACAGCGGCGAAGAACAAATTATTCGTCTTGAAAAAGGAAAGAAGATCGCAGGCTAACATTTAGTTGGGGATAACCCGATTAAGCCTTACGCAGACTGATCATGAAGCAGCGTATAGTATAACCTGATAGTATAACCTGATAGTATAACCTGATGAAAAGTGCCGAGCCGATTTGCTCGCGAATTTCATCAGGTTTTTTTGTTGTGTATTGCCGACTCCGATAGCTTACTTTTGTAATTCCGGCTATTCCGGGCACAGAGAATATGTGCTTTAAAAGGAATAATTTAGAGGACAACTTCTCATAATACGGTGTAAGCATATGGAGGGACTGTCATGATGAGCCGACTACTGAAAAAAATGAGGAAGCATAGCAATTCAAGCAGCAGCACAGTGCAGGCGAAGGACAATATGCCGGTTGAGATAAGTGCATCACTTCAGGAGTGCGTAGAGGCACTAAGTCAGAGAATGGGGAACAGTTCGGATTTTGTGATCAGAACCATATCGGGAAACGATGTTTTGCCG
This sequence comes from Paenibacillus sp. 7541, assembly GCF_002276395.1. Lineage (NCBI taxonomy): Bacteria > Bacillati > Bacillota > Bacilli > Caryophanales > Paenibacillaceae > Paenibacillus > Paenibacillus sp. 7541. The sequence goes on along the minus strand of NZ_NQLZ01000001.1, from coordinate 152,948 downwards.
GAATTGGCTGTATGTTATATCGAAGGGTTTATTGATGTTAATCAGCTGAATCAGATTAGCGAGTCATGGCTGACTGTATCCATGGAAGCCGACGGATTGCCCGATATTCCAGCTCTGATGAAAAAGGTGGTGCCAGGAGGCGAACTCAAGCAATTACATACCGTCGATGCTGTGATTTCAACCGTATTGGATGGGAAAGCCGTCCTATTAATTGACGGTTTAACAAGTTCGTTCTCAGCTTCCATAACAAGTTTAGAAAAGCGATCTATCGAGGAGCCAAGCTCACAAACCGTCATTCGGGGACCAAAGGACGGGTTCACTGAAGATATTTCCACGAATCTGTCACTCGTCCGAAGAAGACTTCGTACACCTGACTTACGGGTACAAACACTGGTTATCGGCAAGTATACCAATACGAAAGTGATATTGACCTATATTGAAGGAATCGCGGATCAGAAAATTGTCGAGGAGATCACCTCCCGGCTGCAATCGATTACAACAGATAGTGTACTAGAAAGCGGCTATATCGAGGAGTTTATTCAAGATAAAACGGGCTCTCCATTTCCTACGTTGCTCAACACCGAACGACCCGATGCTGTAGCAGGCAGCTTGCTGGAAGGGCAAGTTGCCATTCTCGTGGACGGCACTCCGTTTGTGTTGCTCGCTCCGGTCACTTTTTTCAGATTTCTCCACTCGAGTGAGGACTATTATCAACGATATGACCTCACTACTTTTTTACGTGTTATCCGGCTGTTCTCTTTCATTGTATCTCTGCTGTTACCGTCACTCTATATCGCCATTTCAACCTTTCATCAGGAGATGATTCCGACCACGTTATTAATCAGCCTCGCGGCACAAAGGGAAGGCGCTCCGATGCCTGCGCTGGTTGAAGCGATCATGATGGAGCTGACCTTCGAAATTATCCGCGAAGCCGGCGTCCGAATGCCGAGGGTCATTGGGCCCGCAATCTCCATTGTGGGCGCATTGGTCATCGGGCAGGCAGCCGTGCAGGCGGGACTTGTCTCAGGCGCGATGGTTATTGTGGTATCTTTTACAGCGATTGCGAACTTTGCAATCCCGGCATTCAGCATGGCGGCAGCGATCCGCATCATTCGTTTTGTGTTGATGCTGTTTGCTGGAACTCTTGGGTTATACGGCATTTTGGCGGGCATCATTCCGATTTATGTTCACCTGATTTCCTTGACTTCGTTCGGCGTCCCTTATCTTTCACCCTTCGTTCCGCTGCGCTTCACGGATATGAGAGACGTGTTTATTCGTGTACCCTGGCCGTTTCTGAAGACAAGACCGGATGATATCAAACCGCGCAATCAGGCAAGACAGAAGTAAAGGTTAGAAAAGCTGCCTATATGAAAAAAGGGGTGGTCTATATGCGTAGACTGGCTGTGCTGTATCTCTTCCTTCTCCTGATGGTCATCCTGACAGGCTGCTGGAATCGAACAGAACTGAATGAAATTGGTCTTATTTCAGCGCTCGGGATTGACCGGGGCGAAAATGGCTGGATCGTCAGCTATCAGTTAATCAATCCGTCAACGATATCATCCAACGCAGCTGGTGGGGGGATGTCAGGGGGGGCAGGCGCTCCGGTGCATGTGTTTTCATCAGAAGGCCCAACCCTCCGGGAAGCGATTGATGTTAGTTATACAGAGACGCCTAGACGATTGTATTTTCCTCATGCCGATGTGCTTATCCTTGGCAAGGAGGCAGCCAGTAAAGGAATAAGGGACATTATCGACTTCTACTGGAGAAATCCGAACTTGCGGGAGAATGTCAATGTGTTGGTAACGAATGGACTGGCGAGTGAAATGTTAAAGCAGCTTATTCCACCGGAACGATTGCCGGGCTCAGCGATTGCCAACATTTCCAGGCAGACGGCTAAGTTCAACAACAACTACCCTTCCATCAAGATGTTTGAGTTAACGCGAAGTCTTGTTTCTGAGTCCCATGCAGCAGGTGTTCCTCAGATTGAATTAGTGGAGGAGTTCTCATCAAATAAAGTGGAATCTATGGATCAATTAAATAAAACCTCTACGCCTACAAAGCTTAGAATAACAGGATTGGCGGCGTTTCAAAAGGACCGCTGGATCGGATTATTAACACAGGATGAGAGCTTTGGTATATCGTGGCTGACGGACAAAGTCCAATTCAGCACCTTATCCTTTCCTTGTCCAGGTGAAAAGGAACCCGGGCTGCTATCCTATCAGACGAATGCGGCCAAAACGAGGGTAAAGCTTATGAAGGAAGGCGATGAATATACGTTTAAAGTCTCGGTTGACGTAAAGGGAAGGGTTACGGAGACTTCCTGTCCGACTGATCTGTCCAATTTGTCCAACCTCCATGCTGCAGAGAAAGAAATTCAAGAGGTGATTAAACAACATATGCTGCAAGGCTGGGAAGCCTGCAAAAGATTGCATGTCGACCTGCCTCACTTTGCCGATTATATTCATCGCAAATATCCGGAGGAATGGAGTCAAATGAAGGAACGCTGGGAAACAGAAGGAATACCGTCCACGAGGCTTGTGCTGCAGGTAACGGCTTCCATCAGTCAGACGGGGATGTCTCAGAAAGCTTTTGAACCGGACGAAAACTAGCCATGCTCTTTGTTGAAATGGATGTTTGAACAAGAAAGGAATCCGGACATGAAACAATCCATAAGAATTACCGAGCTGGTATGTTACCTTGCCGTATTTGAAGTCGGAAGCACAACGTTGTTCTTTCTAGGGGCGGATGCCGGGCGAGATGCATGGTTGGCTATGAGTGTGGCCGCCTTGATCGGTTTGTTTCTGTTAATGATGTATCTTCTCATTCACCGCACCCATCCGGAGCTCGATTTATATGGCGTCTGCAGAAAACAATTCGGCAAAGTTATCGGGACGGTGGTTAACTTAGCCTTTGTAGGTTATTTTACATACGAGGCCTCCCGTAATCTAAGAGATCTAGGGGAGCTTACGATATTGACCCTGTTGGATCGTACGCCGCTGATGGCGATCATCTTGATCACGTTAATTGTAGTAGCAAATACGGTAAGGTATGGACCGTATGTCGTTATTTTGACGTGCGCAGGTTTTTTGCCCATCATGATTTTGAGTTATTTGACCATCTATACTCTCCTTGTCTCATCCGGGCTAATACGTTACGAGATTATGCTGCCGGTCCTGGAACATGGATTCCAGCCTGTCTGGTCAGCAGCCGTACCCGAAATTGTGTCTTTTCCGTTTGGCCAAACCTTATTATTTATGCTCTTCTTTCCTTTAGTTAAGAAAAAGAGGAAATTAGGAAGAAGTGTGATCATCACCTACCTGATTACAGCAATTTGCCTGATCCTGATAAACCAGATCAATGTCCTTGTCCTAGGTCCGACACGGGCAATCAATAGTACTCTACCGCTGCTGCAGGTGGTTCAGCTTATCGAAATTGCAGAAACCTTCGAACGTTTTGACGTGTTATTTGTCTTCGTATTAGTGCTCGGCCTGGGCTCGAAAATGGCTGCGTTTTTTATGGGGGCTGTGATGGGGCTCCATAAAATAACAGGGTGGTCCTATAAAATGTGGACGGTGGTCGTAAGCGTATGCTTATATGCGATCGCTTTTATATCCCCCAACTACCCTCACCATATATGGCTTGGGATAAAGGTCGTTGTAACTTATGTAACGCCTTTTTTTCAAGTCGTACTTCCACTGATCCTGCTGGTTGTTATCGGAATCCGGCGCAAGTGGGGAAAGCAGCAATCTTGAAATAATGCAACCTTGCAACGGTTCATTCGTACATAACAAGAAATCGGAAGGAAATCGCTAGGCTTCCTTATCATGATGAATTTATGATCGAAGCTTAAAGCGGTTATGGACAGAAGGGATGGATGACGATGACAAGGAAAACGATATCTTTATTTGCACTGGCTTGTCTGACTGTAATCATTACGGGGCCTTTTGGTGCATTTATGGCCTATCAGAAAGCGCAACCTCCAGGCACATTTATTCATAAAGTGATAGAGCCCGGCGATTCGTTCTCGCCAACCAGTGCTTCCCGAACGGTAGCTGTGTGGGCGATCCCTTCGGATGTACAAGTGGATGCGGTAAACTGCACGTTAGATGGGGAGCAGATCCAGCTGGATCAAGAGCGGTCGGTCACTGACATTAACGGAACGGAGGCCGTTCTTCTATTTACGAATCGTGGGGATTATTCCGTATTTGATCGCGTCGTGTGCGCCGGGGGAGGGATAGAGGAAATCCGGATGTCGGCCAGACTTTCTGAGTCCAACTCGCGAATAATGATGGGGATGTCCCTAGGTGCGATTCCGATTGTGGCTGCGCTTGGATACTTCTTGTTTAAACGGGGATACCGCTGGCCGCTGGATAAATCCGAATAACATATAACAGCATCGCTCCCCGCAATCCAGGATTCAAAACAGCAATACCTGAATTTTTCAAGGTATGACCTTAATTTTTAGAATGGAATAATAAGGTAAATTTTGATAAATTACTTATTGTAATCGTTTACAATAAAGAAGTAGAAAGGAGGTATGACCGTTCGCAGCAGCCTTGCTGAATGCTGAACAGCATCCTAGTCAGACGGGTGACAATCGATTTAAAGAGGAGGAAGGAATTCATGAAGACGAGAAAGAAAACGAGATGGTATATTGCCGTACTGCTTTGTTTTGTGCTGTTGTTGCCCGCAGGAGGTGCGCATGCCGCAACCACGATCACTTCTAACGAGATTGGGACGCATGACGGTTATGATTATGAATTTTGGAAGGACAGCGGCGGTTCCGGCAGCATGACACTGAACAGCGGCGGTACGTTCAGCGCCCAGTGGAGCAACATCAACAACATCCTGTTCCGCAAGGGCAAAAAGTTCAACGAGACACAAACCCATCAGCAAATCGGGAACATGTCGATCACCTATGGCGCGAACTTCCAGCCGAACGGTAATGCGTACTTGACCGTATACGGCTGGACGGTGGATCCGCTCGTTGAATTTTACATTGTCGACAGCTGGGGAACATACCGTCCGACAGGCACCCATAAAGGAACCATTAACGTGGATGGCGGCACGTACGATATTTATGAGACGACCCGGGTGAACCAGCCATCCATTAAAGGAACGGCGACGTTCAAGCAGTATTGGAGTGTCCGGACGTCGAAGCGAACGAGCGGCACGATCTCGGTCAGCGAGCATTTCAGAGCCTGGGAAAGCCGCGGCATGCCGATGGGGAAAATGTATGAAGTTGCCATGACGGTAGAGGGCTATCAGAGCAGCGGAAGCGCGAATGTGTACAGCAATACATTGACCATCGGCGGGGGCAACCCGGGCGGTGGTAATCCGGGAGGAGGCACGAACCCGGGAACGGTGACGAGAGTCGAAGCTGAGAGCATGACCAAAAGCGGGCAGTACACAGGTAATATCAGCTCGCCGTTCAATGGTGTGGCCCTGTACGCCAACAACGATTCGGTCAAGTATACGCAGTATTTTGCCACAAGCACGCATAGTTTCTCGCTGCGAGGAGCGTCAAACAATGCTAACATGGCCCGAGTCGATCTGAAGATCGGCGGTCAGACGAAAGGCACCTTCTACTTTGGCGGAAGTTATCCCGCGGTCTATACACTTAACAATGTGAGTCATGGCACCGGCAATCAGGAGATTGAGCTGATTGTTACGGCGGATGACGGGACTTGGGACGCTTTCATTGACTATTTGGAGATCCGCTGACCTATCGGTCTATCGCACATGACAACATCAAGCGGTAGCTCTCGATCATACGGGGTGCTGTAGGGGGAGGGCTGTCTCCACAAGGGCGGCCAACTCTGGTTAAGTGGAAGCTGAATATGAACAATAATGATTTCATCCCGGCGGGGGATTCTCTGCCGGGATTTTTTTGATATGATCAACCTGGAGCATGGAACTATTCATGAACTGCCAACGTTTAACCGTAAGAACCTACAATCAGGATGAGATGAAGGGAGAGAGAAGAACTATTGAGGAAGCCACGATGGAGCCAGCTTCTGACTGCAGTCACGACCGTGGTCTTGGCCACCTTACTGATCGCCGGTTGCACAGGAAAGAGCGATCCGGAAGAAACGGCAGTCCAGCCGACGCCAGGAGCAGCAGGGACAGCGCAACAGCAGGAAGAGGAGCCTCCCGTGCCTACAGGCATCGTTAATCAGGCGAATGAAACGATGAAGAATGAAGGCGCGGAAGAGACCGAGCCGGTCCATCAGACGCCTGATGACACCGTTCGACCTGTTCTGGTCAAGGGCGATATTGTCCAACTGGAAACTTCTGTGGAACACGAGACGGTCTCCTTTGAGGGAAGGGAATATGAGTTAGAGCCGTACGGGCTGAGTTTCGCCATTCGCACCACGATGGGAGAGCCTTCGGTTGAGGGTGGAACCGTCACGTTTACAACCGACCTGTCCGGAGAAGCCACCGTCACGTATGAGGTGCTGGAGCATACGACGTTGGACGAAGCAGCGGCCAAGGAGCTGCAGCAGCATGAGCGTGCGTTTAACGATGAGTTTATTGATATTGCATCGGAAAATGGTCTTAAGGGGAAACAGAATCAATATGCAGACAGTGACGTATTTTCCGGGGTGATCTTCTACGCATTTGATCAGCATATTGTTCGGATCGGCTACCGATCCGATATGGCTGCTGTGGACGCGATGGCACGCATCATCAACGAAACGATGGCGTCGGTGAAGACAAGGGACTAGCCATCGGCGCAGTCTGCCTCTTCCTTCGGCGTGCATGAACTGCTGTCAAGATTGACAACATAAGGGAGTGGTATACATCTCAATTCCAGAGGAGGAAGCACGTATGGCTCACCAGAAGAGAAGAAGAGAGGCGGCCTGGAAGTCACGCAAGCAAGAGCAGCATCCCCATGGAAAAATCAAATCGTTAGAGGAATTATCGAACGAATAGGTTGAGAAGTATACTGCTTGGATCGACGGGTAACACGAAGAACAAGCTCCTGCGGCGACTATGCCGTCAGGAGCTTGTTTGCGCTGTCTAGCGAATCTTATCCTTCACTTGTTTCAGCGTTGCCACGATAAGGAAGCTGACAATGACAAGCAGGAGCCACGAGCTGACTTTGCCCAGGTGGACGAGACTCCAGGCTTCGGTCTGGTTAGGGTACTCCCAGGCTCCGAAGAAGGTGGCAATATTCTCGGCAATCCAAATGAAGAATCCGATGAGTACAAAAGAAAGCGCTAGCGGCATCCGGTAACGCGTGCCGTTCACCTCATAAGCGACCCAGGATCGCCAGAACACGATAAGGACCAGCGCCGACAGCCACCAGCGAATATCCACCCAGAAATGATGGGTGAAGAAGTTTAAATATATGGCAGCCGCCAGGGTCACCACGATCCAAAACGGCGGCCAGCAGATCAGCTCCACCTGCAAGCGCCGCCAGGCCTGGCACAGATAGCTGGCTACGCTGGCATACATAAACCCGCTGTATAGAGGCACCCCGAATATTTTTACATATCCTTCTTCCGGATACGACCAAGAGCCCATATGCACCTTGAACACCTCAAGCACAAGACCGATCAGGTGAAACAGTGTAATCACCTTGAGTTCATCCCGGGTCTCTAGCCCGGAGCGCAGCATCCACCATTGCATCAGAAGGCAGATGACAAGCAGCCAGTCATAGCGAGGCAGCAAGGGGAGGGAGATGAGCTGGGTGAGAGCCAGTGAGGCAAAGATGACGACCGGGAACACGCAGGATAACGCCTGCTCCCAGCCGAATCGAACCAGTTGCCGGATCGCTCTCATGACTTATTCGTCCGGCCCGGCGGCATCAGAATTTGCATCGCTTCGGTATTCCATAATATCACCAGGCTGACAATCCAGCGCTTCACATATCGCCTCCAAGGTGGAGAAGCGGATCGCCTTGGCTTTCCCGTTCTTCAATATGGAAAGATTCGCCATTGTGATTCCGACGCGCTCAGACAGCTCGGTCACGCTCATTTTCCTTTTGGCCAGCATGACATCAATGTTAATAATAATCGCCATCTCGATTCACCTCATACTGTTAAATCGTTCTCGGATTTTATATCGATGGCATTTTGGAGCAGCTTTTGGAGCAGTGCAGCAAAGGCAGCAATGACAAAAGAAGCAAAAACGATAATTATGCCAATCGCCAAAAGCCCTGGGGCGTCATCCATGTCCGCCATGAAAAATAAAAACGGCAAAATCACGGCATACAATCCGCTGATGGATAACCCGCAATATTTGATCGTTCTCAATGCCCGCACCGACAAGTCGGAAAACGCTTCGTTCCTGTCGATATAATTAAGCAGCTTATAGGCCTGGACTAGCGCCACGAAGAACGGGATCGCGGAGATATACATCCCGGCCAACACCGGATACAGCCAGTATGCCGGAAAATAGGCCGCTGCGTCTTTCATGATGGAAGGCAATCCCCACACACATAGCAACGCAATCGGGGTTCCAATAAGAAACACAGTCAGTTTCAAAAAAAGCGTTTCTCGCTTCATTACAAGCACCTCACTCGGTCGTTTTCGCTTCTTACTGTAGCATGATATTTATCGTTTATCAATAAATATATATTGATTGTTATGATATTATTGTTGTTTTGTTGACATAGGAGGATACCAGATTATTGAGGGGATATTCGTCGATTGCGAATGGATTGCTGGTGGAGGGGGGATCATCCCATAAGAAGCCGACCATGAAAAAGCCGTCACGATGACGGCTTTTCATGGCGATGGAGGAGGGCAGAAGAGTGGAACCTTACCGCGCTGGCTGGTTTCGAGCGCCCCATTCACATAACTGTTCCAGCACGGGCAGCAACGTCTCGGCCTTCTCGGTGAGCCGATACTCCACCTTGGGCGGCACTTGCGGATATTCGGTCCGCTTCACCAGACCGTCCGCTTCGAGCTCCTTCAGTTGGGAACTCAGCGTTCTATAGGTGATCGTTCCCAGACGTCTTTTCATTTCATTAAATCGAACGGGCTGCTGTTCTGCCAGGAGATAAAGAATCAGCATTTTCCATTTACCCCCAATCAGAGACAACGTATAGCCAAACGGCGTTTCTTGAATATTGCCGTCACCTTTATAGTCCGCCAAACTCATCTTTACACTATCCTTTCGGGTAGTACCTATCATTAATGTGCGTACTACTTTTTTAGTTGTGCTCAGTTTATACTAGCCTTACTTTGAAGTAAAGGAGAGAATCTGATGGCTAATGTTAAAACTTATAACCATGATCTATGGGATCATGGCATCTCGCAAGGGTACAGTGTGAACGGCAACATCTACATTTCGGGGCAATTTTCTCACGATCAGGAAGGTGCGTTTGTTGGCGAGGGAGATATCGAGCTGCAAACCCGGCAGACGCTGGATAATTTGGATCGCGTGCTGGCGGAGTTTGGTGTCACGAAATCCAATCTCGCTTATGTGGAAATTTATTTGACCCATGCCGAGGAGCATTTCGACCCTGTGATCCGGCTCTTTAAAGAGTACGTAGGAGAGCACCGTCCGGCTGGAAGCCTCATCGGCGTGACGTACCTCGCGTCCCCAGAGCAATGGGTCGAAATCCGTGCGGTCGCCCATACAGACTGATCCAAGGGTCGAAGGAGTAGCCGGAGAACGAGGCACTGATCGTATGTTAGTGATCATTAGAAAGAGTGTTCCTATGACCAACGGAAGTGGCCATAGGAACACTCTTTGTTTCGCTATAGATGTTGTAGGGGACAATCTGGCGAGGTCTATGAGTGAAGCATCCGCAGGAAGCCGGTGGCGGGCGGGTGTTTAATTGGCTTTCATGCCTACGCGGCGGACCTTCGACGTGATGTTGTAATCGAACGTAACCGTTTTGTAGATCTCTCGCCATTGCTCGGCTGTCTTGACATGGGTATTCCAGTAAGACGGTTTGTGAGCCCGGAGCAACTCGCCAAAACCAAATATATCGGATTCTTGCTGCTGTGTTTTCTCCACCAGTCCCTCTACAAGTTCTGTGATCGCTCTCTCGTTCTCTCGGCCGATCTCTTCCAGAATGGCCGAAGAATCGATCGGGACGATATCTTCGTTCTTCTCTTCCAAATTCACTTCTGTCATGGCTGTGATAATAAAATGGGGCCTGCCGTCCCGAATCTCCACCCTCGTGGTGGATTCACGGTTTGTGGCATGGATGGTGACGACCTGCGAATCCCGGATTTGAAGAATCCCGAGGTATCCAGCAGGGCTGATGCCTTTAATAACCAAATATCCGGCGATTTCAAACGGCTTGGTTACCCCGACCATTTGCGCCCCTTTAAAAAAGGCCATCCCGCTGATCTGGACGTTTTCTCCTTCCATGATCTGAATATAGGGAAGGAAGCCCTCCTGGCCCTTCTTCGATGAGTTGTTCCAAAAGGTTCCGATATAGTTCACCGGGAATTTGCCGTGTCTGACCGCATCGTCAAGTGTAGAAGCGAGATAAAGGGTAGGCACACGCTCTAGCTTGGGCGCAGCTTCCATCAGATCCTTGGCACTGCCCTTGGACACCATCAGCCAGGCCATTCTCCGAACCTCGGGGTTACGATGCAAATAATCATTCAAGTTCTCAAGGCCTCTTCTGGCGAACTGCTCAGAGACGACAATGACACGCAGATGCCCGAAAAAAAGTCTTCCCGATATTTGCTGCTGCAGACTCATCAAGGCATCGTCGAGCGTATGGCCCACAACGTCGAGAACCCAGACGGTATCCTCCGACTTCCCGCCTGTGCCGCCTCCGCCTTCCCCGGGGCCAAGCGGAATTTGCCCGGGCAGGGCGATCTGTACAGACACCCGGATCATATCCTGGGGCGGCACGGGATATTTACCGCGCAGATGGGAGATTTCATCTTCTTGCTGCGCTGCTTCAGGCCCGGCCGTGTCCACGGAAATTCCGAGTACGACCGCGCGTTCTTCCAGCTCCATCCGGTCCCAGCATCCGGTCAGCAAGGAAAGAATGAGCAGAGCGGCGCAGCATCTTCTCATATTGGCGCGAGTGTAAGCATGGTTACTCATGAATTTCCTCCAGTCTCGGTTTGAACCGTGTTGCTCCAGCTAGACAAGCAGTTTGATGATCATCGCACCCGTGAAGGTCAGAATGCCAAGGGAGAGGTTGATCCAGCCCAGGACGGTTGAGGCTTTCTGTTCCTTCTTCATCTCGAACTGACCATAGTTTGTCCTGTCAACTCCGAGATTGAACAACCCTGAAAATATCCAAATGGCGATAGCCATATACAAGTAGCCGCTGTACATTTCTCCGATCATCGTTTCTGGTTCCCCCTTTTTTTGCGCAGCAGTGATACGAGCAACAGCAGGCCCGGGTAAGCGATCGTGAGCGCGACCCCGAACTGGGTAATCAGCGCATTGATCTCATTCAACTGGACCAGGCTTTGCGGCAGCATCGCCAACAAGAACAGGAAAGGCAAAATGAAAAAGGACAGCATCCCGTGATCCTGCAGACGGAACAGCTTGCCGATGGAATAAATCGTGAAATAGTAGCAGGAAAACAAGGAGGTGTACACCGCCGTCACCCAGACTGCGAGAAATACCGCATCCAGGCGTTCGAGGATATTCGCAGGCAGCGAGGTATCCTTTGCTAGCTCGAGGGTTGGCCACAGCAGCTTCTTGGTCTCTTCGGCACCAAAAACGCTAACCGTCGCGCTTACAACCAATACATACAAAATGCTAGTAATCAGCATCGCCAACCAGATGGAACGCATCGCCTTCTTCGGACTGCGCATAGAGGGAATGACCATCATCATGATGAAATATCCCTGGAACATGGTGGAGAGCATGAAGAAGCCTTTGACAATCCCGCTCGGCTCATTTCCCCATAACGGAAGCACGTTGACGACGTCTGCGTTTTTAAGGGACAGAGCGACGATCAGCAAGACGGGAACCAGAATGAACGGAATATAGAACGTGTGAATATAGGCAAAGGTCATTATATTTTTACGCGATGTGAAGGCAGCCAGCAGCAGCATAACGATCACGGTCACTTCCAGCGGCGTATTCCTCAGGACCGCGGTGATGACCACCTCGCCGAACTCTCTAGCGATAAGCGAACTCAGGATGGCAAAGTAGAGAATCCAGATGATGATAATCGTTCTGGCCAGCCCTTTTCCAATCAGCTTCTCGCTGTATTCGATATACGATTCATTGGGAAAACGCATGCCCAGCCATACGATCAGCATGGAGGCCAGGATAGATAGCGCCGCACCCAGCAAAGTGACGAGCGGCGCCCCCGCATCGGCTGCACGAACCGCAGCGAGCGGAAGGGAGAGCACACCGACGCCGACGATGGTGCTGATTGTAATGGCCGAAGCTTGCAAGACGGTAATTTGACGTTGTTGGTCCATACTTATTGCCCCTTTTCTCCATCAGGCTGCACGGGACTTATAATGTCTTCGCTTGCGTGGTTGACTTGGTCTTTCTTTGTATCCCCCAGTCTGGATTGATCGAGCGTGTATAGAAACGATGGCCGGTTTCTCATCTTCCACAGCGGCGCACGTGTCAGCAAGTCCCGCATGCCCTGAAAGTTGCCAGGGACGAAGGGGCTCAGATACGGCACACCGAACGAGCGGAGGGACAGCAGATGGTTCGTAACCAGAATGAGGCCGACCATCACTCCATACAAACCAAATGTGCCGGCCAGTATAATGAGCGGGAAGCGGAGGATGCGAAGCGCAAGGGCCGCATTATAGGCGGGTGTCGCAAACGAACCGATTGTGGTCAGCGCGATGATGACGACCGTAATCGGGCTTGCAAAACCGGCCGCGACCGCCGCTTGTCCAATGACGAGCACACCGACGATGGACAATGCGCCGCCGACCTGCTGCGGCAAGCGAATGGTCGCTTCCCGCAACACTTCCATCGATATTTCGATCACAAGCACTTCGACGACTGCAGGGAAGGGGACGCCTGCGCGTCCGCCCGCTACGGCAACCGCAAATTCGGTAGGAATCAGCTCCGGATTGAACGATATAATAGCTACGTACAGCGAAGGAAATACAAGGGAGAACACAAGCGCCACAAGACGGGAGAGCCGGATGCCGCTCATGAGCAGAAACCGCTCCGTGTAATCCTCGGCCGTCTGGTAGAACTGGCTGAATACGGTCGGAACGATCAGTGCGAGTGGAGAACCGTCTACCAGAATCGCCACCCTGCCCTCCAGAATGTTGGCCACAACTTTGTCAGGACGCTCCGTATATTGAATTTGCGGAAACGGCGACCAGTGGTTGTCTTCGATAAACTGTTCCAAATAACCTGAGTCGAGGATGGCGTCAATCTCAATGGCGGACAGCCGTTTCTTCACTTCTTCGACTATGCCGGGGTTGGTAACGCCTTCCATGAAGCAGATGGCTACCTTGGATTTGGTTCTCGCTCCGATCTCCATCGACTTCACTCGGAAATCGGTCGTTTGCATACGATAACGGAGCAAAGAGATGTTTGTACTAAGCGATTCGATGAATCCCTCGCGTGATCCGCGGATCACTTGCTCCGTAGCCGGCTGTTCGATCGAGCGATGGGATATTTTCCGCGTGTCGAAGATAAAAGCCTCCGGCAGCCCTTCAATGGCAATCACCGTTTGGCCGCGCAGGATGCTGTCCGTGATGATGGAAAGACTGGATTCCGCATACCCCTCACTGTGGTAAAGGGTATCATTGATAAGCGTATCTTTTAGTTGAGAAATCGGAATGTTCTCCACATCGATATGGCGAGGCCCATACTTGAGCGGCTTCAATATCGTATTGTTAATGATAGTATGGTCCGTCATATCGGTGAAGTAATACATCATCGCTTGGAACTGGCCAAATACATGGAATTCATGCGTATTGAAATCGTCATTATCCCCCAGCAGCTTCCGGATGCTGTCGGTCGTTTCCCTGAGGCTGGAGGAGATTGGGCGCTCTTGTTCCTGATTTTTGTTCGCATCCGTGGCGGCATGGTTGTTGTCAGACTTCTGGGAGCCCATCCACTTGGAATATGACATTTGATGATCACTCCCTGGCATCAGAGTATGTTCATCCTAAGTATTTCCACAGTGTGATATTTTTATCAATGATCGCTCGTTAAACCGAGGATTCCTCATGAAAGTCACTGCACATCGCGGGAAAAAGAGAGGTATTTGAGCTATAAGTTATTCGATTCTATGAACCAAGGAAGAAGGGGAGGGGGGCTGTTATTTCTTAAGCAAAAATACCATTCGTATGCTTAGCGAGTTAGCGGGGTTACTTATTTCGAATTGGACTAGAGAGCACGCTTGGTGCAAGGATGCACCTATAGCGATCGCTTCCAATAATAGATGGCGAGCTGGGTCCGGTCTCGAAGCTCCAGCTTATCAAGGATAAAGGATAATGTGTTGCGGACGGTTCCCTCGCTGAGGAACAGCTGCTGCGCAATTTCACGGTTTGAGCAGCCTAAAGCGACCAGCTCGAGAATGGTGGACTCGCGGGGAGTAAGTTCGGTAATCTCTTCCTTGCTTGGTCCCGTCAACGTTTTAAGAACATTAGCATCCAGTATGGATACACCCGATGCCAGTGCGCGCAGCTGTTGGGCCATATTCGAAACATGCGTCGATTTCAGCATATATCCTTCCGCTCCGGCCAGAATGGCCAGGCGAATATTATGCTCATCCTGGAAGGTGGTGAGCATCATGATCTGTACCTGTGGCCAGCGGTTCTTGATTGTTCGCGTTGCTTGAATTCCGTCCATGCCCGGCATGCGTATATCCATTAGGACCATATCGGGCATTAGACGCTCGCAGCATTGAATGGCTTCGGCCCCGTCATTGGCCGTTCCGATAATTTCCATATCGTTCTCCCGGCTCAAAAGCAGCTCCAGGCTTTGACAAACGAGTGGATCATCGTCAACTATAAGCACCTTCACGTCAATCGCTCCTTTCTGATTGGCAATACGCATATGAGCTGAAATCCATTCCTATGATTCATCGAAATGCTTCCCCCTACAGCCTGCGCCCGTTGTCTGAGGTTGCGTAGTCCGATGCCTGGCTCGACCGTGATTTCCGGCGTCACCCCGTCATTATGCACGCTCAAGCGAATGAGATGTTCACTGCTGTCCAAGGAAACTTCGACATGCTTAGCCTTCGAGTGGCGTACGATGTTTGTCAGCGCCTCCTTCAAGCACGAGGCGAGAATGATCCAGAGGTAGGCTGGTACTTCGGAAGTATCCCCATAAACGTGCAGTTTGACCGGAAACGCTTGGAAATTTCGACAAATTTCCTCTAAATGGGCGACTCCGATAGCTCGTGCCGGTTTCAAATCATGCACGGTTTCCCGCAGTTGCCATGAACTGGCTCTCAGACGGTTCATCGCCTGTTCCAGCATGCTGCCAGCTTGAAGGTCCCCTTCCTTTCGTAATTGTTCGT
Organism: Paenibacillus sp. 7541; assembly: GCF_002276395.1. Lineage (NCBI taxonomy): Bacteria > Bacillati > Bacillota > Bacilli > Caryophanales > Paenibacillaceae > Paenibacillus > Paenibacillus sp. 7541. The sequence goes on along the minus strand of NZ_NQLZ01000001.1, from coordinate 137,548 downwards.
ACGCCTGAAGCGCCAAGAGGGCGGCGGTCAATTCGTGACCGACATCATCATGCAGCTTGAGCGAGATCCGGTTGCGTTCCGTCAGCTCTGCGAAATGCGCGGTCTGCATGTTTGCCAGCAGCAGCTCTTCCTTGAGGCTCTCGAGCTCATACCGGTCACGTCGTTCACTGTCTGCCTCACGCCGGTAAGATGCAAGCTGCTTGGATCCGTAATGGAGGATGCCTCCAGCGAACATTGCCTGGATCAGGACAACCAATAACAAGAGCTCCACCTTAGCAAAAGCGACCACAACGACCGCAATCGGCAGAACGAACAACGGTTTATAGGCTCGCATGGCTTCAAACAAGGGGAGTGCCAAGCCGTAAGAGGCCTCTGGCCACAGCGGCATAACGGCGGTGCATACAGCCAGGTCGATCAGCGTTGTCCAAGTCGGCCATGAGAAGCGCCATCTAGCCAATGTCATATTGACCAGAACGAGCAGCAGGATCAACCCTTCATGCCCGTTGTCGCCGATAAACCAGAGCAAGCCCAGCAGCAGCAATGCCAGGCTTCTCCATATCATATCGGCCATGCTCATCGGTTCCCAACGGTCCCTATAGCTGTGCATAAGCACCTCCTGGAAAGCATTCTTATTTCCTACATCGTATCATATCTTCCTAAGCGAGCCTTCTACGGCTTCCGATCAACAGGAAGGCAGCCGTAAACAGGATCAGAATAAGCAGCGGTGTCAGCTGATGCTTCCAAGGCCTGTTCTCTGCCGCAAGATCGATTCCATAGTGCAGCCAGTATGTGGGGACGATCTTGCTTATGCGCTGCAGCGGTTCCGGCGAGACCTCGAGAGGGATCAGAGTCCCGCCAAGCACCGCCATGATGGAAATGATGCCGAGCATGACGGCAGCAGAAGCATCGGGATGACGGAACCAGGAACACCAAGCAAGCGAGAAGCTGATGGCGGTGAAGGCGAAGAAACAGAAGATCATCCATAATTGAAGCAGATTTCCGAGATCCGGGCCATGGTAGAGCCATCCGCCTCCAACGATCAGGATGGACTGGACGATGAGCAGCAGGGAGAAGGCCAGCAGATTTTGAGCAGTGTAGGCAGCGTGTGTAATCGGTGCAACGCCGATCCGATTCAGTATTTTGTTCTTTCGGTCCTCCATAATCATATGGACCAGCTTAGAGGCGAAGAAGAGCTGCAGTATTCCGTAAAATTGAAACCCCAAAGGATAGCCGTCATAACCCCGGGGAAGCAGGATGACCACCATCGGCAGGCCGAGCAGCAAGAGCAAGTTTCCCCAGCTGCGAATGCTCCGCTTTAGTGCAAAGGCGAAAATCGTCACCCGAGCCTCCTCCTTCCTAGAATGAAGCTGATGATCATAAAGAACGCAGTGATTCCTGCGAGCAAGGCTAAGGATACGCCTGCCCTCGCTGCATCGCCCTCTGGCAGCATCCCGGTTACAGCCCGCTGTCCAAGCATTACCGGATTGCCGTAGGAGGACATCCAGTTAAAAAATGCATGGTCCGGCAGCGGAAACATTAACCCCGTTAAGACAAGCAGGCCGAGCCCGATGATTTCGGACACACGTTCAGACAGCTTAAAGCTTTTGATCGACAGTACCAAAGCCAGATGGATAAACTGCGCGAATAAGGAAAAGACGGCCAGTACGAGCATCACCCACCCGAGAGAACCCCATTGCACCCCGAACACCCATTTCGTGAACAACACCATAACGAAGCCCTGAAGCGTGCTGAATAAGGCGCAGGCCAGGATAAGCGAAGAGGAGTAGAACGCAACATGGATCGGGAGCGAGTACGTACGCCATTTTCGCGTCTGCAGCAAATCATCGTTCAATAAACTCATAAGATAGGTGCCGCCGAAGAACTGAACCGTAAAGATCGTAATCGTTGTCATCCAATCGATGCTGGGCACCCCGTCCATCCCTTCAATCGGACCGGTGATCACCGTGCCGATGACGCTGATGATAATCAGCGGAAGGACCAAGAGCAGCAGCTGGCCGATTGGCTCGCGAATTAAACGGAGCAGGGAGAAGTAGGTCATTCTGAATAACAGCATCCTCAATCCTCCTTGGTGTCGCGCAATTGTTTTCCTGTCAGCGTGAGAAATACGTCTTCAAGTGAAGGCTGATCCGCATGAATCGATATAACGCCGCCCGCGCGTTTGGCTAAGGAGAGGATGCGATCCAGATTTCCAGCCCCAGCCTGTGAAATAATCTGCAGCTTCGATCCGCTTCTGTTGACCCGCTTGACTCCGCCGAGCTGCTCAATGGCACGGATAAGGTCGTCCGTAACCTCCATAACCTCCAGCTTGATTTTCTCTTCGTGATGCAGGTTTCTCACAAGTTCCTCAATGCTTCCCTGGGCGATAACATGACCTTGATCCATAATGAGCACCCGGGACGCGATCGCCTGTACCTCTTCCATGTAGTGGGTCGTATAGAGGATGGTCGTGCCCCGGCTTTGCAGGGTTTGCACGGATTCAAGAATGTGGTTCCGTGACTGTGGGTCGATGCCAACGGTGGGCTCATCCATAATCAGAAGCTTCGGATCATGAATGATAGAACAAGCGATGTTCAGTCTTCGCTTCATTCCTCCGGAAAACTTCTTGGGGCTCTTATTCGCCTGCTTCTCTAGTCCGACGAATTCAAGCGTCTCCGCAATCCGCCGCTTCAGCTCGGCTCCCTTCAATCCATAGATACCTCCGAAGAAAGCAAGATTCTCGCGGGCCGTTAAGTCTTCGAACACGGTAATCTCCTGTGTTACCAATCCAATCTTCCGTTTTATATCCAGCATCGTTCCGGACAGATGCTCGCCAAACAGTTTGATTGTTCCGGAATCGACTCTGATGAGCCCGCACAGGGCATGAATCAGCGTCGTTTTGCCCGCGCCATTGGGTCCGAGCAGCCCCACAATTTCACCTTCTCCAATTTCCATATCGACGTGATCCAGAACGCGATGGTCCCCGTACCGCTTCACGATATCGGACATTGCTGCAACGGCCATCAATTTCTCTCCTCTCATATGCATGATTAACAACATTATGGCAAGGGAGCAGGGACTTTCATAGTTACATTTGTAACGAAATCAAACCCGAAGTTCGGTAACGCATAGAAGCATGGCGATGGCCGATTATACCGGTCCAGAACCCCGCGGACCATGACACTGAGAAAGAACTTACGTGAACAGAATGGATTCATCCGATAGATCCATTTGGTGTATGTAGCTGGAAGGCGACAAGCCTGTCTGTTTTTTGAACATGCGATAAAAATAAGATGTATCATAATAACCCAAATACTGGGCAATGTGGGCAATGCTCATATCCGAATGAAGCAGCAGGCGACACGCTTCCTGCACGCGCAGCTGGTGCATATAGCGAATGGGAGAAAGGCCGTATACCTCCTTAAAAAGGGCAGCCGTATAGCCTTGCGAACGCTGGATTAATCTGGATAACGACTCGATTTCGACAGGTTCGCGGTAATGCTCCAGCAGATACGATTTGATGGAGTCCGCGTAGTATCGCTTGTTCGGTGCTACCTCCGTCTTGTCAAGCTCGCGGGCCAGCATGCCGATCAGCTCCTGCATAATGCCCTGGCAGATCAACGTGCGGTAGCTTTTTCCACCCCGCATTTCCTCGTACAAGCGCTCACATCGGCGGTAAGCATATTGGATATGGGACAGGTTCATTCTCATAAATCGGCCCTCATCCAGAAAAGGGATGCCTGTAGACGCTGGGTGATCCAGCGTAAATAACACGGTAAACTTCTGATGTACGGTAACGTTCCAATTACCGCCGCTTCGTCTGGTTGACTGCGGGATAAAAAGCACGTCTTCTTGTTCCGCAATCACTTCTTCTTCATTGATTTCGTACCTCACCTTGCCACTCTTCACCACAACAAGGACATTGTACGCAATCGTCTCCAGCTGCGTCCGCCAATTCGGGATGTTATCGTCAAAATTTACGCTCATCAATTGGAACACATTTGAGCACCTCGCAGTGATTTTATACCTTAAGACTAGCATAACCTTGCAAGCTCTGAGTAGGTAATCGTTCGTTTCAGTCATCTTTCGGAATGAAATCGTATGGGAATCGTACAACAAAAAGATGAAATGTACATCGACGCTGCCTGCTTCGCGATCTATAATTTCAAGCAACGATAACAGGAAGGAACGATGTGCCTATGAGAGTATTATTATTGGATTTGGATTCGACCAGACCGGATCATCTTGGCTGCTACGGTTATCATCGCAATACGTCCCCGAACATTGACCGAATTGCTGCGGAAGGGGTGCGCTTTGACAATTACTATACCTCTGACGCACCTTGTTTTCCTTCACGAACCGCGTTAATGACCGGCAGATTCGGTATTCATAACGGCGTTGTTGGCCATGGAGGCACAGCAGCCGATGTGCGGCACGAGGGCAAGACCCGGGATTTCCGCGACAAGCTGGCTTCGGATAGTTTTCCAGCGTTGTTCCGCCGAGCCGGCATGAAGACCGCATTGATCAGCCCGTTCGGAGAACGCCATTCAGCATGGACCTTCTACGCGGGATTCAATGAAATGTATAATACAGGTAAAGGCGGCATGGAATCTGCGGAGGAAGTATCACCGGTTGCCCTGGACTGGCTGGAGCGGCATGCGGATGAGGACAATTGGATGCTGTACTTGAATTTCTGGGATCCACATACACCGTACCGTGCACCCGAATCGCTAGGGAATCCTTTTGAACACGATCCACTGCCCGCCTGGATAACAGAGGAGGTGCTTGAGGAGCACCGGAAGAAAGTCGGGCCGCATGGAGCCAACGAAATTAATATGTATAATAATGATATATCCTCTGATTATCCGCGGCATCCTGGCGAGATTCAGTCGATGGATGATCTTCGCAGGATGATTGACGGATACGATTGCGGCATTCGCCACATGGACGAGCATATCGGTGCCATCTTCGAATTGCTGGAACATAAAGGGGTCATGGATGACCTGGTTGTCATCATTACTGCAGATCACGGCGAGAACATGGGGGAGCTTGGGATTTATGGCGAACACGGAACAGCGGATCAGGGCACTTGCCGCATTCCAATGATCATTCGTGGCCCGGGTATTGTGAAGGGACATACAGATCGCGGTTTGCATTATCATCTCGACCAACTGCCTACGATGGCTGAATACATGAATATGGCACCTGCGCCAAGCTGGGATGGAAGGAGCTATGCCGAAAGCTTGCGAAGCGGCGGGTGCAGCGGTAGAGAGTATCTCGTGGTGTCCCAGTGTGCCCATGTCTGTCAGCGGAGCGTTCGTTTTGGGGATTGGCTATACATTCGGACGTATCACGACGGCTTTCACCTGTTCGACAAAGAGATGCTGTTCCATATCACCGAAGATGCTCATGAACAGCACAATCTGGCTTCTCAAAGACCGGATCTCTGCAGGGAGGCCGTCTACCTGCTGAACGAATGGCATGATCAGATGATGTCCACGATGCCGTTTGACGTGGATCCGTTGTGGACGGTCATGAAAGAGGGAGGACCTTATCATGCGAAGGGACATCTCCCGAACTATATCGAGCGCTTGAAGAATACGGGCCGGGGCGAAGTGGTGCCGGAGCTGATGCGACGTCACCCTCAGGAGTTTGTATAGAGGGTATGATAGATTATCGATCATCGAAGCGGGAACATTCGCACCAGCATCGTTGTCCATCGTCTGTACCAAGGGTTGAAGGAGACAAACATGAGAGAAGAACATTCATGCTGCGCCGGTTCGAGATCCGCGGGGCAGCGGACAGAAGTCGATACGAAGGATCAATCCGTCATATGGCAAGAAGGACATCGTGATCGTAAGGTGTCCTCGGATCTTCATACCAACATGATCGCCATTCCTGGGGGCACGTTTATGATGGGCACAGATTCGCAAGAAGGGTTTGCAAGCGATGGCGAAGGCCCAGCACGTCGGGTGACGGTGGACGGGTTCGAAATTTCGCCTTATGCTGTAACGAACGCAGAGTTCCAACGATTTGTTGAGGCAACCGGATATGTGACAGAGGCCGAGACGTTCGGGTGGTCGTTTGTCTTTGAAATGTTTGTATCAGAGCAGACCAAAGCGAAGGTAGTACAGGTGCCGCAAGATACGCCATGGTGGCTGGTCGTGGAAGGGGCATACTGGGCGGCGCCAGAGGGTGTGGACTCCAATATCGAAGCGAGGATGGATCATCCGGTCGTGCACATCTCCTGGAATGACGCGATGGCGTATTGCCGATGGGCCGGCGTGCGGCTTCCGACGGAAGCGGAGTGGGAGTATGCAGCACGTGGCGGGCTGGAAGGAAGAACCTATCCTTGGGGGGATCTGCTCAAGCAGGATGGAAAGTTTCAGTGTAACATATGGCAGGGGAAATTCCCGGTCAAAAACAACGCCAGCGACGGATATGTCGGTACTGCGCCGGTGGATGCCTATTCACCAAATGGCTACGGACTATACAACCTGTCCGGCAACGTCTGGGAATGGTGCAGCGATTGGTTCAGTCCGACCTATCATCGACAGACATCTGCCGTAAATCCGCATTTCTCAGAGGCCACCGGCAGAAGGTCCATGCGCGGCGGATCGTATCTGTGCCACCGATCCTATTGTAATCGGTACCGGGTTGCGGCTCGAAGCGGGAATACGCCAGACAGCTCAACAGGGAACTGCGGCTTCCGCGTTGTGAGGGATATGGGGATAAAAGGCTAATTGAATTGAATTGATACGCAAGCTTAGGCTCTCGTCCCCTAGGGGAGGGGAGTCTTTTTTGATGGCATGCAGGTCAAATCTGCTAGTTTATCGAACATATAATTAAGAGAATTCAAGGTTATGGGTGGGTAACGATTACGGTGAGTTCCTTTCGCAAGCAGGGCTCTATAACGATTGGAGGACAATGATGAATCTGAAACTGGAAATGACGGCCGAAGATTTAAAGCAGACGGCAAAGCGTGTTGCAGATTATACGTTCGGGATGGATTTAACTTGGGACTGGCCAGGCGGTGTTGCGTTCTATGGTGTCAGCAGGCTGTTCGATGTAACGGGCGATCAGTCCTGCCTGGAGCGGATGGCGGAGTGGGTTCAGGAATATGTAGAAGCAGGCATACCGGAGAAGTGGACGGTGAACACATGCGCAATGGGTCATATGCTGCTCACCCTGTATGAACATACGAAAGAACAACAATATCTGGATATCCTGCTGAGCAAGATGGACTATCTGCAGTCTCATGCTTTGCGTTTCGGGGATCGGGTTCTCCAGCATACGGTGTCGTCTAACAATGATTTTCCGCAGCAGTGCTGGGCCGATACGCTGTTCATGGCGGCATACCTGGAACTGCGTGTCGGTGTGCACCTCGGGGAGAAAGAGCTTATCCATGACGCGCTGCATCAATATGAACGTCATATCCATTACCTGCAAGACGAGCATTCCGGCCTATGGTACCATGGCTACAATCATGTCACGCAGGATCATATGTCCGGGATCCATTGGGCGCGCGCTAACGCCTGGGCAGCCTATACGATGTCGCGCGCAGCAGGGGGCCTTCCGGAAGGCTATCTGTACCCTCCCATGATGCATATATGGAGCTCATTGCGCGATCAGCTCGCAGCGATCAAACGACTTCAGCATGAGGACGGCCTGTGGGGCACTGTGCTCGATTACCCGGGAGCATACGGAGAAGTATCCGCCACAGCAGGGATCGCGGCTGCAATGGTCATGCAGGGCAACCCGCTGCACGCGAAATACGTACGCCAAGCATTGGACGGTGTACTCGCCAATATTGCAGACAATGGACGGGTCTTGAACGTGTCCGGGGGAACAGCGGTCATGAACGATATTGAGGGATATCTCAGCATTGACCGAAAATGGGCGCAAGGATGGGGGCAGGGGCTTGTGCTTGCCTTCCTGGCAGCGGTGATCGAGCTTGTCGAATCGAAGGTGGATCGGGAGCACAACCATAGCAGCGATCAAGTGAATTAATCCATACAGATTCAGTTCTTGGATACCTTCTCCGGCTGCCTTAGCTTCATTATCCCTTTGGTTCAGGGGACGGGGATTTCGGGGGCGAGGCACAGGGTTCCTTTAGATTCATTAGAATGTCGAAGCTGATCTCGAGTAGTTCATGGAATTTAAATGTATTAGAAAGTATCAGAATTCATCGGGAGCTGTTCGTTTTAGTTCAGGACTGATCAGGATCCATCAAAAAGTTTGAAGAGGGATCGAGAGTTAAAGCGCGGATGAATTGAGCGTAGATGAATTGAGCGAGAAAAAATCGGCGCGATTCAAGCAGCTTTCTGTGTTACCTGATCAGACGGGATAATGATACAAAGCTTACAGAGGCACAAATGCGGGGAGAACCTTGGAAAGAGCCCTAACCCTTAACGGGTTGGGGCTCTGCCGTTTCATCGTTTCATCCTACGAGGAGCGAATTCCGGTGAGAAAATGGGAGATTGGCTGTAAGCGAAGCCTAAGATATGGGCATCTGCACAGCCCGGGCAGCATTGACCCGGCCATGTCTCCACAACGTCCCCGTCCCCGGGATCGGATCGGCCGTTTCCACTATCGCATTGTGAATCTGCAGATGGGTTCTCTGCTGCGCAGCGAGCAGCCCGGCGACTCCGGCGACATGTGGGGCTGCCATGGAAGTTCCGCTCAGGTAAGCATAATTCCCCCGCAAGTGCGTGGACAGTATTTGATCTCCCGGCGCAGCGACATCAACCCAGTTACCATAATTGGAGAAGCTGGAACGGGCATCACGCTGATTCGTCGAAGCAACGGCGATGACGTTCGGGTAATAAGCCGGGTAGGCCGGCGCATTGGTATTTTCGTTCCCTGCAGCAGCTATGACAACGACACCGCGATCCCAGGCATACTGAATCGCATGTTGAAGCGTTTGCGCCGCGGAGCGTGAGCCAAGGCTAAGGTTGATCACACGTGCGCCCTGATTCACCGCATAGATGATGCCGCTGGCCACGCTGCTCAGATTGCCGCTTCCGCTGTTATCCAGCACTCGCACAGGCATGATCGAAGCAAGAGGCGCGACACCCGCAATGCCCCTGGCATTGTTTGTGGCCGCTGCTACTATACCTGCCACATGGGTGCCATGGCCATTGCCATCATAAGGCGCCGCATCTCCATCGACAAAATCATATCCGCTAACCAGCTTGGGTGCGAGCTCAGGATGATCCAGCTGGACGCCGGTGTCCAAAACCGCGATGACGACATCCGGGGAGCTTTGGGTGACATCCCATGCCGCCGGGGCTTCGATCTTCTGGGGACCGTACTGATAAAAAGCGAAGTAAGGATCATTAGGCGTGTAAAAGGCGTTAAACAAAATGTTGGGCTCTGCATATTCGATTTCTTTCAACTTGCTGTAATGCTTCAATATCCTGCGCATGCTGCGCTTGGACTTAATTCGGGTGTAACCGAGGTCTTCGCTGGTTTCTACAACCTCACATCGGGCTTTCTTATGAATGGCATCGATCTGCTCCTGCGTGATGCCTTCGGCAAACCGGACGACAAGCTCATGAGCGACGTGAGGAGGGAACTGGCGGTCAGCGTGTTGACTGTACAGCCGATAGAGCAAGAACCCCAGCACAATCAATGCTGCGGCTGATACCCCAATCCATAACCACATACGAAATTCCTCCCTAAGTTTTGATAGAAACTAGAGTACGGAATATTCATATGTTGCTTGGTCAGATGAGGTTTGGACGATCCGTATAATTGGCCTGACAACCAGCCGTGTCATCCGGCATAATTCCAGCGACTTGACTATGGATAAAATGATCCTTTATGATCGTTGCATGAGACTTGGAAAGGGGAGCGATCGCCTTTCAGGTCGGCAGCTGTTTATTTTTCGTATAAAATAAACGAACATTCATTCACTTATAAGATACGGAGGGGTATCCACGGCATGATCATTCTACTGATATGCGCAGCGTTTATCGTATTCATCGCACTTTTTTTACAATACTATCCGCCTTTCGGGCAACAAGTCCCCAAAGCGCAGCGAATGCAGTTTCAGCAGCTTCCGAATTTCAAGCAGCGCCGGTTCGTCAACCAAATTCCCACCTCCATGAGCATGGGGGCATCGGAGTTTATGTCCATTCTGAAGGATTATCTTTACAGCAATCCGAACCGGAAACCGGCTTCCCCGCTGCCGATGAAACCGGTGGATCCCGCAAGCATCCCGCAGAAGGAAGGAATCCGTGTCACCTGGTTTGGTCACTCGGCGCTTATGCTTGAAATGGAGGGAAGCACGATTCTGCTGGACCCGATGTTCGGAAAATCGCCGTCGCCGCTGCCTGTTCTGGGCAACCAGCGATACAGCAAGGCGCTTCCGATCAATCTGGAAGAGCTGCCGGTTATCGATGCCGTTATTTTCTCGCATGATCATTATGATCATCTCGATTACGACTCGGTCCGGAAGCTGAAGGGGAAGGTGCGGCACTTCTATGTTCCGCTTGGCTTAGGGAGCCATTTGCAGCGGTGGGGGATACCGAAGGAGAACATAACCGAACACAACTGGTGGGATTCATCGGAACTCGATGGACTTCAGCTTGTGTGTACGCCGGCGAGACATTTCTCCGGGCGCAGCCTGTTTGACCGGGATTCAACTTTGTGGTCGTCTTGGGTCATCATCGGTAAGGAGAGCCGGGTATATTTTAGCGGAGACAGCGGGTATGGCCCACATTTTCAAGAGATTGGCGAGAAGTACGGTCCCTTTGATACTACCTTGATGGAGTGCGGCCAGTACGATAATCGGTGGGCTCATATTCATATGATGCCGGAAGAGACCGTGCAGGCACATCTGGATGTGAAAGGCAAGCGCCTGCTTCCGATTCATTGGGGCGGGTTCACACTCGCTTTTCATGACTGGAATGAACCGATTGAACGAGTGACCCGGGCGGCTCGGCAGAAACAAGTGGACATTGTCACTCCCCAAATCGGGGAGCCCGTTACGCTGTCTTCTAATGCATCAGTGATCGACACGGATGTCTCATCCGTATGGTGGCGAGGCACGGGCAGCAGAGCGAATGGATCTGCGCTGGAAACCGAATAGGCATACGAAAGGCCGCGGAAATCCGCGGCCTTTTTGAGGGACGGTCAACAGCAGGATTAAGGAGATTACCAGCCAACGCGAATGATCAAGCCTTTCGGGTCGCCGACTTCGAGATAAGCGGCTTGGCCGTTGACATCATCATAGGCAAATCCGTAGGCCAGGCCGTTAATGCTGTGGTCATGCCAGAATTTGGCGTAATAGTTAGCCGGTGTACCTTTATAGTAATTGGACACGTTGTTCCAGTCATTGCTCGTATACACATGACGATTGATCGCTGCACAGGTCGCTGCATCTGTTAAAGCGCCATCACAGCGGAAGATATCCTGCGTACTGTAAGGGGAGTATCCGGCAAAATAATTGGCATTCGCTCCGCCCTGGGCAAAGGAACCGTGAATCGGCGCAACGATGCGGTATGGAGCTTGAACCGTAGCGAGCGATTTGAATTCTGCAGGAACCTCGGCCTGGAACTTGGCGAAAATGCCGCTGCGGGTTTCAGATTCATATTCACCCACAGTCTGATCGAAGGAACCGGATATGTTCACCAGGCGATGCTGGATCGGGAAACCGAACCCATCGACACGGGTCGTATTACCATGGTATCCCGCATGATCAATTGTAAATTCAACGAAATCAAAAATAATATCGCGATTCGGGTCTGTCGGATTGTTCAGGTCCGGACCGGCAAAGCCATCGTCAAACGTTTTCAGGTACATCGGGGTGTTCACGCTCAGGAACATTCGGCCTGATGTTATCTGAGGCAAAGTGACCCAGTTGGCATCACTTACCTTGTGATAAATGTTTGCATAGTTGATTCCGTTCTTCGTTAAATGGCCCGGCGCATCATTCAGTGCACTGGAGATCGGGATCAGATTTCCGCTCAGGTCCAGGTAGCTCCAGCGGCCGTTGGCCGGATTGATGCCAAGCACGCCCCAATAGATTTGTGAGTCGGCATACGCGCCGTTGGTTCCGTTCATGATCTTCATCGATACAGCGCCGCTTGGCGGCATCGGAATCGAGGACGGATGAATGTCATAGATCGAGCCGGAAGACGGGACAGGCGGCGGTGTTGTACCTACGGTGTAAGTAAAGGTGCCGGTGTCGTAAGCAGGGATTCCGTTATTATAAGTGAACGAATACCGAATGACGTTGCCGGCAGCGATGCCGGGGACGGCTTGTTCGTAACGGGCTTGACCGCCGTTATACGTCATTCTGAGGTTTTGCTGCACGCCGTTGTTTACAGTGTAATGCACATCCACCCAGCTTGTGTTGACCGTGGATTTGAACCAGATCGTAGCGGTGCTTCCGGACACATCAACACCCTGAGTGTAGTCAGCAGCTTCGACCTTTGGAATGAAGAGCGTAGAACAGACGAGCAGCAATGACAGAAGCAGCAGGGACGACATTTTTGCGCGGATCATTAGATTTCCTCCTTGTCATTCATTTTGATAAAACAGGGTTCAACAGAACAGGTACGCGGAATAACATCACTCCTTAGCTGGAAGAGAAGTTTATAAAGCGCTTACAACAAAGATTGTAATCATATTTTACAATATTTTGTATTACTGGTATTTCGGTATAGGGTTCAAAATTTCGGGTACGGTGGGGACAAGCCTCATCATAAAGGCCGGCTAACCCTGTGATTAGCCAGCCGCACCTTGAGCCGTTCAAAGTCCCGATTGTTCCTGCAGCCAGCGAAGACGGTAAGCATTCATGGCGTATTCGCGCAGTTCCTCCAGTATCGTATAATTCGCCCACGCACCAGCGAAGGCACCGATCCCTGGCAGCATCTGAAGCATTTTCCGAAAATCCATGCTGTCCCGGTATTCGATCTGGAACGTCTCCCAGTCCATGTTCTTATAATATTCGCTATCGGATTTCCATTGGTCCTTCTCAAGATGCCAATGTTTGATGGCTTCCAGCTGCTCGGCACGGCTGTTCGGTCCTGCAAATGTCATTTGAAATACCTTGAGGATGAACACCCGCTCGGCAAAATGTTTGGTATCATAACCATAGACATGCGCAAGCTCAAACAAAAACTTCATTTTAATGGCAATGAGTGCCGGAAAGTCCACCATGCTCAGCATGATGCCGCCAGCGCCTGTACCGGCACCTTCAGCGACGGCGATCTTCTGAAACTGGGCAAACCGTTCTCTTGCCTCCTGATCAGCCTGTTCCAGATCCAGCGCGCGCGCCACCGGACGGCCAGGCGTATATTCCGCACCGAACAGCGCCGTACGTACAATGGAACGGATGGTCGTGGTGATCATGTTGTGCACCTTGGAAGGAATGAACAGATTGATGCGGTTGCTGATGTTTTTGGACGTTTTCTCCAGCCATCCCGGCGATTTAAACATCTGTTGTTCCCAGGTGTCAATTTCCTTCTGCACTTTATGTTCGTAATTCATGTTCATCGCTCCTACAACCGTCATAATGATTACATTGGTTTATATTGTAACGGATCGGGTGCATGCAGCGAAACAGACCATAGGAGGACGGTGACCTCGACTAAAGTCCAGCATCGATCTTCCTTGTACCAATACAAGCCATTTCTCTGGCTTTTGGAAACAGTGCTGTTGTCCAACTTGTTTGTATGCTAGAATGAGAGAATTGGTAATATAATTGAAGGAGTAAAGGAAATGTCCGAATTGCCTCTGGTTGAAGTCGCATATCGCACGATTCGGGAGAAGCTTCTGAATGCAGAATTTTTGCCCGGAAGTTTGTTCTCTGAGAACGAGCTGGCACAGCAGCTGAATATGAGCCGCACACCGATTCGCGATGCGATCAGGCTGCTTGAACAGGAAGGTTTTGTCGAAACCTTGACCAAGAAAGGAATCCGGGTCAACAGCATCGATATCAATGAATTGTTCGATATGTTTGATCTGCTTACCGCGCTGTATCTCTTTGCGCTGCAAGTGGTGGAGCAATATGATGAGCCGGTCGATCTGCAAACGATGGAGCGCTATTTGAATCAGATGATAGCGGCCAGCGAGCGCAAGCAATTCCGTGAATATTACGAAAGCGGACTATCCATGATGAGAACGTTTCTGGAATCCATTCATAATGAAGTGATTTTAAAAACATTTGATCTTTATCGGGACAAAATCATTTTCTACATTGTATCCCACCGGTCATACAATAACCCATCCCGTCCCTATACCGGTAAGAAAAGCCACAATGACATTTATATGCATCTGCGAGAAAGAGACTACACCGCGGCCAAAAAAGCGTTATTGGATGCAAAATGGTACGTGCGGGACGAAATCGTGCGCACCGGCCGAATCCAGAATCCATAGTATCGTTCACCATGAAACGACTTGTTCCCAAGTATTGGGGGAGCAAGTCGTTTTTTATTTACACAATCATAATTTCACGATAACACCTGTCTTACATTCAAGTTATACCATTCTTGTATGCAAGATAAACATAAGTGGAGAGGATGAGGAATGTGGAAAGAGGGATCGCACATCGCGGTGATTTGAGAAATTATCCGGAAAATACGTTATCGGCGTTTGAGTCAGCATATCGCATCGGCTTCAAACGAATCGAGTTTGATGTCAACATGACAAAAGATGGCGTGCCAGTCGTGATCCATGATCCTACGCTTGATCGGACGACCAATGCGACCGGACTGGTGAAACAGTACACCTGGGAGCAATTAAAGCAATTCAAGATTGAAGAGGATGAACGCATACCATCTCTTGAAGAAGTGCTGCTTGCACTGAAAGGAAAGGTGACGATGCATATCGAGCTGAAGCAGATTGGCCATCTGTATCCGGGTCTCGAAGAGAAAGTGATCGAACTGCTGCGCAAGACAGATACGTATGATCAGGCGACCCTGTCATCGATTGACCATTACAGTCTTGTCAAATGCCGCTCGGTGGACGAGCACATCCCGCTAACGCCGCTCATATTCGGAAGAACACCTAGCATTTTCGAGTTTGCCAAGGAATTGAAATCCAAGAGCATCGGGCTCTATTTCCGGTATATCACTCCGGATTATGTGGATGAATGCGAGAAGCACGGGATTTCGCCAGGCGCAGCAACCGTCAACCGGGAAGAAGACCTTCGCCATTTCATCGCGGATCCACGGGTGCTGATCTGCACAGAAGAGCTGGAGTTATACAAATCGCTTGTGAACGCGTGAAACGGGGGAAGAAGGTCATGACCAGATTCAAGACGGTCTTTCCATATGTATTACTGCTGCCAACGATGGTATGGCTCGCGGTCTTTGCCTTGTATCCGTTAGGCTATATGGTCTACCTCAGCCTTACATCATGGGATTTGATCAATCCCAATATTGAATTTGTCGGTCTCCAGAATTACATGAATATTGTGAATAATGCCCGATTCTATACGATGCTAGAGAATACCTTTATATTCTTCCTTCTGACCGTACCGGGCACGATTCTGGTGTCAACGCTGCTGGCTCTATGGCTATTCAAAAAGCGTTTCATTCATCAGCTGGCCACCAGTGCAATCTTCACGCCGCACATCATTTCACTCGTATCTGTGTCGATGGTGTGGTTATGGTTAATGGACCCGTCGATCGGACTGCTCAACTATATACTTGGGTGGTTGAATCTGCCCCAGAGCGATTGGATCGCCAGCTCGAAGACCTCCATGCTCTCGGTGGCCATCGTCTCGATCTGGAAGTCAGTAGGGTTCTTCACCTTGATTATATTGAGCGGGCTCGGGCGCATTTCGAATGAAATTCAGGAAGCCGTCAAGCTGGATTCGCGTCCCAACGTATATACCTTCTTCAAAATTACGCTTCCGCTGCTGTCACCGACGTTATTATTCCTGTTCTTCATCGCTTCGATAGCATCGTTCCAGGTATTCGATACGATCCAGATCATGACTAACGGCGGTCCGGCAGGATCGACGACAACGATTGTGTTTTTCATTTACGATTATGCGTTCCGTCATTTTCAGATTGGCTTTGCCAGCGCCGTGTCCATCGTCTTGATGCTGATCCTGGCATTGATGATGACACTGTATTTCCGGTTCATATCTAACAAGGTGCACTATCAATAAAGCCGGACAGGAGGGAGGAAAACGATGGATCGTGTAGGAAGAACGTCCGTCCAGCAACCTGAAATATCACGCAATCTTGTGTTCAAGCTAAGAAAGCATGCCGGCTTAGCCATCGAAAGCATCCTCTTGTCGGTGCTGGCCATCCTGTTCGTGTTTCCCTTTCTGTGGATGGTACTCACCGCTCTGAAAAGCCCGGAAGAGGCGCTCATCTTTCCGCCGACGCTTATGCCGCAGACCTGGAACTTTCAGAGCTTCGCGGAAGTGTGGCAATCAGGGCCGTTTGGGACCTACCTGACCAACAGCGTAGTCATCGTGGCGGCTATTTTGGCGGCACAGCTCATCACGGCAGTACCCTCTGCTTATGTGTTTGCCAAATACCGTTTCACGGGAAAGGAATTTCTGTTTCTGCTCGTGCTGCTGACGATGATTATTCCGTCCCAGCTTACCTTCGTGCCGCTTTACCTCATGATGAGCGAGTGGCAATTGCTTGACTCTCTCGTTCCGTTGATCCTGCCGTTTGTTGTGACGCCATTTGGCATCTTTCTGCTCCGTCAACAGATACTGCAAATTCCGGACGAGCTGTTTGAAGCGGCCAAGATCGATGGAGCTGGAGAGGGACGGACGATGTATCATGTATTGCTGCCGATGATCAAACC
Source organism: Paenibacillus sp. 7541 (assembly GCF_002276395.1). Taxonomy (NCBI): domain Bacteria; kingdom Bacillati; phylum Bacillota; class Bacilli; order Caryophanales; family Paenibacillaceae; genus Paenibacillus; species Paenibacillus sp. 7541. Next base: position 120,766 of record NZ_NQLZ01000001.1, on the reverse strand, counting down.
GGCTGTCGTCACCGTGATGCTGCTGAGCTTCATTACGCATTGGAATGATTATTTCTGGCCTTTGGTCATGACCAATACGATGGAACTGAGAACCTTGCCGCTTGGCGTTGCGAACCTGAAAGGGCTGGAAGGTAATTCGAAATGGAATGTGGTCATGGCAGGAAACTGTATATTGGCGCTGCCGCTTCTGATCTTGTTTATGTTGAACAGTAAACGCCTCAAGGAATCGATAGCATTTACAGGTGTGAAATAAGTTCGTCATTGATCTAAGTCAAATGGAGGCTACAGTACACATGAAAAAGTTAATGACAGGATTATGTTTAACGTTACTTAGCATGACCGTGTTAACCGCATGCGGCGGCGGTCAGCAGACGTCCACCGGTTCCAATCCGGCACCGGAAACCAGCACCGAAGCCCCGAAACAGGAGAAGGTGCAAGTGAACCTGTGGCATGCCTGGGGCGGCTCCAGTCAAGAAATTATGGATCAATTAATTGAAAACTACAACGCATCTCAAGATCAGGTCGAGGTGACCGCCACGTTCCAGGGAAGTTATGGCGACTTATCAAGCAAGCTGCAGACCGCTATAGCAGCGGGAAATCAACCAGAGGCGGCCATACTGGAACGATCGACGATCATTAATTTTGCCAGAGCCGGAGCTCTGGAGGATTTGAATCAATACGACGTCGATATGAGCGATTTTATTCCAGGGTTATTATCGAGCACGACCTATGATGGCGCGCTTGTCTCGATTCCTGCGGGAAGAAGCATGCCGATTCTGTACTACAACAAAGAGCATTTTAAAGAAGTCGGCCTTGATCCTGAATCGCCGCCAGCAACACTGGAAGAGCTGAAGGAATACGCTGAACGGTTGACCATCCCCGGGGAGCGGGTAGGGTATGAGTCACCGACCGGCATATGGAATTTCTCGCATCTGGTTATGACTTACGGCGGTCGTTTGGTCAATGAAGAGGCGACAGATATCGGATTTGCCGACGGGGCGGGTGTACAAGCTTTATCGCTGTGGAACAGCATGCTGAAAGCCGGAACGATGAAAGCACCGCCGCCAGCGGAAGCGGATGTAACCACCCTCCGGGATTTTGTGTCCGGCCGGGTATCCATGGTTTCATTAAGCACGGGTGGATTAACGATTGTTATGAATAATGTGGGGGATGCCTTCGAGTTCGGGACAGCCTTCATGCCATCGGATAACGGGCATCTGGTCGTTCCTACAGGAGGCGCGGACATCGCCATGATGGCCAACAGCAGCCAGGATAAGAAAGATGCGATGATGGACTTCGTTCAGTGGGTCACGTCAACAGAACAAAATGTGTTCATCAGTAAATCCTCCGGATATGTTCCGACGCGTTTCTCGGCGGTTGAAAGCGAGGAAATGCAGGCGCTCTATCTGGAAAATCCGCTATACAAAGTAGCGGTCGATCAATTGCCGTATGCGAATGACACCGATATTTATGTCAATTGGTCGCAAGTCTCGCGGGAGATTACACAACAAGTGGAATTAAACGTTCTGGATGGAAGCATTGACGAAGAGACTGCGATTCGCCAAATCCAGGAGGCTGTATCACCGCTGTTCAACCCATAACGACGAGCCCCTATACTTCTACCAAAGACAACACAGACGGAGGTCAATAGTGATTAACCCGAATTCTAGTCATAACAGCAATCCTTATCAATCGATGCCGCTGAAAAATGCGCTTCCTTTTGAAGGTGTGCATAATTTTCGAGATCTGGGCGGATACCCGACTACTGACGGAAGGAAAGTCAAAAAAGGCCTCATCTATCGCTCAGGCGAGCTGTTTGGATTGACGGATCAAGACCGGACCTTATTCCGATCGCTGCAGATTCATACGATTTTGGATTATAGAGACGATTGGGAGGCTGAGCTTCGCCCGAATCCCCCATTCGAGGGGATCAAGTATGAGCGATTGCCTGCCGATTCCAGGGCAGCCAAAAAGGTGGCCTTCCAAACGAACGGGGAAGCCTCGCTTCAGCTGCCTGACCCGTTTGACGAATGTATCTTCGCCGGCTTCTACGGCCTGCTGCCAGTCAATAATCCGTCTTACAGACGATTGTTTGAGCTTTTGCAGGATGAAGAGCGTCCGGGACTGCTCCAGCACTGCAAGGTGGGCAAAGACCGGGCAGGCATCGGTGCAGCCTTGATCCTCCTGGCATTGGAAGTTCCTCGGGAGCTGATCGTAGCTGACTATATCGCTTCGGAAACGCTGCTGCTCGATATGAAGATGGATTTACTGAGTCAGCTAAGAGAAAACGGCGCAGCGGATAAGGAGCTCCGGAATATAGAGGTGCTTATGGGAGCCAAGGCCTCTTATATCGATGCCGTATTTCAGACGATCGACAGCTATGAAGGCGGAGAGGCCGGATTTTTTCTGCAAGAGTTAGGAATTACACCAGAGCAGCGAGACATCATTCAGCAAATCTATTTGGAAGCTTAACGAATAATGCGAGCCAAGGCTTCTCTTCCATGCGAAGGGGAGCCTTGATGGCGTTGTGATGTTGTGATCCTGAACTACGTACGGCTATGGCTTGCTTCTGATGGTCACCAGAAGAAACACCAGCTCATGAGCAGATGAAAAAACCAGGAGCCACTTCGCAGTGACTCCTGGCCTTCGAACGGCGTTTTCGCTTAAGGCTTCAATATGACTTTGATGCAGTTCTCTTTTTTGTTATCAAAAATATCATATCCGTGCTCGGCCTGTTCAAGCGGAAGACGATGCGTAATGATGTCAGTGGGATCAAACTTGCCTTCCTTCATCATCTGGTAGAGCTCCGGCATGTAATGGATGACAGGCGCCTGGCCCATCTTCAGCGTGATGTTCCGTTCAAACAGATGTCCCAGCGGAAACATGTTGTACCTTAAACCGTACACGCCCACGAGCTGAATGGTGCCAAACTTTCTGACCACCTTGGATGCAATTTCAAAGGCGCCCAAGGATCCGCCCTGCAGCATCAATGCGGTCCCTACCTTTTCCAGCAGGTTCTTCTTGGCATCAAGCCCCACACAGTCGATCACCACATCCGCACCGCCGCGGGTGATCTCTTTCATATAGCCTTCGAAGTTGTCCCTTTCCTCAAAGTTGAACACCTCAACCTTGTTCGTCCGCTCGGCGTGCTGCAGGCGGTAGGGGATGTGATCCACTGCAATGACCCGGGATGCGCCTTTCATCCAGGCGAATTTCTGGGTGAGCAGGCCGACCGGGCCGCAGCCGAGCACAATGACGGTATCTCCTTTTTGGACGCCGGCACTCTCCACGCCCCACCACGCGGTCGGGACGATATCCGACAGGAACAGTAGTTTCTCGTCTTCCATTTCCGCATCCTCCGGCACCTTAAACGGCATGAAGTTGCCGTATGGCACACGCAGCAGCTCGGCCTGGCCGCCTGCAAACCCGCCGTAGGAATCCGAATAACCGAGATACCCGCCTGTATCCTTCGTTTCGTTGGCATGGTCACACTGGCTCTCCATGTGGTTTTGACAGAAGAAGCACTGACCGCACGCAACATTGAACGGGATGATGACCCGGTCTCCTTTCTTGACTTTGGTGACAGCTGGACCTACATCCTCAACTATCCCCATCGGTTCGTGGCCAATAATGTAATCGTCGCGCATCCTCGGAATTTCCCCGTTAAACAGATGCAAATCCGAGCCGCAAATCGCGGTAGAGGTGACTCGGACCAGAATATCATCCTTCGTCTCCAGTCTTGCATCCGGCACGTCCTTGACCTTGACGTTACGCTTCCCTTGATACGTTAGTGCTTTCATGGTGTGATCACTCCTCGCTTCGAATGTTAGGTCTGTAATGAATGAGACGATCAAACAGCTGCGAGCATGTTGCCTGTACTATGGTATAAACCAGAATCCAGAACAATCTATCGGTTTCAACTGTATTTCTTCGATATTTCTATACCGGATGACCGGGATCGTCTATGAAAAAGAGGCGAGAGGCCGCCCCATCACGTTCTCCGCGAGGAACAATCAGCTTAATCGCTTCCGTATGCAGGTTGCGACTTCTTCCGGCATCTGCCGTATCTGTACATCATCACCCAAAAATAACAGCCAGTTGGTGATCTCGGTCAATGCTTCGGAATCATCGACATGAATGTACGCGCTCAAGCTGGCCGAGGTCTGATATGGATTCGTATACGAAATTGAAAACTTGAAAGGGTGGTATTTTTTGAACTGGGCAATCGCTTTAGGCCCAAGATCCAGAACCAGGTTGCTCGTTTCTGCCTGCCGGCTTAATTGCTCCGCTATCTTTTTCTTGCTTATTCTCCTTCTGCCCTGGTACGGTGAGACCTCCGTGAGATGATCGACAGGAAGAATCCGCTGCTGTTCTTCCTCCAGGTCAAAGGCTTCGATGAGCCAGACGCTCTTCTCACGATATAAGTGCAGCACATAGATCGGGTAGGACCTGATTTCGCGCTCGACTTCAACCGATACGAAGAGATGCCGGTCTGTCAACAGCATTTTGATGAGCTTCTCCAGCATGGGATGGGGCAGATCTGACAGGTCGAGCAAGTCGGGATGATGTGGATTGGTTCCTTCAAACATCAGAATCTGATTTAATAGAACCAGGTCGTCCTGCTGGTTTTGCGAAATCAGTCCGAGTAATTTCTCAGCCAAAGAATGACGGCTCTTTAAATAAGGAAGCTGCAGGTTTCTTGTAGCCATGAAGGCGATAAACAGCGCCTTGAGCTCATTGTCGGTGAAACGGACGGTCGGGAGGACCGAGTTGTTCATGACAAAATAGCCGCCATCCCTCCCAACTTCCGCGACCAGCGGCATGCCCATTGCTTCAATTTCTCGGATGTCCCGGATTGCGGTGGAGCGCGAAATGTTGAATTCCCACATGATTTCGGAAACCGTAAAACGGGCACGATTATTGATATAGCGCATGATGGTGTTAATGCGTTCAACTTTTTTCATGAGAGGCTCCTAAACAGTATCATTTTCTGACATGATTTAACGGTATTATAAACCTATCAGATGCACACTCCAAGCATTTGATCAATAAACGAAGAGAGAAGGGTTCATAATGGCTACTTATACAATCGAGGAAAAAGACAGCTTTATCGTACTGGGCATCGGAACGGAGCTGAAAAGCGATTACACTGATTATGCCGGCATTAACAAGGAGAAGTCCGACTTCTGGCAAACGATTAAGGAGGATGGAAGGCTGGATAAGCTCAAGAGTGTCGCTGCCAACGACTACATTTTTGCCGTGAACGAGGCCGTCAATCACAAGATGATGTATTATGCCGGTGTCATGACTGATGCATCCTTGCCGGAAGCAACCCGGGTGATTCAATTCCCTAAGGGAGAATATCTGATCGTTAAAGGGGAAGCTCAGACAGGGGAAGAACTTAGCAACAAGCTTACAGGCATTGCCTTTGGACAGGCGCTGCCGGAAGCACAGCATATCGCCTATGTTGGCGGACCTAACGCAACGGTGGAGATGGGGCAGCACAACGAGGTGTTCTACGGGGAAATGTGGATTCCTGTTGTGAGGAAATAAAGCGGAAATAAAAAAGGAAGCCACGGTATAGGAGGAATGAGGATGGCTTATACGGTCGATTTTAAAAGCGTGTCTACGGTTGGTTTGGAATCATCCCCGGCAGCCGAGGCGCTTGCCGGTTTACGCGCAAACGAAGCCCGTTATTTCATGAATAAGTATAAGCATGAATTTACCGTTGTGCCTGCCAGCGAAAGCAAGGAAACCCTGACGTATGTGAACCGGATTTTACAGGAAGAGCGGGGGATTGTGTTCTCGGCTGCTCCTCTGGAAACCTCGCGTTTCCAGGTGGACAATATCAAATTTGCGTACGTCCTCTATGAGGATGGTCTTGCGCTTAATGTGATGTATACGGTGGATGATCCTAAGAAACGGGCGGTTGGCTTTAAACTATCCGAAGGGATGGAGGTACCGCAGGAGCTGGAAGGGAAGTTTAAGTTTGCAAGGTAGAAATCGAAATTAGCCTGAACCGTCCGGGGCTCGTTTTTTGTCATAAAGGGAGAATATGAAAGCGAGAATTAAAGGGGAACCTTCATGAAGCTAGCATTTTATGTATCGCAAGGTTTTGGTCTTATGCTCATCGGCATGGGCGGATATCACCTGTTCAAGGCGAGACAAATCGAAGGCATGGGAGCGCTGGGTGCCGGATTTCTAGGAGCAGCTGAATTTGGCCTCGGCGCACTGCTCATCATCATCTCTGTAATCGTATATTGGATCAGTAAACGGAGAAAAAATCGCACTTGACCCTTCGGCATTCATTCGCAACAATAAAGTGAAGGGTGAAGCGGTTGCCCTTACTTCAATGAACTCATCCTTTCGAGCAGGTGGTTCCTTAAACGGAGGCGAAAGCCATGAGAGTTACGACGGGCATTATGAAATACAAGCTGGAAATCCCGGTCCCCCGTAAACACTGGATAAATCGATCACATCTCCACTCATCACTTGGGGGAGTGGCAACGCAGGGAATTACCTTGATTGTCGCTCCCGCCGGCAGTGGCAAAACGACGGCCATGACGCAAATCGTACACGGCAGCAAACAACGGATATCTTGGGTTTCGCTTGACGAGCATGATAACGATTTGCACCGATTTTGGCGATATCTCGTACATACGCTTCAACCACATCTGTCCGCAGGTGCCAGTGATCGGCTGCTGTCTTTGCTTGCGGAATTTTCCGAGCATTCGGTTCGACCATTTCTGGACCAATGCCTTAATGAGTTGTATGAGGTGGCTGGTCCGATTAGCGTGGCGCTGGATGACTATCATGTGATCACACGTTGCGAGATTCATGACAGCCTTAATTATTGGCTGGACCATCTGCCCCCCAGGATACAGGTTGTCATCGCATCACGTACCGAGCCTCCGCTGAAGGGGCTGCAGACGTGGCACATCAGTGGAAAAATGCAAAGAATTGGATCGCACCAGCTGGCATTTACACCCGATCATGCTGAAGAGCTGTGCGTATCCGTTCTGGGTCGAGCTCTGCCCAGGGAGTGGGTGATTTCCCTCGTTGAACGTACGGAGGGCTGGGCTGCAGGGCTGCAGCTAGTACTGATCACACTGCTGCAGCGGCCGAGCGAGCAATGGCCAGAATGGATTCGTTCTCAGGATATGGGCAAATATATCGACAACTACTTATTTCGTGAGGTATGGAGCGGACTGGACGAATCAACCCGGATTTTTGTACTCAAGACGTCGGTTCTTAAGCGGTTCAACACTCCGCTATGTGAAGCCGTAACGGGGATTTCGGACTCCGAAGAGAAAATAAGCGATTTGCAGAGCAGAGACCTGTTCCTGCTTCCTGCCGGTGGAGATTATTATCGTTACCACCATCTGGCTGGCGATTTCTACGAAGCAATGCTCAGAAACCAATCCCCCGAGCGGTGGAACATCTTGAAACGCAAGGCATGCCATGCGTACGCACGCATCGGATGGTACGAGGAGGCGGTTGATCTTGCATTCGAGGCCGAGGCGTATGATCTTGCAACCGGGTTACTGGATCAACATCTTCACGAATTGGTTATGCGCGGCGAGTTCAGGCTCATTCAGGAATGGTTTGATCGTTTTCCGGAATCTTTCACGCTGCCAAGCAAGCTGCGACTGATCTGCGCTTTTGTCCGTACATTTATGGGCAAGTTTGACGATGCTCGCGATATGATGGCAGCAATGGAGGCGGAGCTGGACCACTCTTCCTCAAATGAAGAGCAGTTGGAAAATGTAAGCGGGCTGTTTTTTGTCAAAGCCAACCATGCGTTTCATTCCGGCCAGTTCCAGGATTGGTTTCGTTTTGCGGACTCCATCCAGCAACGCCTGCCGCAAGATCCGGTATTTTTTGAATTCAATTATAATCACAATCAACCTTTCGTCAGATATACAACCTTTGGCCTGAAAGGGGCTTTGACTGATACGACTTCAGCATTGGGGTGGCAAATCACATCGATTCTGGAACAGAATGGGTGGGGGGACTCGCTCATGTGTCAATATGTCCTGCAGGCGCTCGCGGAGGGCTACTATGAATGGAACGAACTGGATCAGTGTAAAGAACTGCTGGACCGTATAACGGCCGGAAGCCGTTACTTAAATATTGCGGGGCTGTTCGTCCCGGTACGGCTGACGATGGCCAGACTAAGTCTTGTCAGAGGAGATCGTGCAGGGGCAAGAGCCACGATTGAACAGACCCTTGATCGATTGGAGGGAGCATCCAAGGGGGTATGGTGCCAACCGTTATGGACTGCTCTTGCGGATATGGATATCCAGGAGGGCGCTGTTGACCGCGCTGAGGCACGTATGAAGGACATGAATATTTCCCCTGATCAGCGGGTTCATCTTGGCTCAGTCCAAGAGACGCTCACGCTGGTCAGGCTGCTCATTGCCCAAAGGCGGATCGATGAATCCCGCAGCCTGCTGACACGACTGTTGCTCCAGGCTGAAGAATCCGGCATGGTCAACATTGCCGTATCCATCATGGTTCTCCAAGCTTGCGCAGATGTGGCTCAAGGGAAGAAGCAGGATGCATTCGAGCGAATATATCACGCCCTTGCGCGTGTCCAGCCATTCCGCTATATTCGCACCTTCGCGGATGAAGGAGTATGGCTTCTGGAATTGTTGGAGGAGATGCTGGCTGCTTCTGCATTTGATGATCAACCAGAACTGAAAACCTATGCTCGTACGCTGGCGGCCGTCCTGGATGCGGAATCAGCAGCTGTGAACTCGGGGCCTAACCCAACTGTAACCGGGCACTCCCTAACGCCCCAGGAAACCGAAGTTGTCAAGCTGCTGCATTTAGGTTACACGAATCAAGACATCGCGGATGAGCTGGGATTAACACTCGGCACGGTTAAGGTATACTTAAACCGCATATATAGCAAGCTCGGCGTGCGCAGCCGAACCCAGGCTGTCCTCGCCACTACGCCAGCCCCTCCAGTTGCATCAATTATCCAGAAATAGGGAAATTGTAGATAACCTGGACTCTATTAATGAAAGCCACGGCACAGGGATGCCAAACTTCCCGGAGCTGTGGCTTTGTTGTGTCATGGTTACATTACATCCGAAAGTTAACTTTAGTTAATTGTTGGCATGCTGCTTCTTTGATAGTATGTCGAATAGGATCGGAAGGTGTAAGTGTTCGAAACGCCTTTCAATCTCATTATAAGCCATAGCAATTATGATGAAGGGGAGGTTTTATTTGCGGTTTCTACGTAAATCACTCGCTGTCTTGCTTGCATTCTTGCTGGTAATGACGCATATCCCGATTCCGGGCGCGTTCGCAGCTTCCGGCTTTCCCACAGCAGTAAGAGACGTTGGGGCAGGAAACGGCCACTCTATGTTTATCGATGGGGACGGGAACGTATGGGCATTAGGAAATAATGAATTTGGGCAATTGGGGAATGGAACAACCCGGAATTCGTCTCGTCCTGTGCAAGTCGCGAAATCAGATGGAGCTCCATTAACCGGCGCCATACAGGTTGCCGGCGGTTTCAATTTCTCGGTTGCACTGCTTGATGACGGGACGGTATGGTCCTGGGGTCAAGGAAGCTATGGCAGACTCGGAAACGGCGCGACGGATAATAAAAGCGCAGCCGAACAAGTCACTCAGGCAGACGGTACGCCATTGCATCAGGTGCAAAGCATTGCGACAGGCAAGGCGCATACACTTGCTCTCAAAGAAGACGGGACCGTATGGGGCTGGGGAGAGAATGCCGGAGGTGTGTTAACCGATAACTCGATTAACGGAACCGTACAGCGCGCGATGCAGCTCAAAGCTTCCAGCAGTTCTTATCTCACCAATGTAAAAGCCGTAGCCGCTGGTGAATATCACTCGATGGCTTTGAGGAATGACGGGACCGTATGGGCATGGGGAAACAACTTCTTTAATGGACTCGGTAATGGATCAGATACCGATTCGATCTATCCCGTTCAGGTGATCGATGTCACGAATCAACCCCTGACTGGCATCATCCAGATTGCTCATCACCGCCTTGGAGGCCTTGCTTTGAAAGCAGACGGGACCGTATGGAGCTGGGGCTATAATGAAAATTACAACTTAGGTGTTGGCACTGGCATGAGAACGAGCAGCAAGGCGGTGCAAGTGCTGCAAACCGGTTCGGTGCCGCTTACGGATGTCGCGCAGCTGGGCGGCGGTGATCGACTGAGCATGGTGATTAAGAAGGACGGTTCCGTCTGGTGGTGGGGGTTGCAGAACAACGGTTATTCTGTCGCCACTCGCTTCCTTGAAGATGGCGAACGGATTACAGGCGGAGACCTTCACAGCCTTATTGTCAAAAAGGACGGAACGCTCTGGGGCCATGGCTGGACCGTCAGCGGAGAACTGGGAATATCCTCTAGTTCTGTAAACAAGTATTACACTAACCCTGTACAGGTCTACCCGGCTACCTCACGAATGTACTCGAGCTCAAGCCTGCTTGATGCAGACGGCACCAGTAAAGCAAGAATCACAGTATCTCTCTATGATGGCAGCTACTTGTCCATCGGCAGGAGCGAGGGAACGGTCGAGCTTCATACTTCCCTCGGCGAGATCGGGCCCGTAACCGATCATGGAGACGGAAGGTATAGCGCCGATCTAACATCATCGAACACAGCGGGCACTGCGGTCATTACAGGAACCTTAAACGGATATCCCATACCGGTTGCTTTAAATGTCATTATGGTACCGCTGCCGCCTTCCATCGACCATTCCACGGTGACGGCTAGTCCCTCTTCCATAACCGCAGATGGACGAAGCACAGCCACGATTACGGTACAACTGAAGGATGCCAGCGGCACCGTGGTTAACGATAGACGACACGCAGTCCAGCTCGCAACGACAGCAGGAGCGCTTGGGAACGTACAATACGACGGAAATGGTACGTACATGGCGACATTAACTTCACCAACGACAGTAGGCCTGGCTGAGATTACAGCTTCCGTAAACGGTGCTGCGATCCGTCAAACGGCGACGGTTCAATACGTGGCTGGGTCTGCTTCGGCAGACATGTCAAGGATCGAGACTGGCGCCGGCAATATTGTTGTTGGTATGGGAAGCACGATGGTTACCGTCCATTTGAAAGATGCCTATGGCAATCCGCTGGAGACGGGCGGCGATACGGTCCAGCTTTATGCTTCCAGCGGAACCTTAGGGGCTGTTAGGGATCACGGCAATGGAACCTATACCAGCATGCTTAATGCAAGCACGACGGCCGGGACGTCAACGGTTCGTGCTGAAGTGAATGGGATGCCTCTGAATGATTCCGCTCAGGTTGTATTCGTACCTGGCAGGGCCTCGAGCCAAACTTCAGAACTGACCGCAGAGCTGGGAGAAATCACAGCGGACGGCAGCGACTCAACAATCATCCACTTGCAGATGAAGGATGCGTTTCATAATCTTCTGGACTCCGGAGGGAGCTATGTCGTGCTGAACACAACGGCTGGGGTGCTCAGCCCGGTGCAGGATCATCAGGATGGTACATATACAGCTGTTCTGACTGCGGGTACCAAGGTTGGTATCGCAGAAATAACCGGCAGTATGAATGGATTACCCCTCCTGAGCACTGTACAGGTTCAGCTGCTCCCGGGGCCTCCTGCAGCAAGTACGTCTACATTGTCGGTCGATCGTAGTATGGTATCTACGGATGACGGAATTGCAGAAGTGACGATACAGCTAAAGGATGCGTTCGGTAATGAATTGACAACCGATAGCGGAAGGATCCAGTTGGCCTCCACCCTCGGGACTCTTACCGAGCCTGTCTATACAGGTCATGGACGATATACGTCGCAGATTCGCTCGCGCCAAGCGGGCAAGGCTACCATTACTGCAACGATTAACGATACCAAGCTGGCTGCCGAAGCAGAGGTTGAATTCATTCCGGGTAAAGCTTCGCTCGCAGCTTCCACTATCGTTAGCGATCGGGAACGATTAACTGCAAATGGCACGGAGACGGCACAGATTACACTGCAGCTAAAGGACGACTCAGGCAATCCAATTGTCGACGAACAAGCATTGCCTGCAGTTGAGCTTAACAGCTCTTTAGGCAGCCTATCTGCCCCGGTCTATGAAGGAGAGGGCCGATTTACCGCCCGATTAACGTCAACCCAGACAGGTCTGGCAACAGTTACTGCCCGGATTGACGGTTCTCCTGTCTCTGCCAAAGCGTATGTAGAATGGTTGCCGGGTCAGCCGGACGTGAATGCATCGAGGCTGCTGGTTGACCAGACAGCGCTGCCTGCTAACGGGTCTTCCCATGCGCTCCTTACACTTCATGTGAGCGATGCATTCGGAAATCCTGCAAGCGGGACCGTTCAATTTATATCCTCGCTAGGAACGGTGACCGGAGTAACCTATGCGAGCCCGGGCCTTTATACGGCCGAGCTGCGCTCTACTGAAACAGGAATCGCGGATATTCAAGCCTGGATTGACGGCGAGGCCATACCAGGAAGCGTTCAAGTGGCCTTCAGCGACGGTATATGGTTGATGCCATCGGCCTATCGTGTGCAGATTGGAGAATCCGTGCGAACCGTTGTGGAGGTAACCTACGGCGATTCAGCATGGGACCGAACCGCCGAGTCTGATTTCCACTATGATCATGGTATGATCCAAGTTGCCCGAAGAGATGACGGTTACTGGTATATCACAGGCCTTCAAACCGGGACGACGGTGATTCAGGCGGTTTATCAGGCCGAGTCCGGCCCGATTGCAGCTTATGCCCCCGTCACGGTGTTTGCAGTGCCAACCAACCTGGTGCTAGATCCTTTGCGGTACACGGTAAAAGAAGGGGAGCATGCACAGATTGCGGTATTTGCCGAGTATTCCGACGGAACGAAGAGGGACGTAAGCCTGGAAGCCGACTATGTCCTGAAGGATAATAGCCTTGCTGCCATTGACGTGTCAGGACGTTTGCTTGGGCTTAAACCTGGAAGCACGGAGATCATCATAAGCTTTGAAGGCCTGCAGACTGTGGCTGAAGTGGAGATATTGCCTTCGCCATCTCCTATACCACCGCCGGCACCTAGAAATGATTCTCCTGCGTCTCTCCCGGCGGCTCCAATACCGGCTCCGGAACCTGCCCTGATGTTTGAGCTGCAGCTGGATGGAAATGAACGCCAGCTTATTCGACTGAACGCGACGGACCTCAAGTCGGGGGAAATTGTCATTGACACGACGGAAGGGGAGCGGGAGTGGACGCTGCACATGAAGCGAACCACCCTGGATCAACTCCGGAAGATCGACGATGCCATGGTTGTGACATGGAACACACCGCTCGGAACGATGGTGCTGCCGATTGCAGAAATAGGGGATACATTGTCAGGCTCTTCGGACGAGATTATCTTATCCATTCGGGCAGCGAGCGACAAGGATCAATCCAAGGTGGAGAGCATGGCTTTCAGGCTGGGTGCGACCTTACAAGGGAGAGCTTTCTCTCTGTCGATGGCAACCGTGGGCAAAGGGGGGAACACCGAGCAGCTTGTCCCAGTCCAGGCACTCGTACAGTTTCGACCAAGCGGGATCAGTGGCTCCAATCACCAGGTGACAGTCGCTACGGTGAACGAGGCAACCGATGAGTTCATTTATGCATTTACACATCTCTTCGAGCCTGGTTCAGAGGAGCTTACTCTAAGGACCGTTCCATTATATGCATTGCTGGAGATGACCCCGTCTTTTGCGGATATGCGCGGACATTGGGCCGAAGGCGCGGCAGAACAGCTGGCGAGCAGGCTTATTGTACAGGGTACCGGTCAAGGCAAGTATGAACCAGCCCGTCCAGTCACTCGGGCGGAGCTAGCCAGCATGTTGGTGAGAATGTTTGGCTGGACGGAGAAGGGAACCTCTGAGCCATTCAGCGACGTAGCTAGTCAATGGTATTCCAAGCAGGTGCACTCCGCTTATGAGGCCGGCTGGATTCAAGGCTACGCGGACGGGACATTTCGTCCAGATGCTCATGTCACACGTCAGGAGCTGTTCGTGATGTTGGCTCGCGCACTCCAGTCTGCGGGTTATGAAGCGAACGAGAAGGAGATGCATAACCCTTATGCGGATCAGTCATCGACCGCGGCCTGGGCCGAGCGTGCAATCGACCAGCTTAGAAATGCGGGCCTCCTGGCCGGAACACCGGATAACAAGCTGGAGCCTGCGCGTTATGCGACGCGGGCGGAGCTAGCTGTCTTGCTGGCGCGAGTCACGGGTGTCATGGAGACAGATCAATAGTTTATACATCAGCAGGCATGCATGCCTGCTGATTTTTTTACGCCAAGAGAACAGGAATGTTAACTAAAGATAGATTCGCGCAAATCCAGATTTTATTAAAATGAAAGGGTTACTATAAATGAATGGTTAAAGAAAGGTGAAATGATGTCCAATACATATGCCAACCACCGGATCCCCGAGGCGAGTCTGCAGTTCACAGGCGTTAACGGAACCTATTTTAACGAAAGTGCGTTCTTTTTTTACCACAAGCGTTCTTCAAGCAATAACCGAGATCAAATCCTCTATACCCGGGTCCGGCTGAAGCCGCAGAAGGATAAGGAAGTGCTGGAATGTCTGGAGGCGAACGGGATTGCTTACGACAAGCTCGGCTATAACGTCAACGGACACCGTGAGATATCGAATCTTGCGAGCGTCGTGCATCTGGGGATTCTGTATGTCTTCTGGACGGAGGACGGACATATCCATTATGTTACATCAACAGACGGCAAGGCTTGGTCACCTTCGGTACAGCTTCCGTATTCCTTTATTCGGCGAACCCAGTTCGCAGCCCTTTCGGTTCATGGCCGTTTGATTCTACTCGGTGCCCATCATGCGAATTCGGAGAATCGAATCGGCATCGTATATCAGGACGATAACGGCGTGTGGCGGATCGATGCGAACACCGCCTGGAAAAACGTAAAGCACGTATGTGCATGCGCATACGCTCATCCCGGCGGTTACTTTGATATCATGGTCGGCGTGGTGACCACGCATGCCAATCTGTGGACCGCGATCTTTCGCTCTGATATCGGAGTAAATCCCGGTACAGGCAGCGGTTTAAGACAAATTGCAGACAAACATCACGAGGAGCAGGACGGACGCGTTGACTTTCTCGCGATCGAGGCGGGGACGGTAGAGGACGGTGTGCAGGATCCTTCGGTACAGCTGTTCATCAATGGATGGCATCGTCCACACAGCTGGGCCGGGTACAAAAATAACCAGATGAAAACATATAACATCCTTACCGGCGAATGGAGCAAGGTTTTCACAAGAACGCATGGACACACCAAGTATCCAACATGGGTCTATATGGGGGCGTTTCAATACTTTGTTCCGATCGGAACAAACGGAGAGATGCGGCAAGAAATCTGGCTGTATATGAACTATAATGATGAAAACTTCGTGAAACAAGGGGGAAGCAATCTCGTTCTGTGCCGCTACAAGTCGGATGTTATGAGATTCGTGAATCGAGAAGAAGAGAAGGTCAAGGATGATTTTCGAGCCCTTGTCGGAGTTATTGAAGGAGCACCTCCATACGTGACCAATGGAAGTACGAGGAGTGAATACGGTTCTACCTTCTATTATGGGCGTTCATCCACGGAGCAGATTGCCATCTCCACCCGTTTTCAGATGGGCTCGTACATGCAAGCAGGCCCCAGTCTCCCAGTCGGAGCGGAGGCTTCAGTGAAGTTTTCTGCTCAGCAAGCTGACCACAGCTCGGAGATCTCTGAAATTACGCGGCACATTGACAAGACGATCGTTCCCATTCCGGGAGAGAATTCCGTCACTTACGTATATCTGACACCGCATATTGTTCGAACGACATACGAGCTGTATGACTGGAAGATGCAAAAGCCTTTCGGGGTTCGCACTTATGTTTTTCATACATCCAAAGCAGATATCGACTTTGATGTGCTTCCGATCCTCCATACCTATGTGAACCAGCCGAACACCCATGACTATACCACGTTCTTGCAGCGATTCCCGTCCGTACCTCATTATGCGGATGTGAAGCAAAGTCTTGCTCTGGATGTCAGCTGGGTTCCCGGCGAAACCTCGGCCTTCTTCGAGAAGAAGACATCATCCGTGAACATTACCAGCAGTACCGTGTCCGGAGAAATTACGGCCGGCTACTCGGGTATATTAAGCATGGGGGGGAACACCAGCTTTGAGTATGAATTGTCCCATAGCTCGGAAGTTGCTGAGAAAATAGGGGTGAAGCTCGATTATCCTTATCCTCGTGCCGGTCATCCGGGTGATGTCCGAAAACTGATTCTCCGCATGCTGATGCTGGTGCCAGATGCAGAACAGATCGATTCCTGTTACTGGATTCCGAAGGATAAGCAGAATCAGCGCCCTTGGTGCGTGGCTTGGTCCATTCAAGAGGTGAAGCTCCAAGAATCTTCCGATTGAGGCCAGGAGTGACCTTTTTCATTCGGTAGGTTTAATCTAGCTTGGGTTCGGGTACTGGACTACAAGTACATCATTCCTATGAGAGGAGAGGGTACATGTGGATATACAAATCAGATCATTCTTCATACAGGATGATGGAGAGGTTCCGAACAACCCGGACTTGCCGGTGGTGGTCTATCCAGGAGTATTCGCTGAACGTCCTGACGGTCTGGAGCCGGCCTTCAGCCGCCATCAATGGACTGGAAGCTGGACGGGTGGCATCTACGACTACCACCATTACCATAGCAATACCCACGAGGTCCTTGGTGTTCAGTCTGGCAATGCGACCGTTCTGGTCGGCGGTGACGCCGGAGAGCGGCTTGATCTTCAAGTCGGTGACGTAATCGTGCTGCCTGCAGGCACAGCGCATATGCTGATTGAGGCAAGCCCTGATTTTGCCGTTGTTGGCGCTTATCCGAATGGCACGACACCAAACATGAGAGAACGGAATCCGACCGATCGGACGCAGTCGATCACGGAGATTCGCAGCGTGCCGGTTCCAAGCATGGACCCGGTGTTCGGAGAGGATGGGCCGTTGCTGCATAAATGGGTGAAATGAAGCAGGTGGGAGTAGGAGATGCAGATGGGCCGGATAACGGAATGTGAGATCGAGCGGTGAGATTTTCTTGAAGAAAGGGGCAGTCCCTATTGCGGACTGCCCCTGTTAATTTTTTAATATGCTGAATAATACATAGGATACAATTCGCCATCAAAATCAATGAAATAACTTTCTGCCTCTCCTGAATCCGCGGAAAACGCTGAATAGAAGCTTGGTTTCAGAATTTGGTAATTCCCATTACTTAAAGGTTCGATGTTATCAATACCAAAGGTTGATGTATAGAAAGGAGATTCAAACTCTAGGTATAAAAGAAGATTGACATCGTATGATGACCCGTATCTAGCTTGAAGATCTTTTGCGATAGGTTTGGTCAGTTTATAAATATAGGAGTCGTCCAATGCATTGTCCAATAGGATCATATAATCATCAAAATCAAAGAAAATACCTACGAGTATGGTTTCGTTTTGAACAACCGAAGTATAATATACATCATATAAATCGCGACCCGATCCTAAGGCTCCGTAATTTTGGTCCAGATAATTTCTAACCTGTACGGATGTAGGGGCAGATTTGGTTGTTTGTGCTGCAGGCTGCGAAATGGATCTACCATTCCCACTAAAGACTTCAATAACATTACCATTGTTTCTAATACTTAATGAAGCACCTGTGGATTCGCTGATAAATCTAAGTGGAACGAATACTTTCCCCGCTACAACGGTAGGTGCAACCTGAAGATTAACAGGAGAGCCGTTGACATAAGCCGTCTTGTTTCCAACATTAAGAATAATTCTCGTACTGCCTTTGGTTGCAACAACTTGCTTTTTTTCTTGATTCCAGGTGGAGGTGATGCCCAGCTTCTTAAATACAGGCGTGAATTGGACTAGTGTAGTTCCGTCAACAATAATAGGGTTTAGATCGAAAATAACCCTCTGTCCATCCACGACCACTTGCTTACTTACGGGTGCTGCGTTTACACTTGGCAAAACACTGGGGGAAATGAGTGTTAGCAGCAGCGTCGTGATAATTGCTACCTTTTTTTTCATTTGTTTACTCTCCTTTTGAGTAGAATCTAGTCAGTAAGGTCTATCTACTATATATGTATACAAGACTCTTTACCTAGTATTATTTTACTATTTGGTGTAAAGGTTTTACAGGTAAATTGCCCATACGTCGAAAATCCTCTAATTTCAACCAACTTGGTTTTGATCATCTTCGGAAAAGGTTCCAGGACGATTCATCCTGGGAAAATGCTAAAACGTCTCCCAAGCCGTAGCTCGGAAGACGTTCGAGGTGTTACTGGAAACTCAGGTTATCCCAGTTGCGTTGAAACTGCTCCAGCATTTCTTCACGCGTCAAACTGCCACCGATATAGCCCTGAATGCTGCTGTACATTTCCTGTGGCATGCCGTTCGGCAGCCGGGTCCAGTTCCAGCTCAGTGTTTTGCCTGCATCGGCATATTTCAGCACTTCGACCCCGAGCTGGCCGAGACCTTCTTCGGTGCCCTCAATGCTGTCCAGCGCAGGTATAAACTTAAACTCGCTCGTAATATATCGTTTTCCCATTTCCGAGGTGACCATCCAGTTCAGGAATGTTTTTGCCTCTTCCTTGACCTTGGAGTTTTTGTTAACCACCCAGTTGCCGGGAACTCCGGCATAGATCATGCCTCGGTTCGTATCGGAATCGTGAATCGGCATCGGCAGAATGCCCAGATTCAGATCCGGATCGATACCATCAATCTGCACCTGCGTCCAGTTGCCCTGCTGCATCATGGCCGCTTGTCCGGTAGCGAAGGTGGACACCTGACTGCTGTAGTCCATGGAGAGCGGATTCGGGTTGCCATATTCAAGCGTTAGATCCAGAAGATCGATCCATTGCTGGAATATTTCGTTGCCCATGAAGGTGGCTGTTCCTTCCGTTAACTCGGCAATAAACTGTTCCGGATCCGGCTGCTGGGCAAAAGCCACGTTGGCAAAATGATTCCCGAGCACAAACCATGCCTGATAGCCATTGGCAAATGGCGTAATGCCTGCGGCCTGCAGCTTCTCACAAGCCTCCCGCAGCTCGCTGAGCGTCTGCGGCTCCTCGGTTATGCCAGCCTGCTCGAACAGATCCTTGTTATAGATAAAGCCGTAGCCTTCCAGGTTCATCGGCATGCCGTACAGCTTCCCATCCACCGTCATCTGATCCAGCGCGACTTCCTTCACATCAGCGACCCAAGGCTGATCCGACAGGTCTTCCAGATACTCCAGCCACATATCCCGCTCATGATCCCCGCCAAGCGTGAACAGGTCAGGCTGATCGCCGGAGGAGAATTTCGCTCTCAGGGAAGCGCCGTAGTCGCTTCCGCCTCCGACCGTCTGGATATTCAAGCGGATGTTCGGATGCTCCCGCTCGAATTCTGCTTTCAGCTCATCCAGCTGCTGTGAAATTTCGGCTTTGAACTGAAAGACGTCCACCGTAACGACACCGGCCGTTCCGCTGCTCTGGCTGCAGCCTCCCGCAACGACGATGAGCAGGGGGAGCAGCACCAGCAGCGCTCTTTTCCATCTATTCATGAATGTCATCCTCCCTTACGAAAGTAGCTGTCGTTGATTAACCTTTGACCGAGCCCTGCACAATCCCTTCGATAATGTATCTCTGCATGGCCAGGAAGAAGATTACGATCGGCGTTATTCCCATCACAAGGGCGGGCAGCGCCAAATCCCACTGCTTCGTATATTCACCGAAGAACATATACGTTGCGATTGGAATGGTTCTGAGCTGCGGATCATGAAGAATGAGGGAAGGCATCAGATAATCGTTCCAGATCCAGAGTGTGTTCAGAATAATGACAGTCACAATAATCGGCTGCATCAAGGGCAGCACTACCCGGAAAAAGATGCCGTTCGGGCTGCTTCCATCGACCGTAGCGGCTTCCTCAATATCGATCGGCACGGATTTGACGAATCCATGCAGCAGAAACACGGTGAGCGGCGCGCCAAACCCGAGGTAAGCGACAATGAGGCCAATCCGGGTATTCATCAGTCCGATGCCGCTGATGACTTGCACGAGCGGGATCATGATCGCCTGAAACGGAATGACCATCGCCGCGACGAAGGCAACGAACAGCACGCGGTTGAACAGATTGTCGTTGCGAACCATTTTATAGGCACACATGGCACAGAGCAGAGCAAGAAGAACGTTGCTGACCACGGTAATGACAAGCGAGTTCATAAAAACATAAGAGAAGTTCGTGGCATGCCAGGCCTGCGTATAGTTGTCCCCGTTGAAGGAGCCAGGGAACGATGCGGAATTGGACAGTATCTCGCCATAGCCCTTGAATGAATTGCCGACCAGGAAATAGAAGGGCACAAGGAACAGAATCGCGAGCAGGATGACGACGATTTGCGTCACAATCCGTGAGCCATTGCGTTTACGCGCGGTAAAATCCATCACATTTCAACCTCCTTTTTCTTCGTTGCTCGAACTTGTAGAAGAGAAATAATAGCAACGATAATAAAGAAGATCATCGCTTTGGCGGAACCGAGCCCGAACCGGCTGATCGTAAACGCTTCCTCATAAATGTTAAGCGATACGGTCTGCGTGGACTTGAACGGGCCGCCTTCCGTCAGAGACAGGTTCAGGTCAAACAGCTTGAAGGACCAGGAGATGGTGAGAAAAAGACATACGGTAACCGCGGGCATAATGAGCGGAATAATGACCTTTCGCAGCAATTGGGATCGGCCTGCACCATCCACCTTGGCCGCTTCAATGAGTGAGGACGGGACGTTGTTGATCGCGGAAATGTAAATCACCATCAAATAGCCGGCATTCTGCCACACAAACACGATGACGATTGCCCAGAAGGCTGTCGTGCCCGTTCCGAGCCAGGGAAGGGTGAAGAAGGACCACCCCGTCAGCTCCCCGATAGAAGAGAAACCCTGGACAAAAATAAACTGCCAGATAAATCCGAGCAGCAGTCCCCCGATGACGTGAGGAATAAAGAACACCGCCCGAAGGGTGTTGCGGGCAAACAGCCTGCGAGTCAGAATATAGGCAAGCGCAAAGCCAAGCAGATTGGTCAGTAGAAGCGCAACAACCGTAAATTTGGCTGTAAACCAGAATGCGTTCAGGAAGGAATAGTCGCGGGTGAAGATATGTACGTAGTTTTGGATTCCGTTCCAACCCACATGACTGGATATTCCGTTCCAGCTGGTGAATGAATAATAGATCCCCAGAAAGAAGGGAACCAGCACCATACATAGAAAAAACAGGGCAGTAGGTCCGACGTAGAGATACTGCTGCAGTAATTGAGATCTTTTGTTTCGGATCATCGTTTCCTCTCCCTTCATGAAATAAGCTAACAACCTTAAATAAACCGGGTATAAATTGTTTGAATCTCCAGCTACCATAATATGGTTGTCCTTCAGATAGAGGTATCCAAACTGTGGAGCGGGAGAATTGTTGACCTATTCGTGGGTTGACGAACGGTAAAATCCAGGATAAAGTGAATCTTATATTTAGTAATTTAGTAATTTAGTAAATTCATGAGGGTGAGGAGAGTATCCATGGATAAAGATAAGCGGAAGCAGCTTCTTGAGGAATACAAGCAGATCAAGATTTATATGGGAGTCATCCAAATCAAGAATAAAATCAACGGCAAAATCTACATCGACAGCTATCCCAATTTGAAGAACAAATGGTTCACCTTGCGAATGCAGCTGGATATGGGCAGATTTGCGAATGCACAGCTTCAGGAGGACTGGAATGAACTCGGGGGCGATGCGTTTGAATACGAGGTGTTGGAGCAGAAAGAAATCGACGAAGTGACCGATATACGTTGGGAAAGAAAGCAAATGCTAAAGCCGTGGCTAGAGCAGTTGCAGCCTTATGGGGATCGCGGTTACAATACCCCCAGGTGAAATGAAGCAGACCAATGACTGAGCAGCCATTTTCTAAACCTTAATGAAGGGTTGGACCAATGTGGTTAAAATCGTATCGTATGTTTCCAGAAGAAATTTAGATGAATTTGACATGTCCCCGGGAAACCACAAGGATAATTTTGTCTCCATCCACGATCCATTATCAAAGGAAACCGCGAATGAACAGCTTTTATTTCGTTCAGTCAACAGCTATTCAGAATGGACAGCATTCATCGCCTAAAATCCTTAATGGCTGAATTAACGACATTGGCCCAGCCCGATGGTCACTAACTTGACGTACATCCATATGGCGAACTTCTATAATAAGGCATGGCACAAGCATTTTCTGCATATAGGGATATAATGGAGAATGTGGTTGATGAAGAGAACCCAGTAAGCGATAATATGGATATAACACTTCATGAGGTATGGCTGTCTGGATATTGTGCAACAGAAGTGGCTGGCGAGAGGTGAGGCCGCACATCCAAGAGGCCAGCACAGTTCATGAAAAAATAAAGGAGATGTGGGGGAGCTCGTAAATAGCGGGCTAGGCCTCACGATGTCTAACCATGACGATGAAATTGCTGTTAGCCGTGCTGTTAAGCGTCCCGTTTACCATCATTAATTTTAACGCTTACTTAAAAGGCAATGCTCCCTCTGCCGTTCACGTCCTAAGTACCGGGCTGTTTCTGCTTGTATGGTTGGCATGGGCGTTCTATACCAGTCAACAGGACAGAAAGCCTTCTCTATTTATCAGATTCAGCTCTGTATACGGCCTTATCTCGATCATTGGTGTATTCCTCATGTATTTCGTCGAAGCCTGGATCATTGCAGTGCCTGTAGGGATTATTATTCTAGGCCCAGTATATGGACTGAGACATTTCATGCCGACGCTGCCGTATGAAGCATTCGGCTACGCTTGTGTCCTTATCGTGTATGCGGCCAGCCTGATCGGTGCCTTTATTGGCGAGCTTTCTAGTAAAAGGTCGGCAAAAGCGTAAAGGGAAGGATTTTCACGAAGTTACGGAGCACTAAGGTACTCAGAAGCTTGTTGAAAAACAGTCGTTCTATGAAAATTAAACTCTTGGAATGAATGGAAATATGTTGTATCATAAGCTTAATTACATACGGAATAGAGGAAGCACCTCTGGCATGGGCCTATCGCCTGTGTCGGGGGTGCTTTTTTTGTTGTCCATGGATGGATTGCTTATGAATACTGAACTTAGTCGAGAGGTGAATGGAATGAAATCCAAATCTTTGTTACTTACATGTGGGTTAACGGTGCTGTTTATGCTGTGGCTTCTTTCACTGATAAGCTCGCCATCTTATGCAAGCCAGGCTGCAATTCCGGAGCAGGCTCCGAAGGCATCGTTCTGGTTTGCACCCAGCGCCAAGGAAGCCCGGAACGGACTTGGTTATTACCGTGAAGACGTTATGCCCGGGGAAACCAAGGATTACAAATTCTATGTTAAAAATCTGGAGAATACTGAGCTCAGCTTGAAAATATACGCCACTGATCCGATCCCGCTTCAAAACGGCGGCAAGGATTTCAAGTCGTATAATGCGGGGGTGACCCATGCTGGAGCCTGGTTGCATCCTCAGGGCCCCAAGGACATTACCCTTGGCCCGAATGAGATGCGAGAGTATACATACATAGCATCCATTCCCGATGACCTGGAGCCCGGACAGCATATTGCCGTTGTCGCGGTGTCGGAATATATCGAGTTTCAGGGACCAGCCGTTGAGACCAACATGGTAAACACAACAGTCGCACCGGATATTGAGAACCAAAGCGGACTATGGATTGTCATGGACTACGAACTCGAGAAGGCCCGGCACGGATTGGCGATTCATTCCTTCAAGCATGATTATATTGCATCGGGGGAATCGCGGTTCACAGTGTCTCTGGAGAATACGGGCACGATTTTGGAGCAGCCCACCGGTTATCTGGAGATACGCGACACTTCAAAAAATATCATATACCGCAATGATTATGAAGCCGGTTCGATCTATTACGGAACCACAGCCAGCATGGTCAGCATCGCCAGGGGCAAGCTCCTGATGCCTGGGGAGTATGAAGCCTACTTTGAGGCGAATTATGCGGGTCAAAAAGCGTGGAGGATGTTTAAGTTTACCGTTACTCCAGAGGCAAAGAATGAAGCACAGGCATTAATGGAGTATGCGGGGAAAATCGAAGTCGACGGCGGGATTCCAGATTGGTTGAGATCTGTTCTTATTGCTGGCGTCATCCTGATATCCATTCTTGTACTCCTGTTGTTATGGTTACTGGTCAAACGGAAGAAGGGGGACCTTGAAGAACGGATCAGCAGATATATGAACAAAGGCTATTCCTTTGAAAGGACCAGGAGAAAAGTACAGCTTGATCGTACAACATTCACCCTCTATGTGGTGAAGCTTGGATACATAGCGGAAGGGGAAGAGCCGAAATGGAATCAGACGCTTAATACAAGTCAGGCAATGGAGCTATCCCACAACCTGAAAGGGGATGATGACAATGTAATGAAAGGAGCTTAACGAATGAAAAAACATTGGGGTTTCGAAAGTACATTTAAATGAAATTGGAGGTTGGGTTCATGGTTCAACGACAAAGGCGATCATCCTTTCAACGGACACTTTCCGTTGTGCTAGCTGCGGTATTATTCGCTCCTGCGCTTCTGCTCCAGGGTACGAATACAGCTCAGGGAGCTGGTTATGGGAATATTGATGGTACAACCTATGAGTACGATCAAATTTCCAAAGGTACTCAGACACAAATTCATTTAAGCGATGGAAGAACGATTGGGGTCAATACCGGGAGTAATCTGCCCGTCGATTCAAAATTCATTACACATGACCATAATGCCAAACGAATCTTTACAGCTGGCGCACACAATGGTTTTACAACGAACATGCAGATCAAGCTGATGAACAATGGAGACCTATTGATTCGTACAAATAATAACCCTTTAACACTCCGCGATACGAACGTCGTTGACTTTGCATACTTGGATGGTCGTGGGGAACATACGAGCATGCAATTGCAAACGATGAGTTGGTTTTCGTTAAAAGCGGATGGCAGCGTATATGCCTTTGGTGGGGGAACCAACGGACAGCTAGGTACCGGCACAAAGTCAGATAAAACCGCCCCGACCGAGGTCATTAACCCGGATACGGACACTCCATTGACGGGTGTAAGGAAATTTATTCAACTCAATTATAACAATGTGCTTCTTGTCACGGATGGACAAGTATATAAGATCGGAAGAGCTTTTAATTCGGATTCCTTTCATGATGCTAAGCCGATTAACATAACTAGGATGTTTCCAGCGTTTACATCTGCGGATGATTTCGAAATGGGATACTTGCATAAGGATGTTGGCAGACATGCTTTGTGGCAGGATTATTCAGCGAACCAAACTATCCAACCCTTATTGGACATGCGATATTTTAAAATTAACGGCTCCTACTATACGTTAACTGACTCTGCTCAACCGGCACCTTATATGACAAAATTGGGCAGATACGGTTACGACGAACTTCGCTCAACACAGCTATACCCGCTTCCAGTCTCCAACGCAGAAAATGTAACCAGAGCGTTAACTGATTTTAAAGCTATAGGGAATGCGTCTCTTTCAACAAGATTAGATAACACGTTCTTCGAATTGCAGTCTAATGGGGACCTTGTGTCATGGGGGATTCCAATTGGAAATATGGGGTATAGTTCCGGAAACTATAACGCGAGCAAAACTTTAATTGCTTCTAGTGTTGTCAAATACTTAGTTGCACCGCATACCTCTTCATCGGTTGTCATTATTTTGCAGGACAACGGCAGGGTATACGCATTGGGCAGCAACGGGAATGATCCAGCCAACTTGGGCACGGGGAATATCGGTCCCTTAACCGGAATTCGAGGGAAGCTTACGGTTCCTACTCCAATCGAAGGAACAGACAATGAAGTCAAAGATATAGTCGACATTGCTGCTTCTTACAACCATTTATATGCGCTACGTGACAATGGTGAGGTCTATGTTATTTCGAATACACAATACGGCAAAATAAACAATGTACGTTATGTCGGGCTGCTGGAAGTTCCTCCAACATATACGGGGACTGATGCTAGAAATGAAGTATACGGAATCGGAGAAGATGGTAATTTGTATTACTTCCAAGGATCCAGCCCGGTTATGCAGAATGGAGTAACTGGCATCTACCCGTCCGGCTATACGCCTGTGCCAGCAATGATAGACAAGCCTATAGAGTCCCTCTCTTACGATAAATTCGAGAATTCTGTCGTCACCCTGGATTACCCAGCTTCAGCAATGATAAAAGAGTATTCTATGGACAACGGCGTCACTTGGGTGAACTACACTCATCCGATTGTAGTCACTTCCGTCGGATCTGTGACGATTCATGCACGAGCAGGTTTAGATACCGGCACCAATATCATCTACAGTGATCCACTCATTATGAACATCAGCAATGATCCAATCGAGATTCCGGTGGGTTACCCTAAATTGCTTGAGCAAGATGGGGTTGTGACCGTTGATACCGGAGCGATTGATTTGAGCCGGGTACAAGTTCAAGTGGAGGTAAACGGCCAGGTATCCGACTACGTATCGCCGATCCAGTTAATGAATGGTAACCATACGGTTTCTGCAATCATTCTTAATGCCTTCGGAGCCGAGCTAGCAAGGGTCACTGATAACATCAATGTGTCACCGGCTACTCCAGGCGTGCTGACGGCACCTATTGGCCATCTGGGTGATGTCGATTCGAACGATCAGCGGTCCTTATCATTTAGCTTTAATCCAACCCAAGGGTTCCTCCAGCTTCAGCATGATCACGGCCTTTGGGTGGACGAGCCTGACATTTTCAACCATTATACGGGCTCATCGTCTGATCCCGACTCTACGGAGCGGAAGTACACCTTCATGATTCCTAACGTCATTGGTTCCGTATATAAAGCACGTGTCACAGACGGGGTGAATGTCAGTGCCGAGACGACGCTTGTGGTCACCGGCGTAGTCTATGATCCTGCATTCCTTCGTGACGCGAACGATAAACTGGTGATTGATTTCTCCAATCTTCCAACAGGCAACTGGATGAAAGAATACTCTCTCGATCATGGCGGAAATTATCATGAATATGTTGGTCCGATTGACGTCGGGGCTCATCTTCCGATCAAAATCAGAGTCTTGGATCCGTCAACGGGATATATTCTGACAGACAAAGAATATATCACACCCGCCTTAAATGGCGCTAATCCGAATCCGAGTCCGGGTGTAGACCCAACCTGGGGAACCGAGGTAACGGCAGCGGATCAGGAAGCGATTCTAAACGTCATAGGCGGGGGGCTTTCTTCACAGTTTCATGGTTTGTTGCTGGACAACATCGAAATCCAGACCGTCCATGATTACCAGATGATCAACAGTGTCACGAGTGCGCTGCTTGAAGATAGTACAGGCCAAGGTGATGGCTGGACGTATTCCTTGTCGATCACCGACTTTGTGAGTGATCCAGTTCTTGACACCGGCTTAAACACCTCGGATCTCATAGTTAAGATTCCATCTTCGTCTCTGAGTGTGGATGTGAAATCTGCAAAAGTTCTTGCCGGTTCACCAGATCAAGTTGCTAGAACAGGGAATTATATTTTGGGTGCTCAAAAACAAGCCTTGGCACAAGCCGAACCATTCCAGGGAATGGGTTACTACGATATTCCTATGGATTTTACATTCCGCGTCCCTAGCTCGGTGGAAGTCGTCTCGGCAGGAGCGGGAAGTGCACATCAGGCAGGAGACAGAGTCGGTTTGAGAGTGGGCGTATACAGATCCCTGTTCACCTTCTCTTTGGCCAAAGGAATTTGATTGCAGGAGGGGAATGAGCGCATGCCCAACCTGCCTAACCATTCCTGAAAAAGAAACGATGGAGGAAATAATATGATAAGTCGGTATAAGAAGATGCTGCTTGGCACTATGAGCATGTCTGTATTGCTGCTTTCTCTGGGTACTTCCACCTTTGCAGCTGACGTGTCGGAACAAAAGCTGGAGGTTGTCGGCTCGGGGTTAAGGGCTTTTCAAACGCCTCTGAAATTTGATGACATACGCCTGGATGTCAAACAGGCTCAGTCATCACAAGCGGAGACAATGATGACGGTCGTTGATGGAAGAGGTACTGACGCTGGTTATACAGTCAGTATGAGCTCTACCGATTTTGAAATCGAGAAAGTAATCAATGGTGTCCTGGAAAAATTCTACATTCCCGCATCAGCGGTTGAGGTAACGACAGCGTATAAAGGGCCGGTAACCGGTGCTCCTATCCATTTTGGTTCGGGACAGGGGACGCTGGTGTCTCAACTTGTTCTCTCGAATGCATCGCAGGCCATTATACAAGCCAGACCGTCCTTCGGCGGAGGAACGCATCAGTTCGAGGTTCGTTATGATCTCAAATTGCCTCAAACGATTAGCAAGCAGGATGGCACGAAGGTTGGGGTATTACAAGGCTCTTATAGAGCACGCTTTACCTATAAAGCAACTTCCGGCATTTAATATTTCCCAAGGAGGGCGAGTTCGCCCTCTTTGTTTTTATGTCTGCAAATATTCGTGCTTGTAAATCGCATGCATTCTCTCCAAAATACGAGGCGCTTGATCGATATATTTCAACTCCATCATCCGATTGTTGGATATAAACACCCCCGTCTTATCCCGGTGTTGTCCAAGAGCGCCTTCATACAATTTGTCCGCACCATGGGCTGGAGGAGGAAAGAACAGCTTCATTAACATGTGGACCAGAACAGGCAGTCCGGACGTTTTCCCTTTTCGGATCGTATTGTTGCTCCCGGGATCGACGCTGCGAATCTTAATGTTATCCAGGGCAAGCTGAGGGGCAATGGCGTGTGTCCATAGCGAAAGTCCCAGCTTAGAACTGGCGTAAGGTCCGATCAGTTTACGGAAGGTCCTGGGCTCCTCCAGAATTTCCAGACTAAACTTCTTCGTCATCCGAAGCACTGCAGATGAAGTGTTAATGACCGTTTTCAAACGGCCGTGCTTTAGTAGATCCTTTAGCTCCATCAGAATGATATACGGTACTACCGTCATCAGTTCATAATGCTTCTCACGTCCTTGTGGTGAATAAGCCAGCTCCGGGAAGCTGCCGCCGGCATTATTGAACATAATATCAATCTGCTGCTCGCTGGTTCGAATGGTATGCAGTGTGGTTCTCAAGCTGGCGTAATCCGTAAGGTCTGTGACTTGATAAAGACGAAGCTGTTTGCTCAAGAGCGCTTGCTGGATGAACGAGTCCTCAGGCGAAAAGGCTGAGCGGTTCAAGGCGGCCACCTGCCAGCCTTCGGACAGCAGTTTCTTCGTTAACGCCAAGCCGATCCCGGCGTTAGCTCCTGTAATCAGTGCGGTAAATCCTTGCTGGTGAGTGTTCATGGTCTCTTCTTCCTCCTAAGATAGGGACATTTCCCCGTGATTTCACACATTGTAGAACTTGGAGTCGACTCCAAGTCAAGAAGTGAAATGTAGTTCTTGCGGATAAGGGAGAAGAGAGTTGACTTAGAGCCAGCTCCAAGATATATTGCACATAACATAATTTTTAGGAGGGAATCGGATGGAGGCACAACAGGTATTTACGATCAAGCAAACGGCCGAGCTGACAGGCATCTCTGAGGATACGATTCGTTATTATGAAAAAATCTCCTTGCTCCCCCGAGCGGAGCGGAAAGAAAATGGACATCGCATCTATCGGCAGGAGGACATTGAGACGATCCAGCTGTTATCCTGTCTGAAGAAGACAGGGATGCCACTGGATGAGATGCGTCCATTCTTGGGGGTAGCCATCGATGCCGATCCCGGGGAGTTCCCGGAGCTGGTGGAACGTTTAAGGAACCATCGGGAGAATATCGTCAGCCAGATTGCCTCGCTGCAGCAGGTCGTCGATTTTATTGATATGAAGCTGGAAGAGGGACGGTATCGCCGAAATTGCTCGGATGGAAGCGGGAATGATGCAGCGTTGACGTCACCGTCAGCGGTGGAAGAACCGGTAGCTAAGCCTGTGTCCGCTGTTCAGATGACCTATTTTTCAGTACCGGCCAAGGCTGGGAAGTAAATGAGCATAGCTTATCCAAGTGGAGACCCCTTGCATTCAGACGATTCCCGAGATCTCTAGTGCTCCAATTCATAAAGATTCCCCCCTATTAAACCAAGTGGCGGCGAAAATATCGCATATATCCTACTTCTAAAGGGTAATGACTAACAGCAGAGTAATCGTATAATGATGAAGCGATAGAGGGGATGAATCGAATGAAACGGAGACTGTTACTGACAGGAGCAGCGGGTACGATTGGGAATGTCCTCTACAGCCATGAGGATCCCCTTCGTTTAGAGGGCCGAGGATTAGGCCCTGGGGCAGGCAGCAATAATGTGGTGAACACAAGCTGATGTGCGTGCGTAAAGCTGGCAGGCAGAGCGGCAGGTAGAATACATTTATAATTGATCATTCCTTTGACCTCACGGCATTCGGCTTTTATCATGGTTGTAATCATGAACGATGAGAAAGCGAGTGGACACCTTATATGATTCCGTTGGTATACGACCAGGTTAATCACTGGGGAAGAGACGATGAATTTTTCCTGGCCCTTCTAAAGAGCCTGGATGTGAAAAGGGTTGCAGACTTAGGCTGCGGCACAGGAAGATGGACGATGCATCTTGCTCGGGAAGGCTATGACATTACAGCTATTGACCCCAATCCGGAAGCGATTGAAGTGGCCAAAGCCAAGGACGATGCACACCATGTCACTTGGATTATTGGGGATAGCACGATATTGCAAACCAATGCTTATGATGCCGTTATCATGACAGCCAATGTTGCCCAGGTATTTCTGACCGACGAGAGCTGGGAGCAGACGATCTCGGATGTATACCGCTCCTTGAGAGCTGGGGGACATTATATATTTGATACACGAAACCCGTTAGCTAAGGCTTGGGAAGCGTGGGAGAAGGATACGGCTCCTGATGCAGCCAAAGATATGGCAACCGGAGATCCGCTTGAAATTCATACGAAATATGAAGGGTTCGAGGGAGATATCTTCACTTTTTATGAAACCGTCAAACATGCAGGGACAGGCGAAGTGTTGATTCATGAAAAAATGCAGATCAGGTTCCGGAATCAGGAGGAGCTCACCGAGTCGCTAAAAAAGGCAGGTTTTACGCGAGTCACAACTTATGGCGATTGGGAGTTGAAACAAGCGGGGCCTGAACACAAATCGTTTGTTTTTCATTGCATCAAATGAACGCTTGTACATGAATATTGAACGGATCAAGCTTCGAATCCCGGCAGGTATTGCCGTTTGCAATAATGGATTGGGAAAGCTTATCAATTGACAGCTGTCAAATGCCAATGTTAAGATACGGCTCTTAAAGAAGAGGGGGATTGTAATCAATGGTTCACTCCATGCGTTTATGGTAAGTATGCGATAAAGAAGCGGATTTCCACTCAGGTGGGCTTTTTTTGAGCTGCTTATTTTTACGTATGAGGACATGGATTGCGACCCGGACGGCATATTTGCTGTGCTTTATTTCGCTCTGTTCTGGCACGTAACCCATGCAGATTCAAGCCCACATGTGGACTTGGATCTGCATTTTTTATTGCTTTCATGTTGGAATTGAAACGTCAAAGTCATTGATGTGAAAAGGAGGCATGACAATGCATAGGTTACACTGGTACTTCTTTATATAATCCTCTCTTTGTTAAATCGCAGGTCAACCTGCGAACAGAACGACGGAAACTGCGATTTTCGAAGGAGGAAAAATAAATGTTATTGATAAAAGCGAAGGATCTTTATGTGGAATACTTGGGACGTACTGTGCTCGATATCGACCAGCTGGAGTTGTATGAATATGACCGAATCGGCCTGGTTGGTGCCAACGGAGCTGGAAAAAGCACGCTGCTCAAAACGTTACTCGGCAAAATGCCTCTGCAGCACGGCAAGATTGCAAGGGAAGGCACGTTCACTTATCTCCCCCAGTTGGATGAGGTAATCGTCCAAGATGTGCAGGATTACGCTATCGTTGGCAAATTAGGCATTGACCGAGTGCAGGCCGAGACCATGAGCGGCGGGGAAGAGACACGATTGAAAATTGCACAGGCACTGTCGGGCGAAGCGCATGGCATCTTTGCCGACGAGCCGACATCTCATCTGGATCGCGAAGGCATCGACTTCCTCGTGAACCAGCTTAAACATTATTCCGGTGCGCTGCTCATCATCAGTCATGATCGTTATTTTCTCGACCAGGTTGTCGATAAGATCTGGGAGCTAAAAGACGGGAAGATCACGGAATATTGGGGAGGGTATACCGACTACTTGGTTCTGAAGGAAGAGGAACGACAAGCCCAGGTAGCCCAATATAATCAATACGTGGCAGAACGGGAGCGGCTGGAACAGGTTATGATCGAGAAGAAGAATCAGGCACGGAAGCTTGACCGTAAGGAATCGGGCAGAAAGAGCAGATCGGAAAGCGGCGGACGTCTCGGACATCAAAAATCCCAAGGCAGCAAGCAAAAAAAGCTTCATAACGCCGCCAAAAATACGAAACGGAGAATCGAAGCGCTTGGCGAAGTCACTCCGCCCGAGGCTGTGCGAAATGTCCAATTTCGACAGAATAAAGCGCTGGAGCTCCATCATCCATTTCCGATTACAGGGCACGACATCTGCAAGCGATTCGGGGATAAGGTGATCTTCGACCATGTATCCTTCCAATTCCCGCTAGGAGGCAAGATTGCGATCAAGGGCGCAAACGGCGCCGGCAAAACGACGTTGTTCAACATGATCCGCGATCGGGAAAGCGGTATTACGTTATCGCCAAAGGCGGAAATCGGCTATTTTGTCCAAACCGGTTACAAATTCGATCGAAATCAGAACGTCATGGCATTCATGCAGGAAAACTGTGATTACCCGGTTTCCGACATTCGATCAGTTCTCGCCTCCATGGGGTTCACGCAGCAGGATGTTCGCAAAGAGCTGTCGGTATTAAGCGGTGGCGAAATTATCAAGCTCCAGCTGGCCAAATTGTTGCTTGGACGCTATAATATCCTGCTCATGGACGAACCGAGTAATTTTCTGGACATTCCAGCCGTGGAAGCGCTCGAGACGATGATGCGAAAATACACAGGCACGATCCTCTTTATCTCCCACGATGCCCGCCTGCTTGAGGGCGTCGCCGATCAGGTGTATGAAGTGAAGGATGGCGGGCTTGTTCGTGTGTAACCATTGTGAACTCAGATCCTAATCCGATGACCAATGTCGTGATGTGGGACGTTACGGTTACAGAGGCGAACACAGGACAACGGTTCATCAACCGCATGAGATCACGGTTTCAAGTGAGTGAGTAGAATCTGACCCTGCTCAAATTGGGGCAGATGAAGGCCCTTTGTCTCATGAACATTAAGAAGCAGCCGCTCCCAGATTGCGTCACGAATCACGCTTTCGCCATCTGATGAGCGGCTGCTTCTTGTATCATTCATTTGGGGTCAGTCATCGATGTAAAGTCTTCGGTATCTTAAACCATTTCTTACCCAAATAATCATAGCGAATGTTGCTGCTGGCAATCCCGACCAGGATCGTGGCAACTCCTATCCACTGTGTGAAACTAATCGCTTCTCCGAGCACCAGGGAAGACAATATAATGACAACCGGCAGCTCCGATGAGGTGAGAATGGTTCCGAGTCCTGAGCCGACATGCGGCATTCCAATCGCAAACAGAAGGGGCGGCAGCACGACACCGAATACTCCCAGTGCCAATCCATAAGGAATCATACCGGTGAACACATCCCAATCCATTAGAAACGTAGGCGGAAAAACGATGAACACCGTCATTACGCCGCCAGTGGAGATAAGGGCGCTTTTTAACATGGGCGGGGCTGTTCTCTCGACGGTACTGCTTAAGAAAATGAATGTGGAGAAGGTGAACGCCGCAAGCATGCCCCATAGACTTCCTTGCCATGACACCGCCATCTGGTCCTGAAATAATAGATCGGTGGCCAACACAGAGCCCGCGAGCAGCAATCCGATGGAGATCAATTTGCTCTTTGTCGGCTTTTTCTTATGGAAAACCCACTCCAGCAGCGCTCCGATCCAAACGAACTGGAACAAGAACACGATCGCCAGTGACGCATTAAGGGTCTGCAAAGCTTGATAATAGAAGATGCCGGTTAATCCAAAGGGAATTCCGGACAGCAACAGCTTGATGATTGGTTTACGGGTTAATCTCTTCTTGTTGGTCAACAGAGCTGCAAGCCATGCCAGCACAGCGCCAAATAAGTACTGCCCTCCAGTGACTGCCGAAACCGTATAACCGGCCGCGTACGCCAGTTTAACAAACGTGGATAATATGCCGTAACAGCAGCCTCCAAGAAAAACAATCAATGCATAGTGCCACAATTTCATGAATCTATTCTCCTCCTTCATCGTGAACCAAACGCAAAAAACCACACAAATGACCAGCAAGGCCTTTGTGTGGCGAAAATGAAGATTACTCTCCAGAAAAGTCCACATCCGCAATCGGTTTTAAGTATTCGACTCGGTAACAGTATAGTAGCATGGCCTGAATGTTGTCAATTCTAAAATTACGGGGACTCCATCACGGTTGGAACTCGGGGACGAGTCGATGATCGTTATCATTAGGCAAGCACATCGATTCACCGTGTCGTATCATGCGTACAAATAAATAATGAATATGAAGGCAAATGCTGTTTACAAACCAACTACTTAGTGATACTATGTAGTGGTAATAAGTAATACTGAATACCAGTCATACAGAATAGCAGAGGTGATTGTACTGGAGAACCTAACCGAAATGCTTAAGGGTGTGCTTGAGGGCTGTGTCCTTGAAATTATAAACCGCGGAGAAACTTACGGCTACGAAATCACACGGCGGTTGAATGCCCTTGGCTTTACAGATGTTGTGGAAGGAACCGTCTACACCATTTTGGTGCGGCTGGAGAAGAACAACCTTGTGGACACCGAGAAGAAGCCATCCGATATGGGTCCACCGCGCAAGTTTTTCGTGCTCAATGATGCGGGGCGCGAGGAGCTGCGAAAGTTCTGGGAAAAATGGGCGTTCTTATCATCAAAAATGAATGAGTTAAAGGAGAGAGAGCGATGAACTTCTGGGAGATGATCACGGGCAGTGACATGACAAAAGAAATGAAATCCTTTGAATTACGGGTCAAAGAGCTGCCAGCCGACTATCAGGCTGCATGGGAAGAAATCAACGTCAATCTTTGGCCACACTCCAATTTCACGGGTCGTAACCTCATGCCTATTCTTGACGGCGTGCTTGGCCTGCTCGAGGAAACAGCAGCCGAAGGTCAGCGTGTCCAGGAGGTTCTCGGGGACGATATTAAAGGCTTCTGTTTAGCGCTGGTTGGTGAAGAAGGGGCGGCGTCCTACCGTGACAAGTGGCGCAAGCAGCTCAACGATAATGTCGCCAAGAAATTAGGGAAATAGGAGGAGGAAACCATGAGAATACGAGAGATGATTGAAGGCAGAAAAGAATGGCGAGCACATGTGGCTCGTGTCAAAGCGCTCCCGCGGGATTATCAGATTGTGTATAAAGAGATTCAGAAGTATCTGTTTAAGGTCGGTCCTGTGCAGTTAACCGAAGGGACGGACCTGCTCTCGGGGATCGTCGATCTTTTTGAAGAAGGAGCGGCTATGGGGAAAGACGTGCTTGAAGTGACAGGCCGTGATGTCGCGGCGTTCTGCGACGACCTCATCAAGGATTCCAAAACCTACGCTGATCTCTATCAGGAATCTGTTAATCAGGAAGTTCATAAAGCCATACAAAAGGTGTCGAAAAAAACAAAGTAGAGGGGCTGCCGGCATGGAAAAAGCGATTGAAGTGAAAGGACTGCGGAAATCTTTCAAAGATGTTGAAGTCCTAAAAGGCGTAGATTTTGAAGTGACGCGAGGTGAGATTTTCGCACTGCTTGGCTCCAACGGGGCCGGCAAGTCGACGATCGTCAAAATTCTCTGTACGCTGCTTAAACCGGACGGAGGCACTGCGGTTGTCAATGGAAATGATGTGGCGTCACGTCCTGGCCATGTGCGCCAGTCCATCAGTCTAACCGGCCAGTTTGCTGCCGTAGACGAGATTCTGACCGGACGGGAAAATCTCATCATGATCGCGAAGCTGCGGCATCTTAAGAATCCGCATCAGGTGGCAGATGATATGCTTAAGCGCTTCGGACTGACAGAAGCCGCTCATCGCAAGCCGTCTACGTATTCAGGAGGGATGCGCCGCAAACTGGATATCGCCTTGAGCCTTGTGGGGAATCCGCAGATCATCTTCCTCGACGAACCGACGACCGGACTCGATCCTGAAGCACGAATCGAGGTGTGGAAGATTGTCAAGGCGCTTGCCGACAATGGCACAACAATCCTCATGACGACGCAGTATTTGGAAGAAGCCGAGCAGCTTGCCGACCGAATTGCCATTCTTCATGAAGGCAGGATTATTGCGAATGGCACACTCGCCGAGCTGAAAACGCTGCTTCCACAAGCGAAGGTGGAATATGTTGAGAAACAGCCGACTTTAGAGGAGATCTTCCTCGCCATCGTCGGCAATAAGGAGGCGATCTAAATGGAAACGGCAAAGAACCGCTCCTTCAGTGATATGGGCGTGATGCTCGGACGTTCCATCCGCCATGTTTTTCGCAGCATGGACACCATCATCACGGTATGCATCACTCCAATTGCGATGATGCTGCTGTTCGTCTACGTGTTTGGTGGCGCAATTGACACAGGCACGGATAACTATGTGAATTATTTACTGCCTGGCATTCTGCTGATTGCAATCGCCAGCGGGATCTCCTATACAGCTTATCGTCTGTTTCTAGATAAGCAACGGGGGATTATTGAGCGGTTCCATACCATGCCGATCGCGCGCTCCGCCGTGCTTTGGGGTCATGTGCTGACATCTCTGGTATCCAACGCCTTATCCGTGTTCATTATTATTCTCGTAGCACTCCTTATGGGCTTTCGCTCATCGGCGGGGATACTGTCTTGGTTAGCCGTAGCCGGTATACTCATGCTGTTCACGCTCGCTTTGACTTGGATCGCGGCTATTGCCGGATTGTCCGCAAAATCGGTAGAAGGTGCAAGCGCATTTTCCTATCCCCTTATTTTCCTGCCATTCATCAGTTCGGCGTTTGTGCCTACGGAATCGATGCCGCTCGTGGTGCGTGTCTTTGCGGAAAACCAGCCAGTAACCCCCATTGTAAGTGCGATACGCGCTCTGCTTGCCAGCCAACCCGTCAGCAATAACATTTGGATTGCGCTCGCTTGGTGCCTGGGTATTCTTATTGTTGCGTATATTTTCGCCATTAGGGCTTATAAACGAACATCATCCGCTTAAGGTTTGTCCCGGAGTGATCGGTAAGATTGGTAATCAACCTATTGGCGGCTTTGGCTTTACTCCCTCCACAACCTTTAGGAATGCAGGGCATTCATTCCCTGCTTCTTGGTTGTGGTGTTTTTTATTACGAAATGAACTTTTAGAACCTCTGACATCTCTTATCTATGAAAGGAGGGGGATCATGAAAGTCAGCCGTCTTGTCAAGCAAGCCCAAAAAGGAAACAAGGAAGCTTTATTACAGCTCATTCTGGCTGATCAGGATGCATATTACCGTCTTGCATACTCCTATATGGGAAACGAGCATGATGCGATGGATGCCTTGGAAGATATGATTGTCACGATCTATGAAAAGATCGATCAATTGCATCATGGCGAAGCCTTCTACAGTTGGAGCAAAACCATTCTGGTCAACCGGTGCAAAACGCTACTGCGCAATAGAACGCGGTACCTGCCTATGCAAGGAGAAGAGGAAGCATCGCTTGCGGGAATGACGGACGATAATCCATTTCGCTATTCCGAGTCTGCCATGAACATGCAGGAATTGTTATCCCATCTGAATGCTAAGCAGCGGGAAGTGATCGAGCTCCGTTATATTCACGATCTGTCCTATCAGACGATCGCAGACATGACCGGTGCACCGCTTGGCACCATCAAATCAAGAATGACACAAGGGCTGAAGAAGCTCAAAGACTTGATTGGAGGTGATCGTTATGAGAACGATCGAGAAGAAATTACAAGCACACAAGCAGAGCTTTCTTAGTGTACAAGCCCCGCCAGAGCTTGAGGGCAGACTTCGGCATGCACTTGAGAATGTGCCGGTCAAACGGAGAAGAAGCAAAGCGCTGCCATGGGTTGCATCGGCAGCCGCAGCACTTATGCTGATTGCCTGCATATACCAGTATCCGGCCTTTGCTTATTACGGCGCGAAGCTGCTGGATCGAAACGCATTGACTTCGCTCAGCTTCTCAGAAGTGGAAGAACACGGGTATGGCCAGTCAGTGAATAAAAGTAAAACGTTTGATGACGGTACTGCCATTACCGTGAATGGAGTGATTGCGGATGATAATGCATTCATTATGTATTACTCCATTGATTTGCCTCAAGGCACCGTATTCGATCCCGATGATCGTTCATTTCGCTACAACGTGGATGCACTGCAAGGCTTTCTGACGGATTCCGATCCGAAAGAAGGGTCAGGCACCTTTAGCCCTGACGGATCGCAGTATAAGGGAATATATAAATTCGAGCCGGTTAGTCCATTCTCCAGAACATTAACAGCAACATTCAGCAGGTGGGAGGATTCGGGGAAACGGATAACCTATCCCATCTCCTTCCAATTTGAAGCGAATAAAGCGATGAAGAGCATTATTAAACAAAAACTGTCCATTTCGGTTCCAGTTGATCTGGGAACCGTTCATTTCGACTTCATAACGGCGTCGCCATCTTCAACGATCGTAAGAGGCTATTATGACCTGGAAATAGACGGCCATCCTAGGTTTACAGGCAAAACCAAGCTATTCGTCAATGGGACCGAAGTCAAGTCTTGGGGAATGAGGTCGATTCGTCACGCTGAAACAGAACTTCCAGGGTTTGAACTGGATTATGATGTGCTTCCAACCGATCAATTGGAGTCCCTTGAGCTTGTACTCACAAACTTCCAAGGTTATCAGCAAGTAGAGAAACCCATTTCGCTTGCTTCACCATCCGATCAGTCCATTCGTATAGGTGACGAAAAATTATGGATACGAAGCGTGACCGAGACCGATGGAGGCTATGACATCGTCATTGCCAGCAAACAATTTACAATCCTGGATAAGGACCAATTATCCATACAAGCCGGGGGGAGCATTGTGCCCGTATCGTCGATTTCCAATTCACGGCCCTGGGATCTGAACAATGGCAACATCCTATGGGAGCAGACCTATTCATTTAACACTACAGACAAGCCAGAGCAATTGCTGTTGCCTGGATTCTACTATATAAAAACTTATGACCATAAAGTATCCATCCCGGTCCATATCAAGTAAACTTACGGTGTATAGAGGGAGGGAGGCATTATGATGATTTTAAAAGCAGGATATGGTTTGGATCCGAGTGGATGTATTATAAGCGATGTCAGCATAAACAAAATAGACAGCAAGTATCAACATTGCATCGAAGAAGCTGTCGAGCGTCTCAAAAGTGTGTTCCAGGAGCAATTGCACAGTGTTTATGTATACGGCAGCGTAGCCAGAGGTGAAGCGGTTGAAGTTCAATCCGATTTAGATCTCATCGCTATGTTTTATGGCAAGCAGGATTCGATGAAATTGGCAGAACTAAAGCAACTGTCCGGAGACCTGTCCGAGCCGTATCGTTATCTTGTACGTGATGTAGGCATCGCTGCTGCATTTTACGATTATACAATGGATCCATCAAATTATTACGAGAATGCATTCCTTAGAGAACTCTGTGTTTGTGTGTACGGGGAGGATATAGGCAGACATTTTGGTCCGTATAAACTTACATCCGAGATTGCCATTTCCTTCAATGGCGATATTGGTCAATCCCTCGCGCGGACACTTACTAGGGTAGAAACGGCTTCTGTTGAAGAGCTCCAATCCATTACACAGGGCTTCGCTCGTAAACTGATTCGAACCTATTATTCCATGGTGATGGCGCGGTCTCAGATTTGGACGACAAGACTTCTGGAGCAATGTGAAGTATTTTTGCAGCACTTTCCGGACAAAGAACCGATCATTCGTACTCTGTTAAGTTGGATCGATGAACCGCCGGCAAGTCGTGAGGCTGTCGTTGAGCTGTTTAAGAACGAAGGGGAGTGGGCGAGGGTGAATTTTGAACGTGAAGCGAGTAAGGTCAATTGAATAAATGAGAAGCTGTCTTTTGCTCAAAAACCCTCCATGCCCCTATTAGAGGGCAGGAGGGGGAGAGTAATCATATACTCGCTTGAGGAAGAGAAGCTTATTTTACTTATCCACTCGCCAATCTACCTTTTTCAAAATCAATATGATGGAAATCAGTGAGAACAGCAATAGTGCAAATGTGTTCCAGGCGACAGAGCCGGACCAGCCCGAAATCAGCACCTCCCGCATGGCTGCGGCGGCATAAGTGGTCGGAAAGATATAAGCGGACCACTGCAGGATCGCGGGCAATTGATCCATATCTACCATGACTGGCGTCAGAAACGAGATGAACATCATCAACGCCTGGACCAGCATATTCGTCAATTGGTGGTTAGGCGACCAGAAGCCGATCAGGACGCCCGCACCGACAACGCTAAAGACGGTGAGCAGCAGTACAGGGACAAGCCCCCAGCTGTAATGGAATTGAATGCCGTAAGCAAGCTGACCGATCATCGCCAGGATAATAAAAGACGGCACGCTCATGATCAAACCGCGCAGCAGGTTGGCGAAGATGAAGTTAACCTTGGCGATCGGCAGGGACGAATAATAGGTGAAGTGGCCTTGAT
The DNA here is from genome assembly GCF_002276395.1 of Paenibacillus sp. 7541. Taxonomy (NCBI): domain Bacteria; kingdom Bacillati; phylum Bacillota; class Bacilli; order Caryophanales; family Paenibacillaceae; genus Paenibacillus; species Paenibacillus sp. 7541. The sequence goes on along the minus strand of NZ_NQLZ01000001.1, from coordinate 79,965 downwards.
GCTTCTGCCAAGATATCTCCTGAGCCATCGAATTGAGTCCCATGACGATAAGGCCGAAGAGCATGTTCCCTGTAATAATGCGTGTCATGACGGCCGGCGTTGGATCGACGGTGAAAAATTTGAGAAATAGCAGGGTGGTTAGTGGAAACATGCATGCCATGATGAATATCCAAACCCATGCCTCGCGGATGATCGTAAATTGAATGCGGGCCAGAATCAGCCATTCGGTTATTCTGCGTTGGATTAAACTTTGCTGCTCGTGCCCTTGGAGAATAACAGCCTCCTGCAGCTGCGTATTCTGGCTTTGTATGGAGGGTTTCAGCTGTTCCATGTTAGACCACCTCCGCTTGATCTGGCTTATGCTGTTCGTCATCGATATGAAAATAGACATCTTCAAGATTCGGCGGTACCAAAGAATATTCCTGAATCGGTAGTTGATGCTTGCTCAGAAATTCAATCGCATAGCTGGCGTCCTGCTTCTCGATCAGCGTTCGGATTCGATTTTCACCGATTTGGGTCCACTGTCCCAGGGCGCTTAAGCATTGGCTAACATGCTCGCTTTCGCCCAAGGATGTCGTAATCTCCAGCTTCATCCGCTGATCGACTCTTTGCTTTAAGACACTCACGTGATCGATGGCGAGCAGCCTGCCGTGATTGACTACAGCTACTTTATCTACAACCTGTTCAGCCTCCAGCACATTATGTGTCACCAAAATGACCGTTACCCCTTGGCGATTGCGTTCTTGAATCAGATCCCATACAAGCCTTCTCTTTTTCGGGTCCAGCTCATTGGTCGGTTCATCCAGGATCATGACAGGGGAGTAGCCGATCAAGCAGGTTCCAATCCCGATTAAACGCTTCTGTCCGCCCGACACATTCTTCAGCAGCTTGTGACGGAGATCCTGCATGCCAAAGCGCTCCAGCAATTCCTCGGTTTGTTTTCGGGCCGACTCCTTGGTCAGTCCCCGCAGCCTTCCTGTAAAATACAAGGCTTCCCAGGTTTTCAAACTGGTCAGGGCGTGAGGCTCCTGCGAGTAGTAGGCCACCTCCTGCGCAACTCGTTTGGTTTGTGTCTGTACACTTGCTCCTCTATAGCGTACCGTACCTGATGAGGGAGCAAGGTGGCCTACCATCTGTTTGATTAGCGTCGATTTCCCAGCTCCATTCGGACCGAGCAGACCGAGAATTTCCCCTTGCTGAATGTCCAAACTGATGTCCTGATTCGCAACAACTTTTCCTTTTTTGTACGTTTTATTCACATGCTCTAACTGATAGATCATCTCCATCGTTTCTTACTCCTTTCCATTCGTGTGATATGGCTTTGCTGCTGCATGACTGCTTCCGGAGAGTGTATGTATTCTTATTCGTTAATATCAAGATATCGTATGCTCCACTTCGGAGTGACGGGCGGCAGAACGGTTTTCGTCTCGGTCTCGGGACGGATAAGGTGTTTTCGGACAATAAGAACGCGACTCCGGGGTATCGCCAAGCGAGAAATTGCGTTCTAAGTTGCTATGTATGCGGTGTTTTTTGAAGTATAGTTATAAAAGTTTATCCATTTACTGAACCTTTTTCCCCGTGAGAGCGAATTAAGAGTTGTAACATGTTCAGGAGGGGCCCCCATGAATGATAAAGAGTTACTTCCATGGCTGGAAAAGGCGACGAACGGCGATGAGTCGGCCTTTGAGCTTGTCTATCAGGCAACGCACGAGGACGTCTATCGGACGGTTGCTTTTCTGGTCTATAACAAACAGGACATAGAGGATATTGTGAATGAAGTGTACATGCGCATGTGGCGGTCTTTTCACAACTACGATCCGAGCCGTCCTTTCCGGTTTTGGCTGCACGGGATCACGGTGCGTCTTGTCCAGGATTGGAAAAGAAAGGCCTGGCGGAGGATTCGCCTGTTTGAGCGCAATCGTCAGATGACTTGTGAAGAGTTCGTATGGACGGATAAAGCGGTGCTGCAGTCCGAAATGCAGCATGATTTGTTCAGTCTGGTTCGCCAGTTGTCGTACAAACTGCGTGTCGTTGTCATCCTGCGTTATTATCACGATTATGCGCTGGAGGAAATCGCAGACATGCTGCAGATCCCGGTTGGCACCGTGAAATCCAGACATCATCTGGCAATGAAAGAACTCCGGAAACGATTCGAAATGACGGGAGGAGATGCGTATGTCCATTGACAAGGAATTGCGGGAAGAGCTTCGCCAGGTGTCAGCGTCGATGAACTGCCCACCCGAGCTGTACGGACGAGTCCGGCAATCTTATCAACATTATGTGAACGAAAAGAGAGGTCGATTTTCCATGAAAAAACGCATACTTGCAGGCGTGATTGGAATGGCTATCCTGGTTCCGTCTGCTGTATTCGCTTCGCCTTATCTAGCCGATATGATCTTCGGTTCTGTTGAAACCATTGAACAGCACGGAGGGACTCAGGAAGAATATCAAGAGATTGAGGCCATGCTTCAAGTGGCCAAGGGCAAGCTTACGGAAGAGGAATTCCAGGAATATACGGAGCTGACCAAGCAGTTGATGCAGTTAAAGCTGAAGATTACCAATGAAAATGGAGTCAGAGATGTAGAGAAGCTGACTCCCGAAGAACAACAGCAGTGGGATGAGCTCAGCGCGAAGCTTACACCGTACTTTGAGAAGATTACCGGTAGCACCGAGCCGTAAGACACAATCTAGCAGGGACCCGTCCGATGTGGATGAGGTCCCTTCATGTTGTCCTATCGTGACAGATCCCCTAGTGAGTTTTGAGGACGCGCAGCTGGAGCAAGCCAACAAGCAGATTTTGAATAAGGACGATGATACGCCGGTCAACATATCGGTATGAACGGAAGCCCTCAGCATATTGCTGGGGGGTTTTTATGTGGAAATACGTATATGTGAAAAAATGTGTAGGTAAATCGATATACAAGTGACATGCTTCGTCATATTTTCAGCCTCTTTTCTGTTATAGTGGCTCCCTAATTTATGGGAATATGATATTCTTAAGAAAAATGCTGCAGAGGAGAGAACAGAATGTCGGACCATGATGAACTGGCGAAATATCGGCGGAAAAATCTAAAGCTCATTCATTTCAGTAAAGACGATCAATCGTTTGTTGAATCCGAGAAACCCATGGAAACGTTTGCCGATGTCGGGGGCCTGGAAGAGGTCAAGAAAAAGATCAGAATGAACTTCATATTGCCGCTGCAACAGCCGGAGATCTTTGCCGCCTACGGCAAACAAGCCGGAGGGAGCCTGCTATTGTTCGGGCCGCCGGGATGCGGCAAAACTTTTTTGGCACGTGCGGTGGCAGGCGAGATCGATGCTCATTTTTTTCATGTTGAGCTTCAGTCCATTCTTTCCATGTACACCGGACAGAGCGAGCATAATTTGCACGATATATTCGAGAAAGCCCGGGAAAACAAGCCGTGCGTGATTTTCATAGATGAAATTGATGCCCTCGGAGGCAGCCGTCATCAAATGCGTCAGCATCATGACCGCATGCTGGTAAACCAGTTGTTGCTGGAGCTGGACGGACTGCAGGCGGAGAATGAGAATGTGTTTGTCATCGGAGCCACCAACACGCCTTGGTACCTTGATTCCGCGTTGAGACGTCCCGGACGGTTTAACCATCTTGTTTTTGTGCCGCCGCCTGATGAGGCAGAGCGTCAAACGATTCTGGAACTTAAGCTGTCAGGCAAGCCGCTCGGTTCGCTGAACCTAACCAAAATTGCCGCCGAGACGAAGTTTTTCTCCGGAGCCGATTTAGAGCAGCTCGTTCATGATGCTGTAGATGCCGCGATGGAGCGAACCTTTGAGAAAGGGGAAATTCAGCCCATTACGCAGGATGATTTAAAGCGGTCGGCAAAAGGCCGGAAGGCAACCACACTCGACTGGTTTGCAACCGCCAAAAACTATGCGACCTTCAGTGATGTCAATCAGGATTATCAAATCGTGTTGGAATACATAAAGAAGCATGGTGTCAAATCATAATTCGACCAGGAGGATTGAGCATTTGGAAACCATACAGGATTATTCCGCTTATGCCAAAGTGCAACAGCTTATCGAATGGAGGCGGTATAAGGAAGCGTTAAAGGAAGCCCAGCAGCTCATAAAACAGGAACCGGAGGACCCGGATGTTTTTGCGTTGATCGCAAATATCTATCTTCTGATGGATGAAAATGATAAGGCACTCCATTGGTCCAACGAGGCGCTCCGCCGGGAGCCGGAGCAGAGGCTGGCCTGGTATGTGCGGGTCTGCGTGTACTATGCCGCCGATAAGGACCGGGCTTTCGATGAAGCGGTGCAGGAAGCGCTCCGAATCGATCCCTATGAGTCTCATTATTATTATTTGCAAGCGAATATGTTTAACAAGAAAGGGAAGCTCAAGCAAGCGAAAGCCGCACTATTACAGGCGCTTGAAATCCATCCGGAAGTACCGTTATATTTGGCCGTGTTAAGTTATACGGAAGCGCTGCTCATTCACTTTGAGGAATCTGTAAGGCTCGAAAGAATCGCCCTCGAGCATAATATGGAGTCGTCCGAAGTATATTTTTTTCTCGGCCTGGCATCTGGCCAGCGGGGGGATTACAAGTTAAAAGAGACGTATATGCGAAATGCCGTTCGCTTAGAGCCTGACAACAAACAGTACCAGGAAGAGTTTCTAGATGCGCTTCAGCATAATGAGCTGTTATTCAAAATCATTCTATGGCCGGTCAAGTTTCTACGCAAATTGAAGCATTGGCAAGTTCTGATCGCCTGGATTGTCGCTATGCTCTTCTTAAGGCCGCTGCTTATCTTGTTCATTGTGCTGTACGTACTCTCCTATTGGGTGACCAAAGCGACGGTACACGTCAAAGTTTTTGGCTGGGGACGCAGAAGGGTGTGAGTTCTTCCCTCCCCTATAAACGCATTCCTGCTGGAAACCCCGGAGGCTAAGATACGAGCTATCAAGCCCCCGGGGTTTCATATATCTACTTTACTTCCCCGGGGGTTCAGGCGTATAATCCGTTCAGATACAGGAGAGAGAGAAGAGGGAACATATTGATGAACAATGGGTTAGTCAACGCAATTATTGCGTATATCATGTGGGGGGTTCTCCCGCTTTATTGGAAGTTGTTTGACGATGTGCCGGCTGGCGAGATTCTGTCGCACCGGGTTGTCTGGTCGTTTGTTTTCATGGGGATTCTCGTTGCCGTTCAGCGCCGCTGGGGGGATATGAAGCGGGTGGCGGCTAACCGCTCGCTCATCCTATCGCTCACCGCCAGCGGACTGCTGATCGCCTTGAATTGGCTTATCTTCATCTGGGCCGTCAACAACGGCCATGTTGTCGAGACCAGCCTCGGCTATTATCTGAACCCGCTGCTGAACGTGCTGCTGGCGGTCGTCTTCCTTCGGGAGAAGCCTAACCGGGGCCAGTGGCTCGCGATTGCCATCGCAGGCGCTGCGGTGCTCGTCATCGCCATCGATTACGGGCGGTTCCCATGGGTTGCGCTATCGCTCGCCGTATCGTTCGGCTTGTACGGCCTTGCGAAGAAGAAGATCGCCCAAGACGCCTCGGTGGGCTTATTGTCGGAGACAGCTGTCGTCCTGCCCATCGCGCTCGGCTACTGGATCTATTTGGCCGCTGCCGGAAAGACAACGGCGTGGACGCTGCCTGCGCCGATGTTTATTGAACTGCTCCTTTCCGGCGTGGTAACGGCGCTGCCGCTGCTCTTCTTTGCACGGGCGGCCGCCCGGATGACACTGTCCACGCTCGGCTTTGTACAGTACATCGGGCCGACCATCATGCTGTTACTGAGCATATTTGTGTTCAAGGAGTCGGTGTCGCCGGTTCTGCTCATCGGATTCGCGCTCATCTGGACAGCGCTCGTGGTATACACTACCGCATCAATTCGCAGCGCAAAACTGGCGAGGGCGAGCTGAAGCCCTCGCCTTTTCGCGCCCAAATAGCTCAGAGAAGGGCGAGAAGCTAGTTGTGATGTTCTAGACAGGCAGCCGTCGAATGTGATCGGTTGCCTTTTTTAAGTAATGACTGAATCGTTCAATAAATGGCAAGATAACCAATGTTTCACGAACGAAGAACATGTCCCATGCAAAAGTCGTTTGCTTGGCGGCTTTATAGTTTGTCGGTAGAAGGTCATGTCCCGAGCCAAGGACAAAGGGAAGGTCTGATTACCGCTCCATTCGCGATTTCATCAAGCTCGGGCAGGAAGAGGTAGTAATTGATTAAATCTATAGTCAACCTTTCTTTGATGTCTTCTTTTCAAATATGATGTTTATATAGGATTGTGATTTTATGTCAGTGAATCCAAGTATTATATAAACCACAGGTCCACAAGGATACGCGAGAAATTGTATCTATTGGATATTGGAGGACATCACAATGAGCGTGATAAAGAACGAAACGTTAACACAGGTCCTAAGCAAAATGCTCGGAACAAAAATAATCTGCGCCGACTTCCAAACCAAACCATTACATGGTGGTACAGTGGGTAATGTAGAACTCGTAACGGGTAATGCAGAAACCACTGACGGCAGGAAACTCCCCTATAAAATGGTTTTAAAGACACAGAAGAAATGGGAACGCTACAGCGATCCTGATTCGTGGCGCAGGGAATACGATTTGTATAGATCCCATTTCGACGCTCTATTTTCCGAATCTTTCCGCTGGCCGCAATGTTATCACGCCGAGACGAGCGAAGAAGAAAACGAAACGAAGATATGGATGGAATATATCGACGGCATATCGGGTGTAGATTTGACCGGCGACATGTATGAACACGCAGTTGAGGAACTAGGAAGGTTCCAAGGCAAGTTATATGCAGAACAGCCAGCTCTGTTACAGGACCTGACCAACCTAAGCAACGTGGATTATATGAAGAACTTCTATCTTCATTATCGGTCATGGGATAGCGTGTACGGTTATATACGCTCTGACGATTGTGAAATCCCGAAACTTATATGTGACATGCTCATCGGCATTGATGAACGCGCTGACGAAATATTGAGCCGGATTGAAAAGCTGCCCATCGTGCTCTGCCACAGGGATTTTTGGGTGGCAAACATATTCTACTCCGAAGGAAATGTCATACTCCTCGACTGGGATACCAGTGGATGGGGCTATTTAGGTGAAGATATGGCTAGTCTTATCGCAGACGAAGCCGATGTTGAACATATGGTTGCATACTACCGTCGATGTATCCCGGCGTACTACAAGGGCTTCTCGGAATATGCGGACATTTCACACATCACGGATAACTGCGTTTATGAGATGATTCTGCTTATGTTCGGATACAGGCTTGTAGAATGGTATATGAACGCAGAGTCAGATGATGAACGAGCGCTGCACATCCATACCCTGCATAACATCTATGAGATCGGTACCGAACAATGATTGGCCATTCTCAAAAAACATTTTCCTGCATCGATAAATTGAAGCTCTATTAAACCAACCTGCCTAACCGGCAGGTTTTTCTTTCGTTGATCAGAGAAATGGCAATCGTTCGCATAGTGAGCATTGATCGCAAGGATTCGCATTAAATTTCATATATCACTGATATGTATTTTGTGATTATAGAACTCAAAAACTCGATTTAACTTAGATTTTACAAGACTTTTACATAGATATCATTGAATATGTCAGTGACATTCTTTATGTTCAAATTAGATCCCTTGCGGATTCGAGTCGACTCAACGATTAGAGGGATATTTGATGAAAGATATTCGTGTGACCAAACAGAACCAACTCTATCACCGGGTGGCCGATGAGGTCATCGAGATTATTCAAAGCCGCAGGCTGCGTCCGCATGATCCGGTTCCATCGGAAGGCGAGCTTGCCAAGCTGTTCGGCGTGAGCCGAATGACAAGTAAGTTAGCGCTGCAAAAGCTGGCCGAGGAGGGACTGGTGTACCGTTTGCCCCGAAGAGGAACATTCCTTGCTGAACCGCAAGACGGAAGGGCGCAAGGAGGATTTTCTTCCCAGGATACCGCAGCGCTTCCGGCCGCCGAGAAGCGGTTCGGGCAGATCGCGCTCATCATGCCTCACCTGTCCGATTACACGTCCAGAATCATCGCCGCCACCGAGGCTGAAGTGCGAAAGCACGGCTGCGACCTCATTCTAAAAATGACGAAAGACTGCGACGATGAGGATCATTGTCTGGAAAGGCTGGCCGAAGGAGGAATCACTGGCATTATCCTATTTCCCCAAGGGCGAAAGACCTGCAGCGATCAAGTATTACGGTTAAAGCTGAAAAAACTGCCGCTTGTCATCATCGATCGCATTTTCCATGAAGTGGAGATCGATTGCGTATACCACGATCATTATATGGGCTCTTACCAAATGACCAAGTATTTGATCGAGAAGGGGCACCGCGAAATCGGATATACTTCGAACGCGATCGATCATATCACAAGTAGGAGGGAGCGGTATCAAGGTTATATTCAAGCGCTTCTCGACCATCAAATTCCGGTACAATACCAGAACATTCATTTTCGAACCGTCGCTTGCGATACCAGACGCATTAATGAGCGCGATCCGGAACAAGAGCGGTTTATTCAGGACAACCCCCGGATGACGGCCATCATGTGCGGGGATGACCATGTCGCGATCTCGACAATTCACACCGCATTGCAAATGGGGATTCCGGTTCCTGAAAAGCTGTCCATCGTCGGGTTCTCCGATATCCAGTTAGCGGCATATATTCCGACCCCGCTCACGACGGTAAGGCAGGATACCGAGAAGCTTGCCCGATCGGCCGTGGATTTGCTGATGAAGCGCGTTGGCAACTCCAACGAGAATCCAATCACCATTAAAATTCAAACATCGATTGTAGAACGACAATCCGTCCTGTTCAGGACGTAGAATGGATTGCTACAGTTTGCATGACAAGGAGAAATGACTTTTGAAGATTCACTTTCTAGGAACCGCAGCTGCAGAAGGCTTTCCTAATGCATTTTGCCGCTGCGAGCATTGCAGCAAAGCACGGGAGCTTGGAGGCAAAAATATACGCACGCGAACTTCCGCCATCATTGACGATGTCATCAAGTTTGACTATTGCCCGGACTCCTATATGCAGGCGCTGCGGGACAACATTGATCTGGGGGCCATCGAGCACCTGCTCGTCACCCATACGCATTCGGACCATTATAATGCTGCGGATCTGGAATGCCGCAGGGAAGGGATTGCGCACGGCCTCGAGCTTCCGATGCACATTTACGGCAATGACGCCGTGATGCACCACACGCGTGCCGCCATCGGCCGATTCGAAGGACAAAGGTATGCATTCCATCTGGTGCGCCCATTTGAGACGTTCGCTATGGGCAATGCAAGGGTAACGCCATTGTTGGCAGATCATGACCGCATGGAGACCTGTCTGCTGTACGTGATTGAAAAGGAAGGAAAAGCTTTGCTGTACGGGCATGATTCAGGTTGGTTTCCGGATGCGACGTGGGCGTGGCTAAAGGGTAAAAATCTGGATTGCGCCATCCTCGACTGCACCCACGGATACACGGGGAATTCCCGCGACCGCAATCATATGTGTGTGGAAACAGTGCTGGAGGCGCAGCGCGAGTTCCATAAAGAAAACATTCTGAAGCCTGAAGGACAAATCGTCGTCACCCACTTTAGTCATAATTCCAAGCTGCTTCACGAGGATTTTGTCCGCATCTTCGATCCCGTCGGTATTGTGCCAGCTTATGACGGGTTGATCTTAAACATTTAAATTCAAACAAAAGGAATCGATCAAAGGAGTGTTAAAAGAATCATGAGAAAACTATCCATGGCGTTACTCCTCATTATGTGTGTGATTGTATCGGCTTGCGGAGGCGGCAACAATGCCAGCAGTACTAACGGAGGCCCTTCGGAGTCCGGAGCGCCGGCAGGAACACCGGCTGCGTCGGATTCTTCAACTACCGAACCGGTCAAGAATGAGAAGCTGATCGTGTACACGAATGCGAACTCTGACGGCCGCGGCGAATGGCTGATCGAGAAAGCGAAAGGCGCGGGCTTTGATATCGAAATCGTCGGCGCGGGCGGCGCTGACTTGACGAACCGGTTGATTGCCGAGAAGAACAATCCGATCGCGGACGTTGTATACGGCCTGAACAACATGCTTTATGAGAATTTGAAGAAGGAAGACGTTCTGGCGAAGTTTGTTCCAAGCTGGGCCGGAGATGTTGAACAAGGGTTGAACGATCCGGAAGGCTACTATCATGGTCTTGTGAAGCAAGCGATTCTGCTTGGGTACAATCCGAACGAATTCACGCCCGACACTGCGCCAAAGGACTGGACGGACCTCTATAAGAACGATGCGTATAAAGGGAAGTACGAAGCTCCTACGCTGCTAGGACAAAATACGCCTCGCCTTGTCGTTGCGGGGATTCTGTCAAGATTCCAAGATCCGAATGGTGACCTCGGCATATCCGATGAAGGCTGGAATGAAATTCAGCAATTGTATGACAATGGCGTTGGCGCGGTCGAAGGCGAAGACTTCTATGCCAATTTGGCCAGCGGCAAAACACCACTTGGAGCGCTCGTCTCCGGAACCCTGCAGCAGAAGGAAGAGCAATATAACGTGAAAGCCGGCATTGTCAGTCCGGAAATCGGCGTACCGATGGTCGTGGAACATGCAGCAATTATAAACGGAACGAAGAAGCAGGCAACGGCGGAGCGGTTCGTCGAATGGCTCGGATCGAGCGAAGTTCAAGGAGAATTTGCGGTGGAGTTCAATGCCATGCCTGCCAATACGAAAGCGGTCGAGCAAGCCAACGAGTCCGTCAAGGAGCTGTATAATTCCTTAAAACCACAAGATTTCGATTGGGCCTTTATTGCGGATAACATGGATCTGTGGGCAGAGAAGATTGAGCTCGAGATTATGCCATAAATCACGGAATGGAGTCAAACCGGCTGCATATGGAGAACACCAATATGCAGCCGTTCATTCAAGTACAACATAAAGGAAGCGAATAAGATGATTACATTCCAGAACGTTGACATAAAATTCGGAGAATTTCATGCGGTTAAAAACCTTAATTTGCATATTCGGGAAGGGGAATTCTTCACATTCCTCGGGCCCTCGGGTTGTGGGAAGACGACGACCCTCCGCAGTCTGGTCGGGTTTATTATGCCTACAAGCGGACAGATCCTGCTGAAAGACGCCGACATTACCCGGTTGCCGATCGAAAAACGAGAGATCGGGATGGTATTTCAAAGCTATGCGCTGTTTCCCACGATGAATGTGTATGAGAACATCGCCTTCGGCTTGCGTGTCAAGAAGTTCTCTAAGGCGGAAGTGGACCAGAAAGTAAAGGACATTGCCCGGAAAGTGGATTTAAAAGATGAGCAGCTGTTCAAAAAAGTATCGGAGCTATCCGGTGGCCAGCAACAACGTGTGGCGATAGCCCGGGCGCTCGTATTGCAGCCGAGCATCTTGGTGCTGGACGAGCCTTTATCCAACCTGGACGCGAAGCTGCGGGTACAGCTTCGGAACGAGCTGAAACAACTGCAGAAGAAGTTCGGGATCACAACGATTTATGTCACACACGACCAGGAAGAAGCGTTAACACTGTCCGATCGGATTGGTGTATTCAATCATGGGGTCTTGGAGCAGGTCGGTACGCCCCTGGAGGTTTACAATCAATCCCAAACGGAGTTTGTATGCAATTTCATAGGAGATATTAACCGGATCGATCCGGGGATGATCGAGAATAGCCCGCTTAAAGATGTTGTTCAGCCGGGCAATATCGCCTATATCCGCAATGAGAAGGTAAGCCTGCTGCCCCTGCAGGGTATCGATACGGTCCAACTGAAAGGCAAGATCGCGGACCGGGAATTTTACGGTTTATACAGCAAGTATGTATTGGAGATTAAAGGCGGCGGGCAACTAAAGACGATCGAAAAAGAAAGCCGGTTATTTCATCACGAGGTCGGCGACGATGTGGACATCTACCTCCCGGTCTGCGATATTTTGCAATATCCGATGAAGGAGGGGGGAGCATGAAGGCCCGGAACCTGAGCACCCGGCTGGCTTCCATCAACCCTGTCTCGATCCTGTTATACGGACTGATTGTCTGGTTTGTTATTGCCTTTCTGATTTATCCGAACTTGAATATTTACGGCGAGATTTTCTTTAAGGATGGCCAATTCACACTGGAGGCGGCAGAGAAGCTGCTCTCGTCCGAACGCGCGATGCGAAGCTTGTATAACAGCTTTATTCTCGCATTTTCCCTCATCATTACGGTAAATGTGGTGGGCATTACACTGGTACTCATTTCGGAATACTTCGAAATCAAAGGCGCGAAGATCTTGCGATTGGGTTACTTTACGACCTTGATTTACAGCGGAGTCGTGCTCGTGTCCGGCTATAAATTCGTCTATGGCGAAGAGGGCTTTATGACCAAGCTCCTGGTGTACTTGTTCCCTTCATTTGATGCAACTTGGTTTCATGGTTACTGGGCGGTGCTATTCGTCATGACGTTTGCCTGCACATCCAATCACTTTCTATTCTTGAGCAATGCGATTCGCAAAATTGACTTCCAAACGGTGGAGGCCGCAAGAAATATGGGGGCGTCTACTTGGTATATCCTAAGGCGGGTTGTACTTCCGGTGCTGAAGCCTACAATCTATGCACTGACGATCCTGACCTTTCTTACTGGCCTGGCTGCAACGTCTGCGCCGCTGATCCTCGGGGGCAAGGAATTCCAGACGATTACGCCGATGATTCTGACGTTCTCGAGAAGCATGACGTCCAGGGACTTGGCTGCGCTATTGGCACTTATTCTTGGAGTGGCCACGCTGGTGTTGTTGACCATAATGATCCGGTTCGAACGCAAGGGCAACTTCATGTCGGTCTCCAAGGTCAAATCGGAGCTGGTCAAACAAAAAATCCGGAGCAAATTCGGCAACATCGCCGCTCATATTCTGGCTTACGGCCTGTTTGTTCTATATATCGTTCCGGTTGTGCTGATCATCATCTTTTCGTTCACCGATGCGGCTAGTATCTCTACCGCTACGTTGAATCTGAACAGCTTTACCTTGAATAATTACATTCAAGTGTTTTCATCCATGTCGGCCTTCAAGCCTTATCTGGTAAGTATTCTATATGCCGCAGCAGCCTCCGTGATTGTCGTCGCATTGGCGCTGGCCGTGTCCAGAATATTGCATAGATATAAGAACAAGTGGGCGCTTGCCTTGGAATATGCAATGCTGATTCCGTGGATTCTGCCTTCGACGCTGATTGCGGTCGGACTGATCGTCACCTTTAACACGCCGAAGCTGATTATCGGGAATACGGTACTGGTTGGCACCGTCTGGATGCTCTTGATTGCGTATGTCATCATCCATATTCCTTTCACCCTGCGAATGGTCAAGGCCTCCTTCTTCAGCTTGGACAGCAATCTGGAGGACGCTGCAAGGAATCTGGGCGCCAAACCGTTCTATACGTTCAGAAAAGTATTGCTGCCGATCATTCTACCGTCGACCTTAGCGGTTCTGGCACTGAATTTCAACGGAATTTTGGCTGATTATGACGTTACCGTGTTCCTCTATCATCCGGTGTACCAGCCGTTAGGCGTCGTCATCAAGAACAGCACGGATGCGCAGGCGCTCGCGGATACCAAAGCGTTGACCTTGGTTTATTCGGTGATCTTGATGATTATGTCGTCCGTGACGTTATATTTTGTTTATGGAAGAAACAGCAGATCTTGAGGAATTTAAAAAAAAATCATCGAGGGATAAAACCCCGGACTCGTTAAAGTCGCTATATTAGCGGCTTTTTGGTTTTATAACGCTGCTACGTCGAACTGCTCCTGGTAACAGCGTGTTCGGTAGCTTTTGTTTAACTAATGGGCAGTTTGCGGAATTGTGTTGTTGGAAAGTTTCGATACATGTCGAGGAGCAAGAACTTGTCCAATTGCCGATTAGCTTAGTATTAAGTTAACGGGCAGGATAATTCAATAATTTCGCGAATACTCTTATGAAAAGATTAATTTGCGAAGTTCGTAGATATGGAGTTATGTGAAATCGGGCTATAACATAAAATCAAGGAGGTTGTAATAATGTCTAGTAGGTCTAGTGTCTTTAGGGAAGATGTCAGAAAAACCAATAAAGAATATTACTCATTAAAAGACAAAAAAGTCAAATATTATTTGATACCAGAAATGATATATTTAGAATCTATTGGGTCTGGGGAACGAGATATTTATAGAATGTATGATTATAAAGAGGTCTGGACGATTGGTCGATTTATTAACCGTGTAAAGTTCTATACGGTAAGAGATTTGGGTAAAAACTTTAGCAGAATGCCACTGGAATTAGCTTGGGGGGATTCGGATTATGAATATAAAGTATCAATGTGGGTGCCTGAATATATAACCGAAGATTTATTTGAGGTGACGATGACTGACCTCAGAGAAAGATATGATTTTGTTAAAAACTTGTCTATATCTCTAAATTCCAGGCAAGAAAGAAAATGTGCACAGCTACTTCACTTCGGTGAATATAGCCATATAGAATCATCAAAACAGTACCTTTTGGAAGAGATAAATGCAAAAGGGTATAGCCCGACGGGCAGACTAGAAGAAATCTTTATGAACCATCCACACTGTAACCCACCGGATAAACTCCAAATACTCCTAAGACAAGAAGTTGATGATAGCTTTCTCATTGAAGAGCCCGACATCACCTAACACCGCATTAGCGCATCGTCGCATTCGCTCCTCGGTCACTGGTGATGCTTTTGACAGAGAAGTTGAGTCATGTGACAACCCTGCAAGGCTAAGTCTACGACCCGTTGCGCTGTGCTTCACTTAAGCCTTTCGGGTTCGTTAATGCAAGAACGTTATAAGAAATCAGCGCAAATCTGAAAAACAGGAGTGATAATTATTAAATTCATACTAATATTTGGCCCTCAGGCAGTAGGTAAAATGACAGTCGGTTATGAGTTGACGAAAATAACTGAATTGAAATTATTCCACAATCATATGTCAATAGAATTGTTTCAACCCTATTTTGGATTCACTAGTGAAACCTGGAGACTATCAGGTATTGTTAGGAACGAGTTTTTTGAATCATTTTCTCGAAGCAATCAGTATGGTCTAATTTTTACTTTTGTATGGGGACTCGATCTTGAGGGTGATTGGGATTTTGTAAGGAAAACTTGTGAAATTTTTGAATCTAAAGGTGCAGAGATCTATTTTGTTGAGTTAGAAGCAGAAATCGATGAAAGAATTGTCAGAAACAGAACATCTTTTAGATTGGATCAAAAACCGAGTAAAAGGAACGTTGAACAATCTGAGAAAGATCTAATAAATACGTTGGAAAATCATAGGTTAAATTCATATCAAGGAGAAATTACAAGGGAAAACTATATGAAAATTAATAACACTAATCTAAGTGCTGACGAAGTAGCAAATATGATTAAAAAGCATTTCAATTTATGATAAGTGCTATGTAAGTTTTTCATGAAGGCGATGACATCCTATAACAACGTATTCACGCTGCGTGCCTAGCGACCCTTGGTCTGCAGAGGCAATTCGGGGAAGTTGATTCAGCAGACAACCCTGCACTGGCTAAGTCCATCGGACCCGGGGCTAACGCCCCTTAAGCCAGTGAGGGTTCGTGAATACAAGAACGTTATACGCAATATTGCTAGCAAAACTAATGTAGTGGGTTACGGAGGTGTTAAACTTGAAACAAATTGGTCAGGGTAGGACAGCAGACATATTTGAGCATCATGAAGATGAAAATATGATAATTAAACTTTACAAGAGGAGTTTCCCTGAAGATGCAATTAATCAGGAATTTCAGATTAGTAACTTAGTATATTCTTTAGGTATTAATACACCTCAACCAATTGAGTTAATTCAGTTGGATCATAGGAAGGGTATAATATTTCGACGAATATCAGGAGTCTCTTTACTTAAGATCATGGGAAAGAGTCCTCTTTCAATTAATAAGCATTCAAGGAAGTTAGCAACATTACATCATAATTTACATGGTCATCATGTGGTTGGGGAGCTAAGACAGCAAAAAAATGTATTGAGTAATAATATTAAATCAGCTTCTGCTCTTACAGAAAGTGAAAAGAATATAATAATTGACTACTTAGAAAAACTACCTCATGACAACAATAGGTTATGTCACGGAGATTATCATCCTGATAATGTGATGGTTGGCGAAGAAAACTGGATTATTGATTGGATGACAGGAATGTATGGTAATCCCGCAGGGGATGTTGCCAGATCAGTCATATTACTCAGTACTGGCACGATGCCCAACGGCACTTCGAAACATATAAATTCTGTTATTAATTTTTTAAGGGATAAATTGAAGAAAGAATACGTAAGGCATTATATAGAGCTATCAGGACTTGATTACGCTGATATCGATAGATGGATCTTGCCAGTTGCTGCAGCCAGATTAGTAGAATGGATGCCTAAAGAAGAACAAGAGCAATTATTAAAAATCATTAAAGAACGATTGAGGGCAGTTTCATAGAAGCGCAATACAGCGTATAACAATATGTTCAAGCATCGGGGCATACGCCCCTCGGTCATGGCATTGGTCAGAAGAAACCGACCGAGTGGCAGCATGGCACATCCATTCACCCAACCGCATCGCGGCCGGTCGAAATCGTGCTAGTCGCGCGACTCATGCAGCTTAGGGTGAATGGACGTCTTGAACACGGAAACGTTATGCGAAAGTTCGAAGAGTTACAGTAATTGTAATAATTATTAACAGTGCTATAATTAAGGAGCCATTCCTGTAATGAAGTAATTTGCCCTTTGAAAATAAAAAGCGCCTCCTGTATGCTGGGTCTCGGAATGACGGTCATTCACTGCCCTAATTGAAGGAGGACGCTCAATATGAAGTATAAACTGAAACAAAAACAGAATCAACGGATTACACGAATTACCGAATCGACGTTAGTTGTCGGAGCGGATATCGCCAAGAAAGTACATGTGGCTCGTGCAATAGATTATCGCGGGATAGAGCTAGGTAAAGATTGCGTGTTTCACAATAGCCAGGAAGGGCTGGCGAAGCTGGCAACGTGGATGAAAGAGCTCGGGCAAGCAAACGGTAAGACAGACATCGTGTTTGGCATCGAGCCTACCGGACACTACTGGTTCCCGTTAGCAGCCTTTTTAGAGAATCAAGACATCAAGATTGTCGTTGTAAACCCGCACCATGTCAACAAAAGCAAGGAACTCGAAGACAATTCGCAGACAAAGAGTGACTACAAGGATGCTAAGGTGATCGCGGATCTTATTCGGAATGGAAAGTACTCTGAACCGAATTTGCCGAAGAAAGAATACGCAGACCTGCGGATTCCAACTGAGCCACTCGGCATTCGATTCGCTTCCAAGCGTACCGACCCGCGAAGTCCTTTGCCAGTTTGAGAATGACCGATCGACTGTGCTGAATGAGCTTGGCTGCGATGTGAAAGAACTCCAGCCGGAACCTGGCGATCGTATAGCCACGATGAACCGGTTCGCAACAATCACGTTTGAATCGCTCGAACAAATTATAAGCGAGCAGCTTGATCAAAAGATCCAGTTCATTAGCCTTCAAAAACGCCGGAATCCCTTGTCACATAAGGTTTTTCGCTATTCCACAACTTCGCTTTTCTCGCTTCGAATTCGCATAACTTTGATTTTGTCAGCCAAGATATACGAACCCAGTCGCTTATGGGTTATACCTGTTATACGCACCTGATTCTTAGGTGATATACGAAGCTGATATTGAAAGCGTATCTTTTGTCAAAGCAGTGGTCAAGAGTATGATGCAATTGCGAAGCCGTATAACTCACTCGACAGGAATTTCTCTTCTGGGACAGCCTTTTTGTGTTCATTTGGTTGGATATCAAAGCAGCGCTCGGTAGTTTTTCGTTTATAAGTAATGGGGAAATTTTCCTATAGAAGAAACCATGATGGATTATTCACAGGGAACCCGCAATATTATGGAGGGGATGTCTAAGCATGGTGTGAAGCGATTAATTTGTGTATCGTCGAGTGCCTTAGAGCTTCCGCCACAAACCCCCTTCTTGAGCCGGGATGAATTGATCAACCTGGCTCCCTCAAAAGAGCAGGTTACCATTATACAGAGTACCTTGATGGGGGAGTGATACCGTAACATCTGGTTAGGATTGCCTGCAGGCATCTACAAAGATACGGTGTATGGTAGCATATTGGGATGAGCTTATGCACGCTGTAAAATATAATTTTCTGATTACGTTGGATCTCAGGTAGCCATTAACGAAAGTTAACGCTTATTCTACATCAATTGGATGCTGAATTTTATCTTTATAATCATCCACATAAAGTTGACCATTGCTGCCTTATACGGCGTAGAATACTTCCTCTAACTTTTTGCCACGTACCTTCAGTTGGGACAAAAGCCAAGATTCGGGAATATGGTTGGCTTTTAAAGTGTCGTTTAAAAGTTGCCCGTCGATTACAAGCTCAATTGGGAACTGTTTGGCATTGCTACCTGCATTCAACTGTAGATCTTTTAATGTCACGAATTGCTGTTCCTTTTTCTTTTGAACAGATAGTTTACCGTTGATCTCAAGGAGAGCGTACTCCACATCTTCTATATTAAAAATCTCTTTCTGGCGAAGCTGTTCGTTCAAAGAATCCATTGTCATATTATTTTTTTTCATATTGTCTTCCAAAATTAACCCACCTTCAATGAGGACGGTGGGTGTTCCTTCTGTCCACATCTTAAATTTCCTGAATTTCAAGAGTAACTTTGATAAAATATAAGAAGTAATTGTAAAAACAGACAATGCTATTAACAAGTGGGTAACTTCTATTTTTTCGTTAAATGCAAAGTTGGCTGCTATAGCTCCCAATATGACTGCTGTTACGAAATCATGAAAGTTCATGTTGGAGAGGGTTTGTTTTCCTAGTGCTCTAGCTATTAGCATTAGGATTATGAATGCTGAAAAACTTCTAATCAAAATAATGAGATGGTCCTTCATGCAGAAACCTCCAAGTTCAATTAATCATTTTTAGTAAAAAGGTTACCCTCCAAACTTGTTTGATATACCAGTGTGGAGAATTTATTTATAATTTTTGGACAATGCTTCTGATCTCTTCATTCGAATACTTGGTCATACGTTTCACCTCCTTTATGAGGCGTTTCTCCTCCGGATTAATATCGCTGGATTCATCTTAATCATGCTACATACCAGCCGGGTAGTTGTTTTTCAGTGTTTAAGCAAGGTTATCCAAGCAAATGATCCACATAGAAAATCATTTTTGCCTAGGCAAGCTACGATTTCTAACATTAGGCATATGATGGAGTATTTCAGAATGGAGGAAATAAAAAATGATGCATGCTGTGCCTCAAGCATTCATGAACCCAACATATCCCTATTACCCTTGGCAACTATATCAGCCATATCGCTATCCTCATTATGTTACGGGTTTTCCACCGGTGCATCCGCCCTACTATGTCAATGAGCGGTTTAGCTCTTGGCATGGGACGGAAATAAAGGACTATGGAAAAGAACCGCTTGTCATCAACATCGAACAAGTAACGAAACAGAACAATACGTACCGTACTGCTTTATGGACGGGGGAGCATTTCCAGGTAACCGTGATGAGCATTCCCGTCGGAAGTGATATCGGGTTAGAAGTCCACCCTAATACGGATCAATTTATTCGAATTGAAGAGGGGAAGGGCCTGGTTCAGATGGGGGATTCTAGAAATAATCTGGATTACCAGACTGAAGCCTATAAGGATTATGCCATTATGATCCCTGCCGGAAAGTGGCACAATCTGACCAATACCGGAAATAAACCCTTGAAGGTATACGTCATCTACGCTCCGCCAGAGCATCCGTTCGGCACCGTCCATGCCACGAAAGCTGAAGCTATGGCATCCCATCATCAGCGAAGTTGGTAGCATCTATTGGTTTAGTGTATATGGTTTTGGTTTCAGAGGAGAACCGGCTACCGCAGAATGGTGGCTGGTTTCTTATTTATGTGCAGGTAATATAATCGAGAATAAAAGATTGTAGCAATTCATCGAAGCTTAATTGCTGCTTTACCACACTTGGATTCTCAATGCTTGCGAGTGTGTTTTGCCGACGCTTACCGCTCATTAAACATGCACCTCGCTTTCATTTACATGAAAGAAGGGGAGTTCCTCGGCAAGATGCTCGATCGGACTGTACTTCTCGTGCTGCATGTTCAAGTCACGCGCAAACAGCTCCACATACATTTCCGTCGTTTCGATCCGCTCATGACCTAGGATGCTTTTCAGCGTGAAAATGTCGCCGCCATTCATTATATATTTCTTGGCGAATGTATGCCGGAATGTATGGCAGGAGCATTGAATGCCTTGAATGTTGGCAGCGGCGCAATAACGGGAAATCATCATCCGGATGCCGCCTGTTTGGAAGGGTTCATTTTCCAGAGTGATCCAAAGGTACTGGTGCCCGAGCGCCCCGCGTTCTTGCATATAACGCTTCAAGGCGTTTATGGCGAGCCGTTGAATCGGGACAAGGCGGCTTTTTCGACCTTTGCCTTGTACAATCCGAAGGGAAGCTTCTTCCGTCAAGACATCCGAAGTTTGAAGCTTGGCCAATTCTTTCAAACGGATGCCGGTATCAAGCAGCGTCAACATCATCACGTAATTGCGCAGGCCAGTAAAGGTGGAGCGGTTCGGTAAGGCAAATAAGTGTTGCAGATGCTCGTCCGTAAAAGTATGAGCCGTAGCTGGTTGAAGCTTAAACGGCTTTAACCAGACTCCAATATCGGATGCTGCCAGTCCTTCTCCGCAGAGAAATTTGAAAAATTCCTTGTAGATGCACAGATTGCAATTCACTGTCCGGAGTGAGAGCCCTTCCTCCAGCATACTCGGTATGACGTAATGGGTCAGGAGCGCAGGGGCCAGGTCGGACCATTGCATTTTTTGTAAGGCCAGGTGCTGATGGAGCTTTTCCAGACCGTTGCGGTAACGACGAATGGTCGCGTTGGTTAAGTTTCGAGATTTGCAGTCTTGAAGAAAAAGCCGGACGGCATCGTGCCAGTCAGCACTTGGTGAGAAGTGATCATTCTTTTGCACTTCGCATATCCTCCCTAAGGAGTTATGCGAACCGAAATGGATATACGAAGTAGGGGAAAGGGATTCGTATAACTATTGGATATACGGTTTCGTATAACTTTCACGAAAAACCGGGTTATTTGCAGCAGGTTAGGGCTATTTAAGAATACCCCAAATACCTTGATACATAAGGGTTTATCGGCATTTCGGAGGGTGTGCGGCACCTCCTTCCGGTTCATATAACACCATATTCACGCATCGGCTCCTGAGGGAGCCTTGGCCTGCAGGAAGAAATTCGAAGAGGGATATCAGCAGACACATCCGATTTCGTCGGACGTCATGAATACACGAACGTTATGCGAAACCTCTGGAAAGATAAAGGGGAAGTTTTAGATGATGCAAATAGAAGAAATACGAGAAATTGCGCTATCTTTGCCTGGAACAGTAGAAGTGGAGCACTGGGGAAAACCTTCATTTAGAATCAATAATAAGATCTTTGTAGTCATACAAGATGATATGAGCACTATTACAATTAAAACGACGAAAGAAGAAAGGCATTTATATACAAGCATGAGTCCTGAAACATACAAGATTCCGGACTCATTTTCAAACTTAAATTACATGCACATTGATCTTAAATCAGCAAAAAACGAAGAAGTAATTAATCTAATTAGGAATGCATGGGGTATCGTTGCTCCCAAGAAATTAACAAAAGTGTACTTTGAGAGCTGATTCGACGAAGCCCGAGGCATCATATAACACTGCATTCACGCTGCAGGAAGCTGTTGCTTATCTTGGTCTGCCCGAGGATTTTCGAGGAAGAAGAAGCAGGCGGACAACCCTGCACTGGCTAAGTCCATCGGACCCGCTCGCTTCGCTCACTTAAGCCAGTGAGGATTCGTGAATGCCTGGAACGTTATCGGAAATCAGCAAAAAATATAAAATAATACATAGAATATGAAACTACCATAAATTAAGGTTATCAAAATCGCTAGTCGGGGGGTTGCCCATGGAAATTGCAAATGAAGTAATCGAAAGTATGTTGATTAAGTTTAACTCGGAGAGGAAATGGACTCTCCAAGCGATTGGACAATTGTCAGAGGATGATTTAACATGGGTGCCTAACTCTGAAAGTAATAGTATTACTAATATAGTTGCTCATATTCGAGGTTGTGTTCATTCCAGAATAGAAACAATCTTATATGATATTCCAGACACGAGGGACAGAGACAAGGAGTTTGAGCGTGGACTCCAATATTCTAAAGATCAAGTTTACAACATGACAAAAGAAGCATTTGATATTATCATTCTCTATCTCGAACACCTCAAATCAAACCCTGAATTGTTGTTATCACAACCGTTTATCAATCGTCCACCTCTCACATATAGCCAGGTAAATAATGAGACAACGGTTCTTAATCTTATGATAGCAATGATTAGAGAAATGCATTATCACACCGGGCAAATAATATATGCAGCAAAGATTAGAAGGGGAGAACTTGTTTGGAATTATGACTGATATTAAAGTACATGAATGTTTGTTCCGAATGTTTAAGCTTCGGGCCATTCGAGCCTTGGTCCGGCAGAAGTTAGAAGTGGAATCTGAGAAGTATTTGCCAGTAGCGTGGAAGGGGAAATCAGCCGGACACATCCGCACCGACTAAGCGCATCGCGCCCGGCGACTTCTTCGCCTTAAGTCCCACAAAAGAGCCCAAATAGACTCGGAGGATTAACATGTTCAATCACATGATATCTGAAAGCACAGAAGAAGAAAGCAAATATGTTAGAACTAAACTTATAGAGTTCAATGCTAGTCAACTTTCAGATGATATTAAGAATAGATATGAAGAGATTAATCTTAACATTAAAGACGCAGATAATCAGATCATTGGTGGAGTGCTTAGTGTTTTGTGTTGGAATTGGCTCGAAGTTGATATTTTATGGATCGATGAGACACAAAGGCATCTAGGGCATGGCTCAACATTGTTAATGGAAATAGAAAAAATCGCTAGGGAGAAAGAATGTACCTTTATTAAGCTGAATACCTTTAGTTTTCAAGCACCTGGTTTAAGGATGATCTTGGGGGCATAACAAGGAAGGCATTAACATCATATAACAATGCATTCACGAGGCGGGACAGCAGTTGAAGCTGCCTTAAGGTTCTCGGGTTCGTGAATAAAGTGATATTATAAACCATTAATAGCCAGGAGAACACGAATGAAAAGAATAATGATAATTGGATCGGAGGATCAGGGAAATCTACTTTTTCCAGTAAACTCTCTGAAGTCTTAGGATTACCTTTGTACCATTTAGATGGTTTACCGCCTCGCCCCCTTTTTAGAAATCTACGGTAGGCAGTGTTTTCTGATTTTTTTATGCTCACGGGAAAGGGCATAGTAGCCATAGAGAACCGGAAGGAAATACACAAAATTGCACCATGTTCATGTGCCCCCACTCCATAAAATATGAGATAATAGAACAAGAAAATATAGAGTGAAAAGAATGGGGTATTCATCGATGAGCTATCAATGGTTGGAGCAGTGTATAGATGACTTGGAAAAGCACGGGCACCTCGTGAGAATCCGCGATGAAGTGGATCCGCACCTCGAGATGGCAGCGATTCACTTGAAGGTGTACGAGGCTGGAGGACCTGCATTATTATTTGAAAAGGTAAAGGGATCCAAATATCGCGCGGTGTCCAATTTGTTCGGCACGATCGAACGCAGCAAATTTATTTTTCGCCATACATGGGAAACGACTCAAGCGGTTATCGGCGTTCGAAATGACCCGATGAAGGCATTAAAGAATCCGTTTAAATATGCGGGGACCGGGTTCGCCGCCAGAAGAGCGCTGCCTCTGAAGAGGAACGGGCTCCCCGAGGACTTTGAGGAAATATCGATCTCCGATCTGCCGCAGATCAAGCATTGGCCTGATGATGGCGGCGCCTTCATCACCCTGCCTCAGGTATACAGCGAAGACCCGGACAAACCGGGAATTATGAACGCTAATCTGGGGATGTACCGGATTCAGATTAGCGGCAATGACTATGAGATGAATCGGGAGGTCGGCCTGCACTACCAGATTCATCGGGGGATTGGTATACATCAGGCAAAGGCCACGAGGAAAGGGCAGCCATTGAAGGTGAGCTGCTTTATTGGCGGTCCGCCGGCTCATACGCTGTCTGCCGTCATGCCGCTTCCTGAAGGCTTGAGTGAATTGACGTTTGCAGGACTGCTGGCCGGCCGTCATTTCCGCTACAGCTATGTGGACGGTTATTGCATTAGTCATGATGCGGATTTCGTGATTACTGGCGAAGTATATCCCCATGAGACGAAGCCGGAAGGGCCATTTGGGGATCATTTGGGCTATTACAGCTTAGTACATGATTTTCCGGTCATGAGGGTTCACAAGGTGTATGCCCGCAAGAACGCGATTTTCCCTTTCACGGTCGTCGGCCGTCCACCCCAAGAGGATACGTCTTTTGGTGCGCTTATACATGAGCTGACGGGAGGGGCAATACAGCAGGAAATTCCGGGGGTTAGAGAGGTTCATGCTGTTGATGCGGCCGGTGTACATCCGCTGCTGTTTGCTATTGGCAGTGAACGGTACACTCCTTACCAGAAGGTCAAACAGCCTGCGGAAATTTTAACGATTGCTAATCGAATTTTGGGGACGAACCAGCTTAGCCTGGCCAAGTATTTATTCATAGCTGCACAGGAAGAGGAGCCGCTCAGTACGCATGATGAGGCTGCGTTCTTCCGTTACATTCTGGAACGGATCGATTTGCGAAGAGACCTGCATTTTCAGACGAATACGACCATCGACACTTTGGATTATTCGGGTACCGGGTTAAATACCGGGAGCAAGGTAGTGTTTGCTGCAGCTGGAGATAAGAAAAGAGAGCTGTGTACTGAGGTTCCTGCGACTATCCAGGAGCTGCATTCTCTCGTCACCAATCCCCGTCTTGTATTGCCAGGAATCGTGGCAGTCCAAGCGGTACAGCCTTTCCTCGATTATCAGCAATGCGCGGACTTTATGAAGCAGCTGAGTGATGCGGTTATAGAGCAGGGAGGGCTTCCTGATTGCCCTATGATGGTTGTCTGTGATGACAGCACATTCACCAGTGCGTCTATTGCTAATTTTGTCTGGACCACCTTTACCCGCAGCAATCCGTCCCATGATTTGTACGGGGTCAATGAGTCGATTGAATTTAAGCATTGGGGCTGCGATAATGTCATCATTGACGCGAGAAGCAAGCCACACCATGCGCCTCCGCTCTTAGCTGATGCCGAGGTTGAGAGAAACATTGAACGATTTTTCAAAGCGGACGGGCCTTTGGGCTAGTCGCTCGTAATGCCTCTCCCTTGGCGAAAGTACGCAAGGGCGGAAAGACAAAGAACATAGGGCGCAAAACCACGGGGAAGCAAGGGCAAAACCTATAGCTTCAAGAGGAACTAAAGGAATACTATGAGGCAAATGATGATGAGCAAATAGAAGAGTTGGCAGATATAGTTGAAGTAATTTATGTTGCAGAAAAGAAGGGAATAAGTATAGATCAGTTTGAACAGATCCGGCTAGCTAAAAAGGAAGAGCGCTGAGGATTTGAACAGAAGCTTCTCGTGATAAGTGCAGAATAAAGGATAGACGGAGCACCGTGGTCGGTGCTCTTTTTATTAGTGGCTTTAGCCAGTTGGGCTCGCGAAGCGTGCGAAACAAAAAAACACCCGTTGGACGGGTGGTCCTGATTTGATCATTATATATCTAGAATAAGATTAAACCTTTTATTAGATTTAAAAGAAAAAAATAGAAACTTTTATCGTTTATTGTTGTTATTATATTTAGACCCTTAATTATAGACGAAAGGAGTACTTGATTATCAATGATGCAAGGGTAAATATGAAATAGAGGTTGGATTATATTGAAATTTAAAAAATCTGGAATTCTACTACTTGCTGTTACAACACTTTTTGCTTCAATTATACTTCCGAGCAGTGTCTCCGCTGAAGATAGCGTTTCTAGAAATGATGTAAACTTTCAAGGAGTTCATGTTTTAAAGACTGAACTTAACGAAGGAAAAATAGCTAACCAGAAGACAGGTTCAACAGATGCAAGCTTCTTTGCCGAAAATGATAAAGCAACTCCTTTTGCTGATGATATTGGATGCTACAGCCAACCGGATACACCTCAATTAACAGGTGACATTGGACTAGCATGTTCAAGATTTGGTGCGCCTGTTCAATTGTCTACAAACAAAATTACCATTGTTAATGGTGTTGCTTTAGAGTATACGATAAAGGACGGTCAGTTCGCCGTGTTTACGAGACCTGATTTGTACTATTATCAAGAACAAGCTACACAGAGTTGGTTTAATGCAGCCGTGGGAAAATTCACTCAAACATTTACTACTGGTTACGGTACTTATCTAACCTATAAAGTTGCCGGAAAAAATCCTTATATGGCTAAATTAATGGACAAGTTCAGAAATCAAAAACCATTCCCTTATGGAAATTGGGCTTTAGGAGCTGGGGCCTGGATGTTAGCTAATGAAGTACCACTTTGGGGAGATATTATAGCTGCTCCAGTTCCAGCTGCTGGAACCAAAGAAGTTATCGTCTATCTAAGTAAAACAGGAAAGGATAATACTTGGCATTATCGTACTCGTTTCACAATAAGCCCTTCAGGAAGCGTAACTTATAAAACATGGACAGTTGGGATATAAAGATTTAAAATGTAGTCAACGCTGATTCAGCATAATGGAGGTACAAGACATTGGCTGGTCTTAGTTTTCAAGATTTTTACTATATCGGTAGTTTTACAATGTTAAGTGTGTTTAGCGCTATGTTGATTGCTAATGTCTTAATTCAATTAAGTCAAAAAAAGTTTAATATTAAAAACGTATTGATTAATGCAGTTGGAATGACCGCAATCATATTTATTGTGCATGTCGTCATCGTTTTAATTAGATCAGTATAAACAAGATTTCAAAAAGGGGCTGTCTCAAAAGTTATCGTGGATGACTGAGGGACAGCTCCTTCCTGAATTTTTAAAACTAAAAACCGATATAATCTTAGGGGGGAATAGATTGTGAACTCACTAGATCAACAGGAGTGGGGAAAATGGAGTAATATCCGAAGCAAAGGTAAATGGGCATATATATTTCGTTGGGTAACCTACGGTATACTTTTTATCTCGCTAATCAGGGCAACTCTGTACATGACTAGTAGTAAGGAAATGGATCGTAGCGATATTGTTGCTTTTATAACAGTTGCTATCTTAATCGGAATAACTGTCGGATGGATTAGATGGTCAACCTTTGAGAGAAGATATAATAACCCAACCAGAACGAGCAAAGATATAGCAGAAGAATAGCAAGGGCGATTCAGCAAGATCGTATCAGAAATGAAAGGACATATGAAATGCAGAAGTTGCCCCGGGGTATAACTGGATTTGGCCGATCTGATTCGGAAGCTGCAGTTACAGAAAAGGAATTCAAACAGCTGTGCTATCAATTACTGATGGAACATGGATTCCAGACCTTTGAAATGGTAAGCACATATCATCATAACTACTATGTTGGGGAATTACGTGGGGATGAGCAATTCGTATATGTACTAATGAACAAACACTATCCATTCGTAGCGATGGCCACGAAGTACGAAGATGGAAATGTCGAATTTATAGCGGATAATCGGTTTAATGGTGTAGCGCATAGAGAACGTTTTTGGAATCACACCACATCGTTTAACCAATATGTTCTATTACGATTCAATGTCCTAGAAGCATTGCTGACGGATGATCTGACAAAGGAACTGGATAAGGACGAACTTAAGCAAATTGATTACTGGAAACCTGTTAAAATCAAGGATATTGTGTTTAATCATTGGGACTGATGGTAGGATCAAGAAGTTGCCCCTTTGAGCTACGGCGCAATAAGAACGCGGGATCAGAAGCACGTTTAGACGGCCTACTTCTGCGTATAACACGGTGCAGGCACGTTCGATTGAAGAAGGAACTATTCATCATATGTAGAATATTTTAGGTGATAGTTATAAGTTTTTATGATTATATGAATGGAGTGATTACATGTTTTTTATTAACATCAGTGCAGGGCTGACAATAATAATCATAAGTTTAGTTTTGTGGTTTCTTTACAGGGGGAAATGGAGTGAGCGTCTAAAGAACATGGGAAGTTTAATACAATCATTCTCGATTGCGATCGCAGTGGGATATGGTTTAGTTTTCTTATCCAATATGGGCAGCGTGCAGAGAATAGTGGAAGACCTGCATTATAGCCTGGTTCTCATATTTTATGGGGTTGTCATTAATATATTGATCAACATATACACGCGAGTGGCTAATCGCACTGCATAGAGGAACGATTGGAAAACAGTCTTTGCAACGTTGTTAAGACTGTTTTCTTTCTGTAAGTCATTTCATAGGTTAGGGGATATCCCAGATACAGGAACTGTTGTAGAGATTCAGGAGGAAAGATGAGAACTATAATCCATCTGCTTATTACGCTATCTATTGTGTTCCTCATATTCATATTTGGTAACTCCATGACGACAAGGCCAGGTACGATTTCCGGTAACGGGAATCCGGCCATTCTGCTGTTTGTGCCTTTGGTCGTTTTATTTATCGTCCTGATATCTCAATGGTTTAAAGTATTTCGTCATACGCATATTACGTTGAAAAATCTCATGATCATGTCCGTGCTTCTTGTTGGTCATCAAGTGATCGGTGTGTATGTTCAAATCATCAGCTTTCGTAACTATCGAGATTTCTTGGCCGAAATATACGCGCAGCAGTATGGAACTGTCGATTGGGAGTATATTCATTCGATAACCTCAGGACTATCCATCCACATCAACAATCAGTATTTCAACGTTAATACCTATTTTTTATTTATAGGCCTTTCATTATTAGTATGGCTGTTAAGTCGGATCGTACACACCGCAGGAAGAAGATAGGGAGGAACTATATTTTGCCGCAGATCAAGAAGAGCTTATATGCATTAGCCGTTTTCATTGTTTTACTCATCATCATTCAAGTCTTTGTAAGCGGGATTGTGTTTTCGATTATTTCAGATGTTTATTTAAGGAGTCTCCTAACTCTTCTGATATCCATAGGCATTTCATTATATGTAACCAGAAGAATTGTAGGGAGAAAGACTCGCAAGAAATTATATTAGCCGGTGTCCGATAGATAGTTGAAAGGGCGACAAGCAGAGGAGAGAACAATGAACGTAACGGATATTCCTATCTATTTGCTAGATCAAATCGGATCGATTCATAAGATATCCTTGCCCCAGCAAGGACATACATCGCTCGTTATAAAAATTGAAACCCGTGAGCATCAATTCATTATTAAAAAAACGGAGCATGAACTGTATAATGAATGGTTGCTAGAGGAGTACAACGCATTACAAAGTATCTCGTCTGCCGGCATCCCCGTACCTAAGGTGCATGCTTTTCATGAACAAGGCAAGTCAAGATGGTTGCTCATGGATTATATCGAAGGCATTAGTTTAAGGCATTTTTTAGCTGGGAAGCCTGATCCTAAAGATAGAGAGCGCGTGATTGCTGAGTATGGACTTAGTTTAAAACAAATCCACGATACGAAGTGCCCCGCTAATCTGCACCGCCAGAGCGATATCTCTTGGTTAGACTCCATGTTTACACAAGCAGGCCATAACTTGAAGAATTATGAAGTGGCTGGAACGGAAGAGCTTCTAGTGCGGTTAAGGGATACACCCCTGCAACCGATAGAAAACACGTTCATTCATGGAGATTATCACACGAATAATGTGTTGATAAAGCACAATAAAGTTGTTGGCATCATCGATTGGCCAAGAGCGGCCTTTGGCGATCCACGATTTGATATCGCATTAGCTATTAGACCCAAGCAGGGTGTATTTGATCAAACAGGAGATAAAGACATATTCTTGGAGGCATATGACCGGTTGACGATCACCGAGGAAGAGTATTTGTTCTTCCAAGAGGGGCTGTATCAGTTCTTCTAATCCGCTTGGTTTTCAACATCAACTTTATAATTTAGTGATAACTCATCGCCCGGCAAACCTCTTATTCCCCAATGACTTCTAGGTGTCTCGAAAATAGTGACCTCAATATCATTAACATCAAACCCGAGCACCTGGACTCTCTTAAAAATCAAACGGATTAACTTCTTTTTCACTTCAGCCGATCTGCCTTCGAACATACTTATTTCAATGATGGTATACCTTTCTGATCGATCGTTAGGGAAGTAAATATCATCTTTATTCATAAAAATGAAACGTTGAAACCTTTTTTCTTCAGGTAATTGCAATGCGTCCATAAGACAAGAATGCAGGATCTCAGAAAATTGTTTCTGACATGGTTTTAAGGACTCATAGATTCCATAAATCTTTACTTGTGCCATTGAAGTTCACCTCTTCTATTAAAGGATCAGTAGCTTGGTGGTCATGTCCCAACATCGATCTACGAACTCCTAAAACATTCTTCACAATAGAGTATTTCGCGAAATTATGGAACTATCCTGCTACGCCGGAAAGAGAAAAACGAAAATGCCGGGCTATGAATATTGATCATAACAACGGAACTGCGGTAAAATGACGTGAATAGGAAATAGGTGAAGGTAGAGCAGGCAATATACCTGCAACAATACATAAGCTCCACTGGATACCTAACCATTAAAGATGAATGAACGTACAGAAGCAAACAAGTAATGAGGAAACACCGTAGAGGGAACAGGGGGACGTAGTGGTTATGCTGATGGTAATCTATGGTTTTTTCTTACTTATATGGTCTGTGATTGTTATTCTATATTATATGTGGACATCCTTATTCTGGTCGCTGATACTTCGTGCTCAGAAACTTGAAAATGAAGGGAAATTGTTCATTTCCCGATTCGTTTCTTTGCTCTCTGTAATCTTGAACATCTTCCTATTGAAAATCATTTGCGATTATACGGATACGCCGAGCTTATTCCACGTCACCAAAATCACTTCAGCTTGTTTTACGGCTGCACTTATCTATATCGTCGTGTTAGGCATTGCAACCATTCCTTTTATCAGAAAAGACGGAACCGACATGCTGAAGCAAGCTATATATGGGAAGAAGAAGAAAAAGAAATGGTAAACCATATCCGCGGCAGCCGGCCACAACAAGATCGGCTGTTGTTTGATTAGGAAGTTCTCCCGTTTCTCCCCGTTAAGTTACACTAACAAGGAATTCACAGAATAATGGTTATCCAGTTGAATGATTATGATCATAATTGTGAACAGGAGGAGACCGAAGTGAAGACAATCCAATGCATGATGGAGCACATGTACTGGGCCGACGGACGGATATTGGAGGCGCTTGAGGAAAGTGGAACGAAGGACAAGGACCTTCTTAAGCTGGTTCGGCACGTCGCGGTGGCAGAACAAGTCTGGCTGTCCCGATTGCAGGGCAAGGGCAGCATGCAATATGTGTTGTGGGAGGAAGCCGCGAACCTGACGGAGATCCGGACGATGTTTGAGGATAATGCCAAGCAATATCGTGTCTATATGGAAGGGCTCAAGGAATCCGAGTTGGACGAGATGGTCGACTATACGAACCAGAGTGGGGTTCCATTCCAAACATCAGTTCGTGACATCCTGTTGCAGGTCCTCCTACACGGGCAATATCACCGCGGACAGATCAACCGGGCACTTCGGCTCGAATCGGCAGAGCCTGTTCAGATCGATTACATTACATTTGCGAGGCTCTAGCCTAGCTAGCGTTCTTTGGACGCGGAATACGGACTTGGTCGATAAGAACGGGAGGAAGGAGTAGATCGGCATGACAATCGAAGAATTCATCGAACACGGCTTGTCTTATCCAGGCTCGTATGAAGATCAACCTTTCGGAGAAGGCTGGACGGCCATACGCCATAAAGGGAACCAAAAGATTTTTGCCTTGATATTTAACCGAGATGGCCATCTTTGCGTCAACCTGAAATGTGATCCTGATCGATCCGATTTTCTTCGGCAGGCTTTTAAGGAAGTCCAGCCGGGATATCACATGAATAAAGAGCACTGGAATACCGTGATCCTGGATGGCGAGCTTCCGGAAGAGGATCTTCATGACAT
The DNA here is from genome assembly GCF_002276395.1 of Paenibacillus sp. 7541. Taxonomy (NCBI): domain Bacteria; kingdom Bacillati; phylum Bacillota; class Bacilli; order Caryophanales; family Paenibacillaceae; genus Paenibacillus; species Paenibacillus sp. 7541. The sequence continues at coordinate 47,806 of NZ_NQLZ01000001.1, read as the reverse complement.
GGTAAGGCATAGTTATGAACTCACAAGGCCTAAACGCAAGATCAAAGAAGATGCATAGATAACCCTAGAGCCTAACGTAACGCAGAATTACAGACAAACCTGATCCAAAATCAAGAATGAACTTATTGTCCAATGGGAAATGGTTTTTTATATGATCGTGTATATATTTTTTTTGTAACCCATGCTGGGCGCACAAACCAATGATACTAGCTCGGAGATAAAGTCATTTGGCAATAAGCACCCCTTGTTCGATGACACAACATCAATAATTTAGCCCTGTCCCCATTCTTTAATCTTAGTAAAAATAACCTGAAGAAAACAAAGCAGCTGGATCAATAGCATTCAGCCGCTTTGTTTTTTGTCGCTAATAAGAGCAATATCTGTATTGGATACTAGCTGATCAACGCAACCATTTGAGCTACTCGCCAAAGAAATTTCTGCATACATGCAATATTCCCTCGGCATAAGGATAAGGGGCAACGTTGTTGTGGTATGACTTGGCCTCTGCCGTTGCGTTTTGAAGAAGATACCCATGGGCAACCATCCGAAGCATCTCGATGTCATTTCCACTGTCACCAAAGGCCCATGTTTTGGAAGGAAGCACCTGGCAATAATCCATCAGAAATTGCACAGCCGCTTTCTTGCCAGTTCCTGTGGGGATAAAATCAACATCATATGCGTGCTCCGGATCACCCGCCTTGGGATTGCAAATATTGATATTAATGCCGATCCCGTGATTTGCGGCCAGGTGTCTGATGACGTTTAGATCGTATGGGGTTCTGGCTGCAGATACCGGATAATAATAGTAGTTCATTTTATATCCGGATTGACCAAATTGAGTCTGTTCTTGAAGGACGATGTTGTATGTTGATTTTAATTCGCTAATTAAATCTTCTACATCTCTTCGAGAGAATCCGGATGCTTTAATAATCTCTGTCCAGGATGGAACAGTGACCCAATGTCCGTCAGACTTAATCTCCCACATCTCTGTGCCCAGATTACTCGCGATAAAATGGGGGAGCTGCGTCATCCCGGCCATTTTCATTTTCGCTTGGATTTGCTGAACACTGCTTCCGGTGACCCAGGCTATCTTGACTTGATGATTTCTGGCAAGCAGCTGGAGGTATTGTTCCAATTCGTAAACCATGTTAAGTTGTTCAGGCAAACATTCATGCGGGTAATAGGTTTCGTCAAAATCAAAAAATATCAGGTATTCGGTTACAGTGGGGGTATAGATGACTTTCATGTGTGTCATTCCTCCTACAGTTTGTTAACGATATCATAGTTGCAGGGAACGTTCCCAGGTCAATACTTTAGATGAGGTGATCATATTGCCCACCATAATGGATATTTCACGGATAAGCGGTCTCTCCAAGTCAACGGTATCACGTGTATTAAACAACCATCCACATGTATCGGATGAGAGCAGACAAAAAGTACAGAACGCGATTAAGCAGCTGGGATATGTCCGCAATACGCAGGGTGTTCAGCTGCGACTACAGGCAAGCAATCATATCGGTGTGCTTATCCCGGATGTGGAGCATCCCTTTTTCAGTCAGCTTGTTAGTGCATTAAGTCGATCTTTAGGCTCCGAAGGGTATCAGCTGGTCATCTATCAGACCGAATTATCCCCCGCATATGAACGTGATGTGTATACCCGATTGTTACGTCGAGAAATGGATGCCGTCGTGATTGCCCATTCCCATTTCTCGGAGAGAGAAATTAAAGAATATATAGGTTCTTCCATTGGAATCATATGCAACGAAGCGATGGACGGAGAGTTTCTCGATGTCTTTCGATTGGATGAGGAAGATGCGATCTTTCAGGCGACAGCCTATTTGCTATCCAAGGGGCGCCGCCATTTATGTTTCTGTATGGATCACCTGACACCATTGCAGGAGCGAAGATGGAGAGGGTTTGAACTAGCCCATAAACAATTCGGACTTGCTTGTACGAAATCGCAATGTTATACGGGTCTGGTGACGATGGAGGATGGTTATGCCTTGGGAGAACAATTGTTGATTACTGATCATTTGCCGGATGGCATAATCACAGGCAGTGACTTTGTAGCTACCGGTTTACTGAAAGCAGCAAAGCAAAAGGGGATATCCGTACCGCAAGATCTGTCCGTCATCGGATGTGATAACCATCCTGTAGGATTGATGACGAATCCGGAACTAACCACATTAACCCATTGCATTTCCGATATGGTGAAGGATCTGACAGAATGTCTCATCCGGAGATTGAAGGGAATGCAGTCCGCTCCTATAATGAAAACCTACAAGGCCTCGCTGATTATACGTAATTCTGCTTAAAGAACGAATTCCTTCGCGGTCGTTCAGAAATGATACATATCTGTCGTATGGAGCATGATTGATTTCTGTTTTCGTGAAGATAAAACCAGATTCCTAGTTGTAGGAATCTGGTTTTTGGTATTTTCTACTCGAGGTGTTATCTTTCTTGTTGAAGTTTATTCTTCCTTCTATGCTCCTTCCACCATATCCCGTTTGCCATATCCCATATGGCCCATAACCATCAAGGCAACACTGATCACCGAGATTGTGATAAAGGTTATCGTATCAAACGGATCTACCGGCATCCGCGGTATCCAGCTCTGAATGGCTGTCTTCGCAAACCATTCCGGTAAATCCAAAATACCGCCAAAGTAGTTTAATGCAAAAGAATAGCCAAGATATGCATAAACGGCTTTCCCTAATCTTGGGGCCCAGCCTAAAGCCAAAGCGGCAAGTCCCGTAAAGAAAAATACGGATGGCAGAAAGTTATAACCAGCCACGAGAAAATCCCACATATTCATGGACGAGCGGTCACCCATGGCAGAAATGGCCGTTCCGCCAAGAGCGCTAGACGCCAGCAAAATGCCCATGATTCCAGCAACGATGGCCATAATGACACTCGTCCAATAGAGCTGAGCTCGCGTCACCTTGGTAGCATAAAGCTGACTTAAATGCCGCCGCGTTTCTTCTGAGAACAGTTTGTTTACGATCGCAATTGGCAAAATTGAAACCAATCCAATCATGACCATCATAATAGTCCCGGTGAAGGATTCTTCGATGGAAGCGCCGGATATCGTGAACATTTGGCTCATGAGTTCATTGCTTTCGAGAAAAGTCTGCATATCACCATAAATCGATCCATAGGCTGCTCCCATGATGACGAAGGCAATCAGCCAGCCAATCATTACGCCTTTGTTCAGCCTGGTAAACAGGCCGGGTACGGACAGCAATGATTTTTTTGCCGATTCTCGCCCTTCACGTTCTGGCAAATAACCGGCCCCCATATCTCGCCCTCCTTCAAGCATAAAAGCGATGATCACGGCTATGAGGCTGAAGCCTACGGCCATCATTAGGGGGAACCAGTTGTTATCCGTAAATGGATAGGTCAGATAAGTCCACCCCATAGGGTTGAGCATGGAAAAATCAACGTTCGACACATCCGTTCCTGCACGAAAAATATATAGCAGGCCTACAATTCCGAGCGCTGAACCGGTTGCCCCGGTTGAAGTCGGCATCAATTGTGCCATAACCAAAGCGATCACGGCTCCCATAATCCCGGCCATCCCGATGGATGCGCCAAATAAAAAGGAGCCTTCGGCCGAAATCGTATCTACGCCATAGCTGGTCATGACTCCACCAATAACGAGCGCTAATAGAATATTAATCATGACGACTTCGGCAATCACCGCAAGCGAATTGGCTTGACGACCTACTTGAAAAGAGCGTACAAGTTCAGTCAGCCCGAGATCTTCTTCTTTGCGGGTATGGCTTACCACATGCAACGCAGCGATGATCATTGCAAGCAAACCGCAGAATAACAACATTTCATGTGCGTACATCGCGCCTAATGTATACGCTGCTCCGGTCTCGACCGGTGTCGGACCAACCATGGAAATCATGGCAGGATTTTGCATGGTTTCATACATTCCCTGCAACCCTTGCCCTTTGCCGATTTCTTCAAAAGCCGGAACAAATCCGGCAGAAAACAAGCCTAAACCTAAAACCCAGATGATGATTTTTTTCCAATCACGTTTCAGATATTGGGCGAGTAGTATATGCGCACGGGCGAATTTTTCTTGCATCTTCGTCTCCTCCGTTTCCGCTCTTAGACTTCATAGTGACGCATGAATAAGTCTTCCAGCGTAGGCGGCACGGATTCGAACTTCCTGACGCCCAATTTTGCTGCTTCGGCCAAAATATCGTTGATACATTCGTTATCCGCAGAGAATGTCGCTTGATTGCCGGATTGCTTAAAATCATGAACACCGTTCACGGATGCCATGAGAGCTACATTGCCTTCCGTGACCATCGTTACTTTAGAACGAGTTAAGTGACGCAGCTCATCCAATGTTCCGGTTTCAACCACTTTGCCTTGGCGAATGATCACCACTTTATCGGCCAGTCTTTCCACTTCGCTCAAAATATGGGAGGATAGTAAGATGGCTTTTCCTGCAAGCTTGATTTTTTCGACCTCGTCCTGGAAAACGGCTTCCATCAACGGATCAAGTCCGGAAGTTGGTTCATCGAAAATATACAGATCAGAGTCAACGGATAAAGCCGCGATCAGGCCGACCTTCTGCCGATTTCCTTTGGAATAGCCCTTGGCTTTCTTCTTAGGATCCAATTCAAACCGTTTAATCAAATAGTCGCGTTTATTGGAGTCTCCGCCGCCATGTAATTTCATAAATAAATCGATGATTTCACCGCCTGTTAAGCTGCCCCAAAGCGCCACGTCCCCAGGAACATAAGAAATTCGTTTATGAATCTCAAGGCTGTCCTTCTACACATCCTTGCCAAAGATTTTGGCATCTCCCGCATCCCGATGGATGATCCCGAGGAGCGTACGAATCGTTGTGGATTTCCCCGCGCCGTTCGGCCCGATAAAGCCGACAACTTCGCCGGCATTTACCGTGAATGACACGTCATGCAGCGCTTTGAATTTCCCGAAGCTTTTTTGCAGGCCTTGTACTTCTACAATGTTTGTCATAGCACTAAAACTCCTTCTTAACCAGTTTTAGTAACGTGCTTTCCAGTTTGAAAACAAAGCTTCAACCTCGAAATTAGTGAACTTTACACCCTATAAAAGTTCGTATTTATATAATATTCGCCTTGTTTTAAACCAAAGTTCATTTACAGTTTCAGTTATACACCCGAATTCCCGCATAGTCAATGCAAAAAAACATAAGTTTAGAACTCATATTTATTTTATAATTCATAAACTTGCTATATAATAAATAAGAAGGAGAAATACGAACTATAAGCCTTCTTATATTTTTTTATTCATAATCGTCAGAAAGCAGGAATAAGGAATGAATGGTTTTGAAAAGAGGACACAAGCGAAGAAAAATCAAGTTCTGGAGGCAACTTTTAACTTGATAAATACTGAAGTCGGCATCGAAAAAGTAACGATGGATGACATTGCTAGACATGCCAATGTTGGTAAAACGACAATCTTTAAGTATTTTGGGAGCAAAGAAAATCTGATCCATGAGGTGTTTAAGTATTTTATAACTCAAATGAGGGATGAGGCCCGAAAAATTATGGCCGAAAATAAACCGTTCGAAGAAACGATCATAGCCATGAGTCAAATAAAAATTCATTTTCTGGAGAAGATCAACAAGCAGTTTTATTTGGATTTAATGAGTTTTTTTACGGAGAAGGACGATGACGGATTATCTCTGATGATGCAGGACCACGTCAAGGAAAGCTACAGTCTCATGTTGGATTTGTTTCACCGCGGTCGTAAAGAAGGTAAGGTTGATCTGAAATATTCGGATGAGTTTCTTCTGATTTATTTCCAGGCCCTGGTTGAAGGGATCTCTAGCCCGCATATCTACTCGAAAATTCTCCCTTATACCGCTCAATGGACCGAATTACTGATAAAAGGGGTTGCTCCGAGCAAATAAAGCACTACGTTATGGCACAGTTGAAACAGCAGATCCCCATGCTGCGAGCTCACCACCAATGAATGAACGGGGTAGCCTCGTCCCGTACGAATAGGCTATAATCAGTAGAATCCATGATCCACGAGCTTCGTGGATCATGGTTATTTGACTTTGTCCTTGGAGGTCGGCAGCCATGAATAATCCTTCCGCAGACCATATCAAGATCGCGCCAGGTTTCTGGACTAGCCTGAGGAAGATCGGGGTGGAACCCCTGGATGTAGCGCGCCAAGCACGTTTACCGTTAACTGTCATCACCGAACCGTTAGTCACGACAGCACAATATTATTCGATCTGGCAAGCCTATGCCGAACTAGTCGGGGATATCGCTGCAGGAATCGTCGAGCTTGCAAGCACATACGAGACAGCTCAGTATCCGCCGGATGCTTTGGCGACCTTTCACGCTCGCGACTACCGGGACGCGTTGAACCGAATGGCGCGTTATAAGCGAATGTGCCCTCCGGAGAACTTGAGGATTCTGGAACAAGGCGATCAATGCTCGATTGAATTGGAGTGGCAGCATGCCGAACTACCCGGACCACCGGTGCTTGTCGGCATGACGCTCGCCTATCTGCTTGAGCTCGGGCGCCGGGGCACCGGCCATCACCTCAAGGCTCGGTCCGTCGAATTCATGCACCCTATGGGCGACGTTCAAGCCCTTGAAGAATATTTTGGCTGTCGCGTACAGACGGAGGCAGATCGCAACCGGCTAACGCTGAATTGCGAAGATCTGAACCGTCCGTTCACATCGTACAACGAAGAACTTCTTAAGATTCTGACACCCGCCCTGGAGCGTTCGTTAGATGAACGACAGAGTCAGCTCACCATAAGCGATAAGGTGAAGTGGATCTTGTCTCGATGCCTAACTCGAGGAAGATTCGACATTCAAACCATAGCTTTGGAGCTCGGAATGAGCGATCGCACCTTGCAGCGCAGGCTGACGGAAGAAGGCGTAAGCTTTAAGCAGTTACTGGCGACAGCGAGGCGGGAGATGGCCATCGCTTACTTGGCCGACCCTGCGCTGGAGATCAAGGAGGTCGCATTTCTCGTCGGCTACGAGGATCAAAATTCATTTTATCGCGCGTTTCGCTCATGGACAGGAGAGACTCCAGCCAATTGGCGTGCCGCGCAAGAGAATTGGCGTTCGGCGCTAGTTACCGAGTAGGCGCAACAATGTATCATAATCCCTATCCAAGATATAAGGAGTGCAGGAAGATGGATATGGGATTGAAGAACAAGACAGCTTTAGTAACGGGATCAACGAGAGGCATAGGCAAAGCGATTGCTCTTGAACTTGCCAGGGAAGGCGTTCATGTACTCATCAATGGCCGGGACAACGATGACGTTGAGCGCACGGTAACTGAGATCCAAGCGGCGTTCCCGGAAACGGAACCTCGAAATGCAACCGCCGATCTCGTCGATTCGCGGCAAAGAGAAGCTCTATTCGCGAATTTCCCCCACGTCGATATCCTCGTCAATAGCATGGGCATCTATGAGATCATGTCCTATGACGACGTAGACGATGCCGTATGGGAGAAGTATTTCCGGACGAACTTTCTTGCCGCTAATCACTTAAGCAAGTTTTATTTGCCTTCCATGATGAGTCGCGAATACGGCCGTATTATCTTCATCGCAAGTGAGGAAGCCGTTATGCCTTCCGGACAGATGCCTCAATACGGTGTCACCAAATCGATGCTGTTGTCATTATCCAAGAGCTTGTCCAAGTTGACCCGCGGCGCTGAAGTTACAGTGAACACGATCCTGCCGGGACCGACCCTCTCCGAGAACGTGCTGCAGATCATTGAGAGCATATATTCGAACGAAGAGATGAGCCTCGAGGCTAAAGAGAAAGACTTTATGACGAAGAACGTTCCCCAATCCGAAATCGGCCGGTTTATCAGACCTGAGGAGATTGGCCGATTGACGGCTTTCCTTTGCAGCCCGATGGCTTCCGCCTTTAAAGGATCCCCGATCCGCATGGATGGGGGCATGGTACCAACAATCTTTTAATTCTTCGCTCTAACTAACAGAAAACATCAGAACAAGAGAGTTAGCTCCCCCACAGGCATTGGGCCAGCAGGGGGGCTATTTTCATTTGGATTCAATTCAACGAATTGAAATCCGGACGCCTCAGACAAAGACTTTCTTCACTGCCAGCTGAATTGCTCAATAGCGAGTACAAAGAGTCATGTGCCATTTCGAGCCATCAGCTCCAGCACCCACCAACCAGCTCGCTGGAGCGTTTAATTAAAACCGACTTTTCCCAAATAGCCTGTGGTAAAATAGGCACGATAACCCACAGAGCTGAGGTGATATGAATGATTACGATTAAACCGCTAGAACCTCATGCGTTTGATTTTTTTATGGATATGCACTACGAATCGATTCACATCCTGGAGGGGAAGCCGGCGAAGCATGAGCTGCTTAACACACCATCTCTTAAGAAATATCATGAAGGCTGGGGGAGAGAAGGAGACCGGGCATTAGTAGCTCTCCGGGATGGTCATCTCGCGGGGGCGGTATGGTACAGATTGTTCGACGCAACAAACAAGGGTTACGGGTACGTCGATGACAATACACCGGAGCTTGGCATCGCAGTCCACCCAGAATATCGAGGAAGCGGAATCGGACGAATCTTAATGCATGAAATCATCAAACAGGCAGAGCGCGATGGATACCCATCGCTTTCCTTGAGCGTCGACCCCCATAATTCTTCCGCCGTGAAGTTATATCAACACCTGGGATTTGTCTATTGGGGGATTTCCGGAACGTCCTGGACCATGAAACTTGATATTCAGTCCCCTTCGGCCTAGAACCCTCACGAGCTGCACCCTGTTGGCTGGGGACACGATACGGTCTGATAGAAGTCGCTATTATAGCGGCTTTTATTTTTTTATCGCTATACGATACGTTTATTGGATGTATGCTCATCAAGCGATGGTGTAACCAATCCTAACGATATTGCGAAGCTTTTATTCCCCGCGATCCTGAGCGGAAGGGGCGAGAGCCTTCTTATTAAGATCATTCAAGCATGCTGTTGAACATTACACAGCGGAACAAAAAATGCGTTAAATGGTGAAAGCTTTAGTAATCTCCAATAGGATGAGTACCCTCTGCAGACTATCTGCGAAAGTAGGATGAATTCAAGTCGACAACCAAGAACCCCCCTATAAAACAAGGGGGGGTTAGGGTAGGAAACTTCTCGTCAATACTTAGTGACCTAAATTTTCCTAGCGGGCTGCTCACTGTGACGATTTGCGATTAGATATTCTGACCACCTGAGACTTCGATTCTTTGTGCATTAACCCAGTGATTGTCAGATTCAAGCAGGTTGGCGACTACAGGACCGATATCCTCGGGCAGACCGACTCGACCAAGTGCTGTCATCGAGGCAAACGTGTCGTTGTATGCAGGTATGTCGCGTACAGAGCCTCCTAGAAAATCGGTTTCGATTGCCCCAGGCGCAATAGTATTGGCGGTAATACCTCGGTGACCAAGTTCTTTAGCCATATAGATGGTCAGAATTTCGACCGCTCCCTTCGCCGCAGAGTAGGCGGAGAATCCTGGATAAGATACGCGAGTAAGACCAGATGAGAAATTCACAATACGGCCACCATCTGCGAGAAGTGGCAGAAGGGCCTGAGTCAAGAAAAACACACCCTTGACATGCACATTGAACAGGCTGTCGAATTGCGCTTCTGTTGTCTCGGCGAAGTCGCTCATTTCTCCGTGACCGGCATTGTTCACCAGATGATTGAACGTGGGGCGATCCCAAGTCGATTGCAAGGTCGAACGGACTGTCTCGGCAAAGGCCGCAAAGCTGGCGATGTTTCCAACATCGAGTTGTAGCGCCACTGCTTTACGCCCCAGAGCTTCGATTTCAGCAACAACAGACTTTGCTTCTTCTACCTGGCTGCGATAGGTCAGGATGACATCACCGCCATGACGCGCAATACTGATGGCAGTATTGCGACCAAGTCCGCGGCTGCCGCCAGTGACGATCGAGATATTTCTCATTGTAACTTCATCCTCTCTTGCATCATTATTTATTACACAGTTATCATAAGAAATAAAGTTCACTTGAAGTCAAGGTTTTTTTGGCGAATTAATAATTATATAATTAAATAGAGAAATTCTGTGCTTTCATCGCTTTCGAACCTTTGTTTACGGCAAATAATTTAGCGTGATTTAATTAAAAAAGCCAAGAAATCATTTAAAGTAAACTTTAAGGGAAAGGAGATGAAACCTTACTAATGTGGACAATAGGAGAAGTAACTGAATTGACAGGAATCGCGGCTCCAACTCTTCGATATTACGAAAAGGAAGGACTGCTTCCACATGTGAAGAGAAATGAAAATGGAAAACGGTTATATGACGAAGAAGATTTAAGCTGGATACACTTTGTTACTGCACTTCGGGCGACAGGAATGCCGATTGCTCAAATTCAGAAGTATGTGAACTTGTATAAAGAGGGAGATTCGACGATTTCGGAACGAAAAAGGATGATGCTTCTTCATAAAAAAGAAATTGAAAATAGTATAAGGGAACTCTATTTTAATTTGGACAAAATAAATTATAAACTCGCTCTATATGATGTATTAGAATCACAGCTTGAAAAGACTAGCATAAAAATTTGACATCGTTCACACGGCTTATCTTGTGTATGTTAATATATTGGACAATAATTGCTAGGGAAAAGGAGAACCGACTTATGAAGATCGATCTTTCCGGAAAAACAGCCTTGATAACGGGGGCGACGGGAGAGCTTGGGCGTGTCATCGCCCGCACGCTTGCGGAATGCGGCGCGGATATTGCCTTGCATTACCATAGCAACGAAGCGAAAGCGCTGGAGCTGAAGAACACAATCGAGGCGCTCGGGAGACGCGCCGTTGCTGTCCAGGCAGATGTCACAAAGCAGGATTCTATTGAGGCGCTGAAACAAAACGTCGAGGCCAGCTTGGGTCAGGTAGACATTGTCGTTGCGAACGCGGTTGTACAGTACAAGTGGACCTCTGTGCTGGAGCAGCCGGCCGAGGACTATACGAGTCAATTCGAGTCCTGCGTTCTGCAAAATGTTTATCTGGCGAAGGCTTTCATACCAGCCATGATCGAGAAGAAGGGCGGACGTTTCATCGGTATTAACACTGAGTGCTCCATGCAGAACTTCCCGTCTCAATCCGCTTATGTAGCTGGCAAAAGGGGCATGGACGGCGTTTATCGGGTGCTGGCGAAGGAAGTCGGCGAACATCAGATTACGGTCAACCAGGTAGCCCCGGGCTGGACCATCAGCGAACGCGAGCGCACGAACGGCATTGCTGAAAGCGACGATTATATCGCGCGTGTGCCGCTCAAGCGACGCGGCACCGATCAGGAGATCGCGAATGCCGTTGTCTTTCTGGCTTCAGACTTAGCCAGCTTCATCACCGGAGCATATATCCCAGTCAGCGGCGGCAACGTGATGCCGGCGATCTGAGCATTTGGCGAAACACGATCGAATCCCTAAACAAATTGTAATTGTTTTTTGAACAATTAGTGGTGGATAGCAATACTTCAAGAATAAAAAGAAGGGGAATGAAATGATGAATGAATACGGTACACTACATGAGTCAAACGGTCGTTATGCTTTAAGATTTGAACGATTTTTCCCTCATAATCCAGAAGCTGTTTTCCTTGTCATTACGAAGCCTAGTTACTTCTCCCAATGGTACCCTTTCGCAACAGGGGAGATGGATCTCAGACTTGGTGGCAAGATTGCCTTCGATGACGGTGAAGGAACGACATATCAGGGTACCATTACAGAGTTAGAAAAGCCCTATATATTTGGTTTCCGTGAAGTTGATGATCTGATAAACATATCATTGCAGGAAGAGGGTAGCGGGTGTCGAATGATCTTTACCCATACTTTTAGCGATGATTCATGGGCAGTTAATACCGCAGCAGGATGGCATAGGTGTCTGGATGTATTGGACCAGATCATTAATGATAAACCAATTAAGTGGCACGATAACGCAACAAAGCTGCGTAAAATCTATAGTGAAGCATTTAATATGGAACGTTAAAATTATCAGATCATTCTAAGGCAATCGGTATAGCTAGCTCAAGCCTTATTGAGGTCGGGATTAAAAATAATAACCATCTTGAACCTGACGTAATATATGCGGTTCAAGATGGGATATTTGGGGTTATGCGCGTTTATCTATTTATTAGGCCATTTGCTGTTAGCGTTTGTTGTTACGAATGCCGATGTCCTTAATCATAACGTTACCTTTCGCGGTTTGGTCAAAAACAAAGCTGATTTTTCTGATGTCCTGCGGCACCAAGTTGGAGTTCGCATTGATAAAGTCAGACACATCAAAGGTGAAGTTTTGAAAGATCGGCTCCTTGATTGTCTGAATGAATCCAAGCGGCCGTTTTGTGAGGACTCCTTCAAACATGGGAAGCAGAGGAGATACGTGGCTTAACGGCAAGCGGCTGACGTTTCCGTATTTATCTTCCACAGATACCGTCAAATCGACTAACGCGTCCGTTTCACCGGTCTTACGATCTGCATCATTGTTTGCTATTGAAAATACTATGGTGCTTTTCTCAGACATTTCGATACCCGAATCGGGCAGAATGACTTTGTAGGCAGGAGTGGATGGTGCAGCCGTGTTATCCCATTCCAAGGAAACTGCGCTGTATTGGTCATCCGTAAGTTCCATCTTCACTTTGTCTTCCATCCAGGCTTTAAGTGACTCTCCTTCCAAGCGTCCACCGGGCAACGTCGTTGTCCCGGGATCATAATCCTCTTCATAGCTGCTGATCATAGTGGTGTTCCCATCCCAATAATTGCTAATATACATCGTTTCAGGCAGCCATTCCCTGGCGTATCCCAGATCTTTAAACACCATTCGGTATTGGTCATTCTGCTTGAGGGTGGCCTCTAAAAAGGATGAGATCAGCACTTCCGCCGCGCGAAACTGTTGTTCACCAGGGAGAAGTTCGGCGTTGTTAAACAGCATGTTTCCCACCCCTATAGCATCGTGTCTTCCCCATACAGTGTTGAACTGTCCATGATTCGCACCATAAATGTAAACATAAGATTTGAAGAATTCGCTGTTATCTGAGAATTGAGTACGGTAATATTGATTTGCTCCAACAAAAGAGTTGACGTCCATATCGTTGGAGCCGTGCAGGGCTAAATAGTTTATGTCCTGGAGTTCAATCGGTTGACCGCTTGGTTTGTATTGCATGTCGGTACCAGCAATTGAGATAAGCGAACGAATGATGAAATGGTAGTCGAACTTGATGTTTGCGTCCTCGGGATATGTCGTCAATTCATTATAAGCCGCAGCTATTGCAATGGCTTCGCCCCCTCGAGAATGTCCCATCAGCGCGATATGTTGCATGTCGACTTGGCCATAGAACGGATTTCCTTCAACGGAGTTCCACTCATCCCACGTCTTCAAATGCTCCAGTAACAACCAACCTCTAGCGCGATTTTCGTCTTTCAATCCATCAAGAATAAACAGATCGTCGTACGGTGAAATGTTCAGAAAATTCTCATCAATCGAAGCCAAAATATATCCACGACTTGCTAGCAAATTGCCCAAATAGGCATAGCCCGGATCGGAAAAGTCCGTCGCTAGATGGTTACCGTGTACAATTAACACTAGCGGGAAGGGGCCATCGCCATCAGGATACCAGACCGTGCCGTTTAACGGCATGGCTTCCGGACCAAAGCCAAAAGTGCTTGTCCGCCGGGAACTCCAGTTGCCCACAAAGGCAGAACCGTCAACGGATTCTGTCGTCAGTCGTCCTTCGACGTCAAGATCCTTACGGTACGTTGGATCACTTGCATAGGTTATGGATTTTACGCGAAATGCTCCGGGTTCCGACGGATCGGCCATGGTCGTCTGGTATTTCTCCGATGTTTTGACGGTTTGCAGTGGGTAGGGAACTTGAAGCTCAGCATGACCATCGCTCGTGAGCCAGTATCCCAGCACGCTGATCAAAACGAAGACCGCAGCAGCGCCTCCGCCTGCCGTTACTCTGACCCATCTTGCGGCATCGCGATATGCTCCCTTCATTAAGCGGTAAAGCAAGGCGCCAAGCAGGGAAGAGGTAAGGATGATGGAAAAAAGAACAAGCAACGTTAGAGGCATGGGGCCTAAAAAGCTGATCAGCAGCAAACAAAATGAAGCCGTCATAAACCATATATAACGCGAAGGTATTTTTTTCGCCCAATGTAACAGCCCGGCAATGATGCCCGTAACAATCAGGATTGCAACCAGGGATAGTAAGGTACCTACGAAGTAGTCCGTAATGCCCCGTGATCCAAGATAATAATACGCTTGCACGAATACAATGCATAACGTTACGAAAGATAAAGCGAGTACGGCTCCCTTCCAACTTGAGTCAAGGGGAGTGACATTGGGTAGAGAAAGCTTAGGTAACGACCTTCCTTTACCTCCCTTTTGAGTATTTGGACTGATTATTTTCATGGATGTTCCGCCTTTCGAATTCTGTTCACTTCGCTCCCACGATTTAGCACTGAATGGATTATCGTTGCAATTGAAATGTGGGAGCCAGCTTTGAAAAGTATAAGGCAAAATTGAATTGGTAACCTCCGTCTGGAGGCGGACTTCGATCATGCCCATTTCAGTTGCTTATGATGCCCCTAATATACCTAAATCCGGAAAAGATAAGCGTAGAATAGCTTTTTTTCATAAATCGTGCCTCCATCGGTATATTAAAAAAATGGCCTTCAGTTGGAAGACCATTTCTAAGCACGAGTTACTGTTTGTTCGATATTACGTTATCAAGAAACTGATCTGCGTCGCTATTGAACTTCCAGTTGACCCCAAATTTATCAACTAGCATTCCAAAGCATGAAGACCAAGGATAACTGGATAATGGCATGATGACGTGGCCGCCAACAGACAAATGATTAAAGTATTCCTCCAGTTTTTGCTTATCGTGAATGACTAGACTAATCAGAATCGTATTCCCTTTCACCAGCTCACCTGTTACCGCCTTCATGGAAGGCAAGATGTCAGACATCATGATTTTCCCACCTGCGAATTCAATGGAAGACTCCATGATCATATTTAACTCATTTTCCGGCATTGGGTAGGTTGGATCTTGTGGGATATCCCCAAATTTCACTACTTTTACTTCAAATGCGCTTAAAGCCTCCGAATAAAATTCAATCGCTTGTTCTGCAATTCCATCAAAGTTTAAATAGGCAATAGCTGACATAAAACATAACCTCCTTCTTGTTATAAATGTAATATAATTTATAAAATATGACAGATGTATGTCACCGTTTCCGTCTCATATTGAAGAAAAAAGAGGGGAGCCGATGGTAAGATTGAGAGCTCAACATCATGATATTGCTGAAACAAGCTGCCCTACATCAAACTGGTGGAGGGCGCACATCTTTTTTAAACTATGCTGTCTGCTAGCGTTTCCCATGAATCTAATAAGTTTCGAACGCTGCTCAATGAATGCATCGATGTTTTATCTGTAAATTCATGTATATATAGTCATATGAGATCACAAGAAATAGTAATGAAGGATGGAAGACAAATTCAAATTGTTAATTTGATGAAGGAATCATCATTGAGAACTATCATGAAGGAGAAATAACAATAGGTACGAAAGGAAGTTTGTTAGTATAATCGAAGAAGTGACAACATCAGCTAACATTATATTCCGCGGTGGATCCTGTCAGCTCCTTGGTTCGCCCGAAGTGGTCGGCAGAGCAGGGAACCAGGCGAACATCCCTGCGAACCTTAACCGTGGTCGCGGCGACCCCTCCGGGGCTTCAGGTTCTCGGGTTCGTGAACACAACAACGTTAAGCGAAATATCCGAAAAACCTAAATTACAGCATCTTAAAAAACCAAGACTTAATCGAGGTGTATTCATGGGAGATTGTGTATACTGCAATATTACATCCAAATTCGATCATGAAATTGTATTATGTAATGAGTATTGTATTTATACGCTGTTAAAAGTACAAGAAATAGAAGGTGCTGGCATAATTGTGCCGCGGGAACATCGTGAAACCTTATTTGATTTAAGTCAAGAAGAATGGAATGCAACCTATCAATTATTACATGAAGTAAAACAGTATATAGATAAGAAATATAAACCTGAAGGATATAATGTGGGTTGGAACTGTGGGCATGTAGGGGGGCAACATATATTTCATTCCCATTTACATATAATTCCTAGATATTCTAATGAACTATATGCAGGTAAAGGCATAAGATATTTATTCAAGAGCAAAGAGAATAGGAAGGATTAAAACAATATTTTATAGCTGACTCAAGGAAGGCGGATGCTTTATATAACACCGCATTCACGCTTCATCCTGAGAATAATAACAAGTCTAAGGAGGTGCATTTCCATCTCTTACACAAAACCAGTAATTACAGAACCATATCATGAATGTCCGGTTTGGATTGAGAGTGAGATAGAACTTAAAGAATACATTTGTTTGTCCCCCGAAAGTTCTGAACACGATGTTGAGTTATTTTTAATGCATCTATTCGGATACAACAACATTGATGTAAAACAGTCCATGAATGCGTCGTTTGATGAACTTCTGCAGAACGATAAGGTTGCAATTTCAGGTGGTGTTGCATTTTTTGAGAATGAAGAGAATTATATAATGCCAAGCTGCTGTTGCGGATTAGAAGAATGGGGGACAGTTTATACATCTATAAGGAATAGAATAAGTCCGTGGATGGGGCATGATCCGTCTCCAGGAATTACTTACCTTGATGATTATGTTAGAGTGTGGTCTGATGATCCCGAGTCAAACATAAAAACCAAGTTAACATTTATTGATTTTAGCTATTCAGAAGTTCTGAAGAGTTTAGCGAGGACAAAGGCTGATCTAATTGGCTTTATTGAGAATCCATTATTTTCATGGATTTCTAAGAGGGATGTAGAACTTGCCATTAAGTTTAAACTAAAGATGTATCAGTGGTTCATGGAAGATGTAATTGAAAGTAACTCGTAGGAGTCAGGAATTTCAGCTAACACAACACGCATCGGGTATTCGCTCTCGGTCCCAGAAGCGGCTTCGAAGAAGTGGTTGCTGTGAATACTACCCGCCATTCGCCGGGCGTCGTGAGCACGGAAACGTTATCTGAAATCGCTGCAGGAAAGAATAAGGAGAAGAGTAGATGATAAGGGGAATTAGTTTTGAAATTCCAAATGAATACGGAAGATATCTCGAAGATATATTAAAACCTTTTAAAGTCGAAGATCATAATTGGTGGATTGGTGGGGAAGAGTCATACATTATATTAGATGGCAAACTGGATGCACTTTTCTCGGGGTTAATTGAATGTATGGATGGTGTAACACTAAGAAACGTCATTAAGAATAACGATTATTATTTAATATTCCAAGACCTTAAAGCTTTTCCTAAAGGCAGTAAACCAATTGAAATTATAACTTACGATGATTTTCTCAGTAGTAACTGCGAATTGGCATTATTAGTTGTCGATAGTTCTTATACAACAATTTATTGCAAAAATGACAAGTTAGTAGAAGGGCTATATTCTAACGCCAAAAAAGAGGCCTATGCAAATATAAAATACATAACTGACGAGAATGATTTCAGAACAAGCCTTTCTGTATGGTAGGAAAGTATGAATGCAAGTAAATCATGAAGGCAGTGACACCGGATAACATTACATTCATACTTCGTCGCTGACACTCCTTGGTAGCCAAGAGGAATATCGTAGAAGCTTATTCAGGCGACACATTCAACCAGCTAAGTCTTACGACCCGCAACGTTTTAAGCCGCTTGAACGTCAGGAATGCATGAACGTTATAGGACGTTCTACTAGTTCACAGAGGGTATAGCGTTGGGTGCAACCAAAGAAGAGAGGTGATGTGAAAATGATGAAGGTAAAATTAAGGATTCCATTGTTTATATTTGCGCTAGGAATTTCGGTGTTTTTATCTAACTTGGTTAGTGGTGCTGAAAATATTGCTTATTTAGTTATTCTGATATCGTTAGTTGCTGTTTTTGAAAAAACGAACTTGAGTGAAAAAAAAGTTAATATCCTATATGGTGTATTAATAGCGATTGCGGGCTTAGCAATTGAATTTTTAACTGAGCCAGGAGATTACCTGCAGTTCTTTTAGTTGATAGTGCTCGGAAAGTGAAAAACAACTCCATCGGCTACTCAATCCGGCTGTCGCTGTTTCATTGACTAACGCGCTTCCGTTGTGCGAATCGTACGGATGCATCTACGCTTTTTCGATAATACGATATGTTACCTGCTATAAATTATAAATGAATCGCAAGGAATATACGAGAGAGCTGGTTACAATCTTCGATATATCAACTAAGAATTGATGTCTTACCAAGGGGGTTGCAATGTTTTACTATGATGTACTTTGCTATAATTGCAAAAAAACATTCAGGGTATACGAAGGATCATTAAAATATAAACAAGCTAAGGAAAGAAAGGTTAAGGTTTTTTGTTGCGAAGATTGTGCTGATAAAATACGCATTGAAGCAATTTTGAATTTAATGCGCGGGATTAATCGTTTTTAATTTTTGATGTTCTCAACGATTATCTTCAAATAATGCACTAAAACGTCGCGACACAATTAAACCAAGCAACTCCGTCAATGGTGTAAATGCTAAAGAAATGAGTGGATTAATCCATAGATCAAGTCAATAAAATTTGACAACAAGTTGATAGGGAAAGAGCGCTGCTGGAGTTTCTCTACAGTACCGGCTGCCGAGTTGGAGAGGTGGAGAAGATCAATCTCCTAAAATTATTCAGGAAAAACGACACTGGAGCGAGAAATGGCAATCCGTTAGTAACCGATTAGTCCAAGATGGCACTTGGGCCGGAAAGGTTTCGGTGATTGATCAGGATCCCACGGGACTTGAGAGTCTGTAAAATAGTTTGTGTAAACTCCTAAACCCAGTAAAATGGAAGACATAGAAAGGTTGGGGAGAATACATGGGACTTTGGACGAAAGAGCAATTGCGAGCCTTCATTAAGGAGAACAAGCTGGTAACAGCACAAGATGCGCAGAATGCTTTGAAAGAACTGTTTGCTGAAACTCTTCAAGAAATGCTGGAAGCAGAGCTCGATACGCACTTAGGCTACGAGAAGCACGAGGTCAAAGCCAAGATGACGCCAAATAGCCGAAATGGCAAGAGCAAGAAGACGGTGGTCAGCGAATACGGAGAGCAGGAAATTGCAATTCCACGGGATCGGATGGGTGAGTTCGAGCCCGTTGTTGTGCAGAAACACCAGAAGAATGTAACTGGCATTGAAGATCAGATCATCGCCCTGTACGCCAAAGGTGTCAGTACACGAGAGATTCAAGACCATCTGCAAAACCTTTACGGTATCGAAGTCTCGCCTACGCTCATTTCCAATGTCACCAACAAAATCGTGCCTCTCATTAAGGAATGGCAGAATCGGCCGCTTCAAGGCGTCTACGCGGTCGTCTACATGGATGCGATTCACTTTAAAGTGAAGCAGGACGGGGCCATAGTTAACAAAGCGGCCTACATGGTGATTGGCATCGACCTGGACGGGAACAAGGATGTACTCGGTATGTGGATCGGGGAGAATGAATCCAGTAAGTTCTGGCTCAGCGTGCTAAATGACCTGCGAAATCGTGGTGTCCAAGACATTCTCATCATCTGTGTGGACAATCTGAGTGGTTTCTCCGAAGCGATTGCGGCCTGCTATCCAAAGACCGAGATTCAAAAGTGCATCATTCACCAGATCCGCAACTCCACTCGTTACGTGTCGTACAAGGATTTGAAGAAGGTGACTGCCGACCTCAAGCCCATTTACAAAGCCGCAACCGAGGAAGGAGCGCTGCTAGAGATGGACCGCTTCGAGGAAGTCTGGGGCGCTAAGTATCCGCTTATAGTCCGCTCTTGGCGCAACAACTGGGAGGAGCTCTCCACCTTCTTCAAGTATCCGCCTGAGATCCGCAAACTCATCTACACCACAAATATGATTGAGAGTTACCACCGGCAACTTCGCAAGGTGACCAAGGGGAAGAGTATTTTCCCTACCGATGAAGCCCTGCTGAAAATGCTCTACCTGGCCACGATGGATGTGACACGAAAATGGACAGGCCGTGTCCAAAACTGGGGGCAGATGCTCCTTCAGCTTTCGGTCTTCTTTCCGGATCGGGTCAGTAACTATTTACGTTAGAAGCGCCAAATCCCCCCTCGGGGGATTGCTTGGAATGAGTTTACACAGAAATCTTGACAGACCCGGACTTGATCAATCACCTTTTTAATTCCTGAGTATAGTTTAGCGCTCTTGGACGCGCGGACCCGCTACAATTCGCATGAGTATATCCGCATCTGGCAGCTGATGATCATCATCGATTGGCATGTTGAGTGTAATCAATGCGGACAGTATGGTCAAAAATGCGGAAATGAGCTGGCAGGCATCGCCTTGTACGAAATCCCCAGTCTGCTGGCCTTCCTCGAACAAAGGAAGCAGCAGATCAATATAGCGCTTCACGGAAAAATGCTGCAGCAGTTGTTTAGCTTCAGTCGGCACATCTTCAGCCGAATTGGCCTGCTGGATCAGCTTGAATGGATATTGTGTGCTTTCCTCTTTCAGAATGGTCGCAGTAAAGATGCGCAGTTTGTCATAAGGGGAACCAGGGATCTCGTAGATCCTCTCCATCTCCCGAGCAGTTTCCTCGGCAACTTGCCGGATCAGGGTGACGAACAGCTCTTCCTTCGATTCGAAAAACCGGTAGAGCTGGCCAGCACTAAGATTGGCTTCTTCAGCGATCATGCTCATCTTGGCTCCATGCAAGCCGCGTTGGGCAAATATCTTTAAGGCAGCTTCTAAGATTTGCTGTCTTCGCGTTTCTCGCCGTTGAATCAACTGTTCTTCGGATAATGGTGTCACGGATTAGGCACTCCTTTTACTACTTATTTGCTGTATATGATCATGATGATGGCATAAGTTGCTCTATGGTTGCGAAGGGAGCTCGCTCAAATGAAGGAATCATTTGTTCCAGTCGTTCATGCAGCGGCCGATCCGAATCCTCGATCCATCGGTCTAACCATTGCTTAGCTTCACCGGAACCACCCGCAGCCAGCAAGGATGTGACCACATCCGCATTAAACAGTTCCTGCGGGGATAAGAACAAGGAGTTGACGAGCCAATATAATCCGAAAATGTCATAATTGTCATGCTCCGTAGACCATTTAAGGACATGTTCGAAATAGTGCTGCACGAACGTCAAACCTTGAATCGGTTGTGCACCGATGTGCTCCACGCCTTCCCAGCGAAGGTCAGACACGACATTTAACCACCAGGCCGGCTCGATGATTTCTTGTATCCGATTAAGGACTTCCAGTTCGAAGTCAGGTTTGGGGAGACTCAACTGTTGGTGAAGACATGCTTCAAGAATCTCCGCTTCTATCGCCGCAAGCGTCATTCCTTGTCCGTAAACAGGATCAAGTTGACAGAATGCGTCTCCCATGACAAGCAATCCCGAAGGCCATCGCTCCATCTGGTCAAATCGCTGCCTTGTCAGTTCCGGAACCCGAAAACCACGTGGCTGCCCGATCGGTTCCAGTCCTTGCAGCGCTTCATTCAATAATGGGTTCCCTAGTTGCCGAATTTCTTGTTCGAATAATGCCGGATCGGTGGAGGGATAACGACCGTTCAAATTCCAGAGTACCATTTCTGCTATATCGTTTTCAATGATTGAAAAAGCGCCTGCATGTGACGCCGCGCGAGGATTGCCTTCCATGCGAATCCCATCCAGCTCTTCCTTGCGCCCTACAGGGATGCGATAACGTCGTGTACTGTACCCCAAAGATACTTTTAATCGCTCAGCCTGCGGAACTTCATACCCGAGCTCGGATAACCATTGAACAGTTTTGGAGAAACGGCCGCTCGTGTCGATGATAAGGTCTGCCGCCATTGTGATCTGCTGACGTTCACCCGAGGTACGCTCCCTGATAACAATGCCTGTTACTCGTGAATGATCTTCTGTCGTTTGAAGATGAATCACATCATTCAAGCCAAGCAAAAGAACATTATCGATACCCTGAATATAGCTGCGTATGACCCATTCGAACAGGGCCCTGCTGAATGACGCATCGTGATTTTGTTCGACTGCGATCATCCGGCCGTAAGGGCTGATAAGATGCGTGGTCTTCCCAAGAGTGGGGTGAGCTCCATTGTTGATTAATTCATTAATGAATCCAGGGAATAAACGGTTTAGAATAATCCTGCTGCGAGGCGTAAGCCGGTGGGGCTGAAAGGCCTGAGGTGTTCCGGGACGGTTTTCAGGCTCCTCAGGAAAAGCGTCTCGGTCCACAATGATAACCTCGCCATAAAATTCAGACAGCACTTTGGCTGCCAGCAGTCCGGCGATACCTCCACCAATAATAATCGCGCGTTCCATGTTCATAAATTCATTCCTCCTAATTTAAAATTACGACTGATATTTCAAAGAGTTGTCGAAATGGCCCATGGGGCCTATCGAACGGAGTAAAAATGGACGTGTTAGTATTAATTCATGAAATGATCTCCTTTCAAAAATGCTGAGTGCAAGTAACCCTGAAAAAAGCTAAAAGAAAGTTCGAGTTTTTGAGAATGAATGATTCATTCTTAAAGTAAGTCATTTATTTCGGATTGTCAATCCCTTCGAGTATTTTGGAGAGAATATGTAATTAACTTATGGAGGAATGGCGAATGATTCATCTTGATTTGAACATCCTCCATATCAGCTGAAATTAGGAAATTGCAATACCTAAAGACAGAACAGTTTTAATAGTTTGTTACAACCACCTTCATAAAGTTATTTGATATAGTTTTGATGTGCGAAAGGTAATTAGATCATAATTTGATGACCGATCGAAAGTTGGGATAGATGAGGGGAGAAGTTGATGGAACTTATTCTTCAAGACCTGAGGAAAGTTATGGCAAAAAACAAGTGTTGGCCGGCGGGGACTTTCGTTTTGAGCAGGGAAAGATATATGGGCTGCTTGGGCGAAACGGGGCCGGAAAGACCACATTGTTCAATTGTTTAAGTAGGGAGACACAGGCAGATAGCGGCAGTATCAAGTTAATGGATCGTACGTCGGTGCGCGATTTGAAAGAGGACGATGTTGGGTATGTGTACTCGCTGCCATGGCCGGTGATGTGGAGGGTTTGGTGAAAAATGCAGATTATATTGTTACAGGAAAATTTGAGCGCTCTTCGGAAGCGTGGGAAATGCGTAAAGAACCTTATTACAAAGAAGGAGACCTTTACAATTTTAAAGTAGACACCAATTTACTTGGAGATCTCACTGAAATTATAAAGGTAGGAATTCCCCACTTCCAAAGACTTACCACATCAATAGAGGGGAAGGAGTACAGTGCAGATATCATTGAACCTCATTATGTGAAGCCTGAAACTGATAAACAGTATGTGTTATTTTTGAGTAAATATAATGATAATTATGTGCCTTCTGTGTCTCCGTTTATTATAGAAATAGATGATCAGGACGCCGCCATTCTAAAATACAACTCGGATAACGCTCCGAAAACTTTTAAAATATCTGGAACTGAAAGCATTGAATTTAGTGGGGATGATAATGATTACAGTGAGATTGACGAAATTACAGGCATGAATAAGAGCACGCTCATTGAAGCTATAAAAAATCAGATTCAGCAAAAATAAACCAATTATATAAATTAGAAATTCAAATGTAGTAATGGCTTAATATGATCAGCAGCGGCACTAAACTGATCAGAAAATTCCTTAGAATGCTCGTATTCTTTTGGCAAGCTATTCAGGAATAACTTGATCTGTTTGACCACTTTTATGTGTACATCAGAATCTGCTCGATTACCTTCTAATTGATCTTTTTACAAGATAACCATATTCATCCCTAAATATTAAAAAGTCATTGATGAGAACATTAATATCAGGGAAACTTTTAGTATTTTCTTTTAGGAGAGTTAATCGGTCATTCACTAAAATAATGGAAGTATACACATCAAACATCTGCTCAATTTCTCTATTAGACTCTATCTCACTGGTTTTAGCAAGTGTATCATCCAATTTCTGTACTCTTGAAACAAAACCAGTATAGTAAGTCGAATTAACCTCAACTTCTTTCTTACTGATTAAGTTTTCAATTAAAATAAAGGTTGAAGCAATAATCAATATAACGACAATGGCTATGATGCTTTTAGAAATTTTTTTCTTCTTCATTAGTTCAACGTGTGGTTCACATACGCATAATTGCTGGCAACGAGAACTAATAGCCCTCCCAATAAAATTAAAACTTTCTTTTTCTGCAATTAAGCAACCTCCATAATGTTCTTGTTATGTACACAACATTAGGTATATTATCATCAATAAAGGGAATAGATCCATCTGTATGATTTACCAATTATGTGGAACTTAAATACATTATTCTATCATGTTGCTGGTAATGGACATAGGTGTGAAGCTCGATATATATATCTATAAATCACCGGTATCACGTTATCTGTGTACATCCGAAGTCAACGATTGACATTGGCTTTTGAACTGCAGACAACCGATGCAAGGATGATCGATGTAGCCATGAAATATGGATACCAATCGCCGGTCAGTGAAGGCATAAGAAGTCACATGTTTTAACTATGTTCTTTGTCTTCAGTTAGGTAAGTGGAAGAATGTTCCTTGCCACATCTTGTTTATAGGATAAGAATTGCCATTGATGGAGGGTGCAACTAGGATAAGTTTTGACTAGATGCGGATAAGCAAGAGCGAAGTCTATAGCAATGCCGCCCTATGGAGGAACCTACTAACGTAATTTTATGAAGTTTCAAGGTAGTGAAACGCGATATGTTGGTTGAGTATAGTGGAGGGACCTATCCAAGGGCACCCTATAACTGAAGCCGAGTATAAAAAACTATTGAAATAGGAAGATGCATGTAAAATCAATAATACAAAGGGATTTAATAACATATGTACAAAATACGAGTTTTGTGAAAAAGAACTTAGAGACTCAGCCTCAATTTTTCCAAACTATTGTTGCTACCCGCCGTCATAACTCGTCAGTCACCAAATGTTTTAACCTCACCGACCATTACCCCTCAATCGATTTATGCCAATTCTGTATCACTAACTATAATGCGGCTAAGCTTATCAGCATCATACGAAAATTCATCATGAGGTGTCCATATCCAACATCCTGAAGTTTATACGTGGCCTATGTATATGCAACTCATTCATATTTTCTTCATAATTGATTTTGCTCCGCACACCACTTATGGTGTCCGTATCGCGATCGATCCATACCACCATCAATTAACGATCCACAACCTAACTTTGTGATTTCAATGTAATCTTATTTCTTACAAATGAGACTATGTTTTTTAACATTAAGAATAATATTATGATCAAGAACGCATTATAGACAATATTCTTAGTAATGGTAAGAACACTACTCCAACTAACGAGGTCCGAAGAAACAGAATCCTTCTTTAAGAGCAAATAGATGCACAAGTTTTCTGCATAGTCAATAAAGACAATCAGTAAAGCTGCTAACGATAAGACGGCATTTTTACCACGAGTGAGCTTTGACAGAATCAGAATACAAAATAGAGAGAATAACAAAGGATACACCATGTCTAGCGGTAATTGAACATTTATGTAAAAGTCCCTTCCTTTGTCTGATATTGTGGATAAAAAGAGCTCTACGTCATTTACACTGTAACCGGATGCCCTCATATCTAATGGGAGCAAATGATTAGATTCCTTCGACAAATAAGGAAACGTATAAAACATCATTATTAAATACAAAATCTGTGAACTTACCAATGTGGCGATAATGAACCACCATTTCTCTGTCAATGTACGTACATACTTATTATTTTTCATGAATGGCTTCTCCTACTCTCAGCTTTTCTTCATAGATTATACCTTAGATTATCAATACTCCATTACCTCCTCCGGAATGAAAATAACTCCGTCTTCAGTCGTATGCCATGGCAGAATTATCCATCTCATCAGCTTACCGCCTGCGTATTCCGCAGCTTCTAATGCATCAGCGAAAGGTGTGCCGCATAGAACGGCCCCCACCTCTTTCGCTGTTACTGGTTAACAAATGCAGGTCTTTTTCTTGTTACCCACTCGGTCCATCGCCTCGATCTTGGCGATATATTCCGTTGCCAGCGGAACTTTGCATGCCGTATTGCCGACATCCACATGCACTTTGCCGACCGCCTCTGCGACTGCCTTCGCTTCCTCCGTTAAAGCCTTAACGTATGTCCCGACCGAAATCACAAAGGTATTCATCACATAGCGAACCCAGTTGCGCTCGCTGTGGATGGTATCGCGCACTCTGATCAAATAGCTGCGTACCTCCTCCATATCCAGCGCTTCGTCTGGCGTAATCGACACATAATTGGCATAGGTGCTCCATCCGCTCACAGCGACCAGTTCCTCAGGCGAATCAATCCACGCCACCGCCAGTTCACGCGCATACGGACTTTCTGCGGCCACTCTCGCTACCGTATATTCGGCAGGCGCATGCCAATTAGCGCCAGCCACCCAATGCTGCAGCTGCTCCTTGGTGATCGTCTTCGGATTGACGCTAAGTCCAGCCAGGTACATCGCATCATAATTGCCGGATTCATACAGCTGCAGAGCGAGCGCTTGGTCTTTTTTTACATGCTTAACGAGCTTCTTCATATCCCCGATTTTGACGCCAAAGAGCGGCTCTTTCGCCCCATGGCGAATATACGTGCTTTTCGTCTGCTCACTGCCCATGTCAGCCAATGCCTGTATAATTTCTTCATAGGTCACCTATTGTCACGCTCCTAAATACTTAACTTTGAGCTTCACGATGGAGATATATACTGCATAATCGCGCTGTGCAGGAAATCTGCAAAATCCTCGCCATATTGATTAAGATAATCTCTCATCCGCCTGTCATATTTGTACGTATCGGCAATGCAGGTTAGCAGATTTGAATCACAAGTCATGAGATGCTCCAGGCTCTCCCTCCACTCTCGGATCAGTCGCTGCACTTCATCGGAAGCAGGAGACGCCTTCATATGGGATGCCATTTGTTTAAACATTTGCTCTACGCGAGAAAACAGCTCCCCTCTTTCGTCTGCTGGCAATTGCTCCAATCGCTCATTATATTCCTTATACGCCTCTGTTTCGCCATAAAAGAAGCTCGCCTCATTCGCATATTGCTCTTGCAAAGGCAGCACGGAAGAATAATTAAAAATCTGCAAACTGCCGATATCCTTCCCTGAAACGTATTCTTCGATGGCTGTCTTGATTGATTCTAGTTGTTGAATTCTCGATTGTACAACGTGGCGCTGCTCGTTTAGAATGTGTTGCTGTTCCTTCCTCGTCAGCTTCACAATGTCCGCAATTTCTTTCAAGGAGAAATCCAGCTCCTTAAGGAACAAAATCATTTGAAGCTTTTCCAGACTGCTTCGATCATACAGACGATACCCTTTTTCCGTCAAATGCGTCGGTTTAAGTAAATCAATTCGATCATAATAATGCAGGGTCCTGGCTGTAATGCCGGTAATTTGAACGATATCTTTAACCCCTAATAATGGTTTCTTCATCCCAAAATCCTTTAACTTCATCTAATATTTGAGCAGCAGGTGTTATTGTAGCCTCATAGATCGTTCTTCCTGTTACTCTTAAATAATACTGGATTAAATAATATCCGCAAGCATAGCCAGCGCTATAGGGCATATAGACGGGTTGCAAGTTTTGCAGTTTAGCGATCTCGTCACCGTAAAGGTATGGAGCACATTGATCAAGCCCGGTTACATGTAACTGCTCTCTGAGCACTGGCTTGATGCGCCTGTTCAGTGTTTCTGCGTCTGTTTTGGCTACCCAGGGGCCGAGCCATTCCTCACCATACAGAAACGTAGCATAGCTTTCAGCTAATCCTTCACTTACCATGAGCTCCCCCAAATTAACGGTGTGATCCCACTGAATAAATTGATACCGCACATTATGGTTGCATTCGTGTGCCAGCGCAGCCTTCATTCGAGGAATCGTATACTCATTAGGCAAGAGCGTCGCCCAGATAAACCCGGGAATGCCCCCAAAGCCGCTATATCCTTCGTTTATCGTTAAGGCACGGCTGTCCGGATTCCCTAATTGAATCGTAAACAAATAATCGGATACGGGAAGGTGAATATCATGCTCTACAAATCGATGTAGGCTCTTCTTCACAGCCTGCTCACATTCTAACCAGAACGATTCAGACGAAATCATCTCGATCTCTGCCGAAATCCGCGGGGTAATCTGATCCGGAGATCGATGCATCATATTATTAAACGTAATGACGTCGAAACCATTCGGATCTTCCGCTTTGAACGGTATCTGCTGAATTTGCCATTGTTTCATAAAGGGCGCCAGCATTTCGTTTCTGAATAGTTCCAGCTTTTCCTCGGGCGGTGCCTGGGCAACTTTTTGATAAATAAGGTCTGAGCGCAATGTTTGGATGTTCACTTCTATCACTCCTTGTAGTGTGTTCGTAGTGAATTAAACACTATGACCTAACGTCATAGTCAAGCACTTTGTCTCTCCCACCGCCCACGGTATACGAAAAGAAAGACTGCAAATGAAAAAAGCCGCTATGATAGCGACTTTCACATTAACCAGATGCAGAGCGTCATGCTAAATCAATGGATTCCCGACTATTTAAACTCGATTCAGTCGGTTCAAATTCCTATCGCGTGCGGTGTATTCAGATGCATCGATCCGTTGGCTGAATCAAGGCCTTGCATATGACGTAACGTAATATGATTTAATGGAATCAGGAGTGAGCGCCCATGACTGAAAAACGATATACGGTAAGTGAACTGGCTAGATTATCCGGGACTACCGTACGAACAATTCAATATTACGACCGAATCAACCTGCTTGTCGCAAAAAGGGCCGGTGAGAAAAACGCACGATACTATACGGAAGCCGATTTGATGAAGCTGCAGCAAATCTTATTCTTCAAGCGAATCGGCCTGCCCTTGAATGAGATCAAGCATCATATCCTGAAGTCCGATCACGCGTCAGATATCAAACAGATTCTAAAGAATCAAGCGGATCTACTCCTACGACAGGAGATGGAGATCAGAATGAGCCAGACGATCATTAAAGCCATTCTGGCCTCCATGGAGGCAGACCCTGATCAAAATCTGGAACCCATCATTAAACTCGTACTCGGTTTAAACAAGCAAACGGTCCTCGACTACGCACATGCGGAGTTCGACGTGCAGACGCAGCAATTATTTGAGAATACATCTGAGGATGATTATCAAGAGCTCATTGATTTTTATTGGCAATGGAAGCTGCTAATCTTGGAAGCGGCCGCCTATAAGCTTAACAATGCTTCGTATACATGCCAGACTGGGTTTGAGTTGGGCCAGAAGTGGGAGGAATTTATCAAACGTTCGACTAATGATGATCCGAAGATGTTGACGGCCTACGCCAAAGGACTTGAACAAAGCGATCATTGGCCGGAAGAAGATTTGTTTTTGTATAATTTTGCCAAGGATTATATCGATGGCGCTCATCACTACTATCTCACACAAAAGGGTGATGCAATTGATTAAACTAGCCAATCTGACGAAAAAATACGGGACCAAAACAGCGGTCGATCACTTGAATCTGGTGCTTACACCTGGCACAGTTACAGGCTTTCTGGGTCCGAACGGATCCGGCAAATCGACCACAATGAAAATGATCATCTCGCTCGTCCGCCCTACGCTCGGAGACGTTGTCGTCGATGGAAAATCATATTCGGATTTACCTGAACCGACGAAAAGAGTCGGTACGTTAATCGATCCGTCTGCATTGGATAACAACCTTACAGCCAAGCAACATCTATCCATCATTGCTACCGCAGCTAACCTGAATCCACGACGGGTGGATGAAATGCTTCAGATCACAGGTTTGGAAAATGTCCAGAATAAAAAAGTTAAATCGTACTCCCTGGGGATGAAACAGCGGTTAGGCGTGGCGACCGCCCTGCTCGGCAACCCTGACACCATCATACTGGATGAACCGTTTAACGGCATGGACGTAGACGGTATCAAATGGTTGCGGGGGCTGTTCAAGCAGCTTGCGGAGAGCGGGAAATGCGTTGTGGTGTCCAGCCACTTGATGAGCGAAATTCAAGCCGTAGCCGACCGCGTGGTTATTATCGGACAAGGCAAGCTGCTGGCGGATATGACGATGGATGAAATGAACCGGAGGAGTTTAAGCTCCTATATTTATGTCGAGGCTGACGACCTGGACAAGATAACAAGCGTCTTGCTGGATAAACAAGCGAGTGTCCAACCGAGCAAAACAGGTCTTGAGGTCAGAAATTTGGACGCCAAAGAAATTGGCCGACTCGCGCTCGATAACCAAATCATTCTACATGAATTAACAAAGGTTAATCCGTCCCTTGAAGATGTATTTACGGAGATAACCGATGGAAAAGCAGACTATGTTGCCAAGGGAGTGACCATGCATGAAGCACTTGATTAAAGCTGACTTCAAAAAAATGATGTTCCTGCCGAGCTATCGGTATATGATCTTTGCCACCATCCTGCTCAGTATTCTGTTCGGGGTGATCTTCCTGTTCACCATCGAGATTACACAAGGGAAGGTACTGTCGGAACTAACAGGCATGGAGATGATCGATATTACTTTACTTGGGATGGATGTAGCCGCGATTATGCTCATCATCTTTGCCGCTATTTTTGTTAAGAAGGACCTGGCATCAGGGGCTGTTCATACGAACCTGGCCATGACACCCATACGCAGAAAATACTATCTCACGAAGCTTTCGTTCATAGCCATACTGTCCATGCTGATCAGCACGGCCCTGATCTTGATATTCTTCGCAGTCAATCAGTTCATCATATCGATGAACCAGATAGAGGCCTTGTCTCTAGACTCCGCAATTTTGGCCAAAGCCATCGGATCCATGCTTATGGTGCTATTCTACAGTTCGCTGAGTGCGGCGGGTGCTTTTTATTTCCAGTCCACACCCGGAGGAATATCCTTTGCCTTAAGTGTCATGTTCCTCCCCGCCCTCGTTAAGATGTTCCCGGAAGACGTGTCGGAGCTGCTATTGTCCGTATTTCCAGAAAAATCGCTGCATACATTGTTCGATATGAACGCAGTTAACGGATCCTGGGCCGGCGCGCTAACGGTTCTTCTAATCTGGATCATGGTGGCATGCGCAATCGGCTTTTGGCGATTCAGGAAAATGGATTATTGAACACGCGAGAATCGGAGAATGTAATTTGCTATGCCTTACTTCAGCGCAGCGTTTTGATGGCTGATATGATGAGGAACATAGGGCGTCGCAATTCGTCCTGCATACCAGGAATTTGCGCCAGCATGTCCTCCGAAGGCGTCGGCTCCTTTACTGCTGTAATCGTAAAACCGGCCTCCATGACATCGTTCATATAGGTTGATATCGTGCGGTGGTACTTGATTACGTTATCCGTTAAAAATGATGTGCTGCGCACGCCTTCTGCCTGGTAATCATCGAGCGGCCAATGCAGACGGTTTCCTTCGTCATCATAATGCCAATCCTGCTCGCTGCGCGATGTGAAAATTGGATGCTCCACAGAGAAGACGAAGCTCCCTTCTGGCTTCAGCAGATCATATACCTTGTTGCAGATTGCAGCAAACGATTCAATATAATGGAATGCCAGCGAGCTGATGACCACATCAAATTGGGCAGGGGAAAACTGGATATCTTCAATCGGCATAAGCTGGTAAGAGATGTGAGGATCATCTGTCATTTCACGGGCTTTGCGCAGCATATTATCTGATATGTCTACACCGATAACGGAGCTAGCCTGCTGCTGACGTGCATAGCGGCAGTGCCAGCCAAAGCCGCAACCCAAATCGAGTACCTGCTTGTTGCTCAAATCAGGCAGTAGTTCTCGCAGCACATGCCATTCTCCGGCTGCTTCGAGCCCTTGAATAGACCTTGGCATTTGTTCATATTGTGAAAAAAATGCAGCATCGTCGTATTTATTTTGTTTCACGATTAAGCCCCTCCGATTTGTTGGATCGATTGCCCATTAAATAGCTGTTTAGAAATGTTCAAAGATGCTATTCATTTAGAGCAGCTCCTTTTGAAAATGGTTTTTCTCTTAAGCTGATAACCGCTGGGATTTTTGATAACTCCTATTCACAGCCTTTATTTTCCTTCATATTCTTTGATTAAGATGCCGTCAATGTATACTTTATATTTGGTCTTTCTGAATCCTGCCAGTATAAGTTTCCTGATTTTTTCGATCTTAACTTGGTGTTTTTCTTCATTTCCAACCTCGAATTCATAAGTTTTCATCAATTTAAATGATAGCGTTCTAAAATCACGGATTCTATCGTTTCCGTCCACTTTAATACTCAGGTTTCCTAGGAATTGATTAAATTCGAATTCCACCGTATGCTTCTCTTCGTGTCCAACTTCAAATGAAAATTTCATCTGCAGCCTCTCCTCTAGATTTTGTTCTACCCACGAGTTTTCATCATTATTTTCCCGAATCCTTTAATCCTTTTTTACTTATTTAAGAAAAAGACCATCACGTGTCACCGTGTACACGATACGGCGGCATAGCCCTTGATTGTATGGTTCCTCAGATGCTTCAACCAGTATCATGCACATGGTCTTCATGATCCCGTCCGATGCCAACCTTGGCATCTATTAAATTTCGGTCAGAATGACCGGACCTTCCGCAGTAATAGCAATCGTATGCTCGTACTGTGCGGACAGCGATCCGTCAGCCGTTCTGGCGGTCCATCCGTCGGCATCGATGGTCATCCGTGCTGTCCCGGCATTTAACATCGGCTCGATGGTCAACACCATCCCTTCTTTCAAGCGGAACCCTTTCCCAGGCTTTCCGATATGGGCATAGTTAGGCTCCTCGTGCATTTCCCTTCCGACGCCATGGCCAAGTAAATCACGCACGACGGAAAATCCATTGTGCTCGGCATGGGTTTGAACCACATGCATCACATCGCCGATCCGGTTACCAGGAACCGCTTGCTCGATACCCAGATATAAGCACTCCTTGGTCACCCGCAACAGACGCTCCGCTTCTACAGGCACCTCGCCAACTGCGTAGGACCAGGCGGAATCACCGACCCAGCCATCCGCCTGTGCAACGAGGTCAATCGTGACGATATCGCCAGACTTGAGCGGCTGAGCGCTTGGAAAACCATGCGCAATGACATCGTTGACGGATGCGCATGTTGCATATGGGTATCCGTTATAGCCCATCGTATACGGCTTAGCCTCATTGTCCTTCAAGAATTGTACGGCGAACGATTCGATATCGAGCGTCGTGACGCCCGGACGGATCATGCCTGCGATGGCTTGATGAAAAGCAGCGACAATTCGGCCAGCCCTTCTCATTTCTTCAATTTCTGCACGTGATTTCAGAATCACCATACCTTATCTCTCCTTCGGCTGTATGCCTGAAAAAATCATATCCATAACCCCTTCGGCATCCAGCTCGCCTCGCCGATCGTGATGGATGTTCAGCGCGGCGCAGCCGACAAGAGAACCGAATATCAGATTCGCTGTTTTCTCCGGTGACGAGCTCACGCTGCTTTCCCCGATCCATGCCACAAACGGCTGATAGATCCGCCCTTGAAATTCCGCTAGCAGCTTGCTGAACCGGTTGCCCGGGAAGTGGTGGAAGTTATCGGCGACCGTTTTAAGCAAAATAAATACGGAAGGGTCCTGGATGCACTGCTGCAGGAGCAGCCGTGCGAATGACTCGGCTTTCTGCAAACCGCCGCCCTCCACCGCCAACGCCGCCCCTACAGCGGACTCCGCTCGATACAGGGCATCCCACAATAAATCTTCCAGAAGCATATATTTATTCTTGTAATAATGATACACCGTGCCATAGCCGAGGGCTGCCTTCGCTGCCACATCCCGGATTTCCAGCTGAATACCCTTCTCCAAATAAACTTCCGCAGCCGCTTGCATAATTTGATGCATCCGCATCTCCCGGATGGCTTCATTCTGCTCCTTGGTACGTGGTGACATGGCTCCTCCTTTTTTAGACCTGCTGTTATGTCGATATAAAAACTATATCCCATTTACAAATTAGGTTCAAGCACTTCATTTCAGGAAAATAAACAAAAGCCGCAGGATAGTCCCACGGCTTCTGCTTTCCCTATATTCTAAACTTCTTCACAGCATCCTGCAGCTCGGTCGCCAGATGGCTTAATCCCTCGGAAGAAGAGGTGACCTCTTCCATTGCTGCCAATTGTTCTTCCGCAATGGCGGCCACGCTCTGCGTGCTGCTGGCCGATGCCTCTGCTATCTTGGACGTTTCGGTAATGGAGGCTGATATTTCCTGCGAGCTGCTGGACATTTGCTCTGACAATGCGGATACCTCTTGCACTTGAGCCGCTACGATGTCCACTTCCTTCACAATCACTCCGAAGCCCTCTCCCGCTTGCTGCACCATTCGGGTCGTATCCTTGACGCCATGGACCACCTGATTGGTGGACTGAACGGCGCGGGCCGTATCCTCTTGCACCTCTTTGATGAGATCGGAGATTTGGTTGGCCGCTGCATTCGCTTGCTCTGCCAGCTTGCGCACCTGTCCGGCTACCACGGCGAAGCCTAAGCCATGTTCTCCGGCTCTTGCCGCTTCAATTGAAGCGTTAAGCGCCAGCAGGTTGGTCTGCTCGGAAATATCGCTGATGACTTCGACAATGCTGCCGATCTCTTCCGAACGTTCTCCGAGTCGCGTGATGAGCTTGGAAGTATCCCCGGTCCGTTCATTCATTGTCACCATTTGCTCCACCGCCTGTTGAATCTGCTCGCTGCCACGTTTGGCTTGGGCGGTCGCGCTGACGACCGTTTCCGATACAACTGCTGCGCTTTCTGCAATTTTCCCGATACCGGCGGCCATTTCCTCTAAAGCTCGCGCACTTTCCGTTGTGCCATGCCTTGTTGTTTCAGCACCGGTGGACAGCTCCTGGATCGTGGCTGCAACCTGATGGGTCGCTTGCGTCGTTTCCCTTGCGCTGGCCGTAAGCTCCTCCGATGCGGCCGTCACTTGTTCGGAGCCTTCGGCCACTTGCCGAATCAGCACCTTTAACTGATCAGTCATATGGTTGAACGAGGCCGCAAGCTGCCCAACCTCATCCTTCGAGTGAATGTCTAGATGCGGCTTGCTCAGATCGCCGCTCGCCACCATCTTCCCGCGCTCCGTAACCAGCTGGATGGGCTTGCTGATCCGTCTGGAAAGGATATAAGCAAGGGTCAAGGCCCCGAGTATTCCGAATATGGTTAAACCGATCGTCAAGGCTATAATGCGCTCTCCATCTGCGATTAGCGCATGTCCATCGCTCACAATCTCCGCTTCTCTGCTGCCAACGAGCTCGCTCAGCCCTTCCATGATCTCTGTGCCAATGCTTGTTCCCTCATTGCTTAGCACACGGATCGCCTCTTCGGTTCTTCCTTGATCATGGGCAGCGAAGATCTCCTTCTCAATTAGTTCACCCCAGGCCACACTTTTCTCGATCAGCTCTTGCAAGGCTACAGATTCACTTAAAGCCGTTAAAGTCTGGTGTAGATCGGTACTCTCCTCCGTCAGTTGATGAAACGCAGCTTTGTAGGCATCGTCTCCAAATAGGAGATACCCTCTAGCCAGAGAAATTTGCTGAGAAAGATTATACTGCAAACGTTCGTCGGCAATTAACAAAGGCAGCTCATGTTCGACAAGCACATCAATTTCGTTGTTAAACGTGCGGATCTGCAATACATTAATGATGATCAATGCCGTCATTAATACAGTAACCACACTGAATCCCGCCATGACTTTCAGTTGCAAACTCTTCATTGCATTACCTCCAGTAGTTTTCGGCATTATAACGCGAAGTTGTGCGACAGATACCCTTCCCTAACGCTTTGCCAATAAGCTCCCTCCTTGCTTGCTGTGACGATCGTTCTACTATTCATATCGGAACAATACAACCATGCATTGAAGCGTTTCGAACGCAGAATAAACGATTCTTCTACTTTGAACACGCAAAAAAAGCCGAGATAATCTCGGCTCCATTGGCTGCGATAAACTGCGTTCATCGTCTGAGTACTTCTGTATCGGCATTCAAGCATCAATTAACTTGTCAGCTTCTTGTAGAACGATCGAGCAGTCATGCGGTGATAAGCAATCAGCTCCCCGTTATAGACCACGTTAAAAACTCCATAAGGTGTCGGGGATAGTGCCATCATCTGTGCCCGGCTCTCGATATGTATAATGTGAGGCTCAATATGTGCCGCCTTCGCGGCTTCCAATAAATTGTCAGTCGCCACTTCAAGATACGGGCATTGATCCGTCCTTAATATGGTCAGTCCTTGTGAGAATCGCTGCAGACGCGCATCCCAATCGGTTGGAAAATAGGGTGCTGATGCTGATGCATCCGGAAATGTATAAGCATACAGCTCAAAGGAGTACGGGCCATGCTCAACCTGGGAAAATCCGTTTTTGACAAAAATATCTTTGCTCGGCGCCCATCCGGTATCCGGATTGGTGAGAACAGCCACGCCTTTCATACCGTGCTCCCTGGCCTCTTCGAGACAGAGCTGAATCAGCCGGGAACCGATCCCCATGCCCGGTACACCGACCCACAGGCAATGAATGACCAGGTAGCCGTCGGCATGCACGGCTCTCCAAGAGGACTCCCCAGGAGCATATTCAATAAAGCCCAGCACCTTCTTCCCCTGCTTGATTTGCACATAAGACAGCCCGTGATCGAGCTGGCTTTCCGTCCAATTCACTTTATTTTCGTATCCGGGATGCTTCTTCATGCTTCTCATGCAATAGCAGCCGCTCTCCCGAACCTGATTTCGAATGATTTCCAATCCGGGTTCCATCCGCTTTCCTCCCCTTCCCATCTTCTTCGTTCCCTAAATAACGGCCATACGCTAACGTTATCACATGCAAACGAGCACCGGGTTAACGCCCGGCGCTCGCAGTCAACGCCTCATTGACCGGTATCGGCAAAAGTCCGGATCCGCTCCCCGATCTGATCGCGAACCCGCTGGAATACTGCCCACTTCTCCTCCTCGGTTCCTTCAGCCTTCGCCGGATCGTCAAATCCCCAGTGCTCCCGCCGGACATGCGGCGGCGTCATCGGGCAGCGATCCGCGGCATCCCCGCACAGCGTAACGACCAGATCTGACGTATTCAACAGATCCGAGTCGATGATATCTGACGTCTGTCCCGAAATATCAATGCCGACTTCGCGCATCGCTTTGACGGCATTCGGATTCAAGCCATGCGCTTCAATGCCAGCGCTGTAAACCTCCCATTCGCCGGACAGATATTGTCTCGCCCATCCTTCCGCCATTTGGCTGCGGCATGAATTGCCGGTACACAGGAAATAGATCGTTTTTTTCATTGCTGCTGCTCCTTTTCTTGTATGTTCTCTAAGTTCATAGGATGGATAACCACAGATACAGCCCCAACAGCGTGAAGAACAGCGTCGGAATCGTCAATATTACCCCTGTTTTGAAGTACGTTCCCCAGCCAATCTTCACGCCCTTCCTCGATAATACGTGCAGCCACAGCAGCGTGGCCAGGGAACCGATCGGCGTAATTTTCGGCCCGAGATCGGAACCGATCACATTTGCATAGATCAGCGCCTCTCTAATCGCCGCCGAAGTGGTAGTCGCGTCGATCGCCAGCGCATCAATCATCACCGTTGGCATATTGTTCATCACCGAGGACAAAATCGCGGCGATAAAGCCCATGCCAATGGTGGCAGCGAACAGCCCCTGATCTGCAATGCCCTGGATGACCGTAGCCAGCAGATCGGTCAGGCCTGCATTACGGAGCCCATACACGACCACATACATCCCGATCGAGAAGAACACGATGGCCCATGGCGCGCCTTGCAGCACTTCCTTCGTGGAGACTGCCGGGCTTTTGCGTGCGATCAGCAGGAAGAATAACGCGACACAAGAGGCAACAATGGATACCGGCACATGCACGAATTCACACACAAAATAGCCTACCAGCAGAACAGCGAGCACGATCCAGGACAAGCGAAACATTCTCGGGTCCGTAACGGCGCTGGCTGGCGGCTTCAGCGGCGTGTCATCGAAGGAGCGCGGAATGCTTTTGCGGAAGAACAGATACAGCACGACAATGCTGGCTGTTAAGGCAAACAGATTGGGAACGATCATCCGGCTGGCATACGTCATAAACGAAATCCCGAAATAATCGGCGGACACGATATTCACCAGATTGCTGACCACAAGCGGCAGTGAGGTGGTATCGGCTATAAATCCGCTGGCTATGATGAACGGAAACACATGCTTCTCGTCAAAACGAAGCGCGCGCACCATCGCAAGCACAATCGGAGTCAATATGAGCGCTGCCCCGTCATTCGCGAACAAGGCGGCCACAATCGCGCCGAGCACCGTAATATAGACGAACATGCGCAATCCGCTGCCGCGGGCTGCACTCGCCATATGTAACGCTGCCCATTCGAAGAAACCGATTTTGTCCAGAATCAGGGAAATGATAATAATCGCCACAAAAGCAAGCGTAGCATTCCAGACAATCTGGGTCACATCCCACACATCTTGAAAATCAACGACGTTGAACAGCAGCGCCAGCACAGCGCCGCCACACGCCGACCAGCCAATGGACAGGTTTTTAGGCTGCCAGATGACAAACACTAACGTAATCAGAAAAATAATAC
Organism: Paenibacillus sp. 7541; assembly: GCF_002276395.1. Classification (NCBI taxonomy): domain Bacteria; kingdom Bacillati; phylum Bacillota; class Bacilli; order Caryophanales; family Paenibacillaceae; genus Paenibacillus; species Paenibacillus sp. 7541. The sequence goes on along the minus strand of NZ_NQLZ01000001.1, from coordinate 9,114 downwards.
TGGCCATAAGGACTGAGTACAATGAAGAACCCCCGCTTTATCTGTAATCAATATATCATCATATGCTTATATGCAGCATGTGCAGGTCAGTCCATGGGCAGGCATCAATCACAGGCGCAGCGGATCTCCTTATCCATCGCGGACAGCACCTGCGAACCGGTCGGCATCGCATCCAGCACCGCCTGGATATACGGCTTGTCCTCCACATGGAGCGAATAGTATACCCATTGCCCTCTTCGCGCTTCCCGAACGAGTCCCAGTGACTTCAACTTCCGCAAATGCTGGCTGACGGCAGGCTGGGACATGTCAAAGATCTCCACAAACTCGCACACGCACCATTCCCGGTCCTTGAGCAGCGTAAGCATGGTCAATCGGGTCCGGTCACCGAGCAATTTCAGCTTCTCGGCGGCTTCATGCAACGTCTCCATTCGACGCCCTCCTTCCCTATCCAATCCTTCACAACACATTAGCATATAATTGAATGCTTATATATTAATGGCGGTCGAGCGTTTTATCAACCCTTATCCTTCAATTTATTAAAAAAAGCCGCGAGTATCGCGACTTCTTCCATGTCCTCACGCCGAGAGAACGATATAGCTAGCTCATCGGGTTCATGTGCGTGCTTGCAAGTTGTATGGCTATATCCGCGTTTTGGATATCCATTTGGATTTGCTTGTTAATATCATGCGGTTCATACAAGCCATTGGTGTGCATGTAATTGAAAATTTGCTCATGCAGCTTTACCGTTTTGCTCAATTGATCCCACAGCATATTTCTTACCTCTGGGCTTGCTGTCTCCGCGATGGCTGTTGCATAGTTTTTAATCCCTGCTTTGGCCGAATTCAGTAAATCCGCAGCGATAGCTTGATCTGTCATGGCATTCATTCCGGTTGCATTTCCTGTAACTGGATTCATGTTTAGCCTCCTGTTATTTTTGATTCTACATCAGAACGTTCTTCAACTGCTGAATGTCCGCTACGCCATCCCGAATATCTTGCTGCAAAATCGTTCTTAAATTCACATCAGCAACGAGTGGCACCATGCTTTGACTTTTGGTCAGACAAGTTGTTTTGAATGTGAGCAGCTCATGCAGCTCTAGAGATTCATGAACGCCCAGCTTTTGATTGTGCATTGTAGATCCCTCCTTCAATTTATCAATATCGCTACGTTATTATGGTCTACAATAGGACTGGATTATTAGCGGGTATCCCCTTCCTATTCATGCCAAAATGCCGCAACGAGAAAAAGGACTTCTCTGGTTAAGAGCAGCCCTTCAGTTCCCTTGTATTGTATTTCATTGCGTGAATATGTCCTAACTGTATTCAGGCCGAAGAAGCTACTCCTCTGTGGTTGGGATTCTTAGTTGAAGCCCCCGTTCACACGGATCGTCTGCCCCGTAATCCACCGGGCGTTGCTGCTCACGAGCAGCTCCACCGCATTAGCGATATCCTCCGGCTCTCCCAGCCGCCCGAAGGCGTTCATCCGTCGGAAGGAATCAACCAGCTCCGGCGACTTGCCGTCCAGGAACAGCTCCGTCGATACTTGTCCGGGCGCAATGCAGTTGATCGTAATCTCCCGCGGCCCGAACTCCTTGGCGAGCTGACGCGTCAGCTGCTCAACGGCTCCTTTCGTCGCGGCATACACACTGTAAGTCGGCAGCATCGCACCGGATACCGAGGTGGAGAAATTGATGATCGTGCCGCCCGCCTCCATATGCTTCATCGCTTGCTGACAGGCGAAATACGTCCCTTTCACATTAATGTCAAAATGCTGGTCGAACATCTCCTCCGTCACATCCGCAATCGCCTGGCATTCCATAATGCCCGCATTGTTGACAAGAAGATCGATGCGCCCATAAGACCGGATCGTCTCCGTGAATAAAAGCTCGATCTCCTGCACGCGTCCGACATTCGCACGGATGGCCATCGCTTCCCCTCCGGCTTGCCTAATCGTATTCACCACGTCCTCCGCCTTGCCCTCGCTTGCAGAATAGTTGACGACCACGCTTGCACCAAGCTGCGCCAGCTGTATGGCGATTTGTCTTCCAATGCCTCGGGATGCCCCGGTAACGATAGCCACTTTGCCTTGTAAACGCATATTCATTCGCTCCTTTTACGATCATCTGCACGGGATGGTATACTACAAACGTTGAAGCTTGCAACCTGATTGTAATGCAGAGGAGAAGAATACCGTTAACCTATAGCTGTTCGATCCTTGCCTAATTCTATTCCGCTTTCCAATAACCCAATAACTAAGGGCACCATGCCCGGTACGAAAGGAGTGCTTCTGTAATGGAAGCCTTGAATGATCCCGAGCGGCAGCAGCTGGCGCTGGCGCAATTGGCACAGCTCATCCTGCGCCACACACCATCGAGCGGCACCCACCCTACGGCGGTGCCTTCGCTGTCGCTGATGCATGCCGTCCATCCCTCGGAACCGCTGGAATCCGTCTACAAACCTTCAATCTGTGTCGTCGCTCAAGGCGCGAAAACCGCTTCGCTTGCCAGCGAGATCTATCGCTATGACCCCGCTCATTATCTCATTACGTCCGTCGAGCTGCCAATCGTCGGTCATATTATCGAAGCCTCGCCCGAGGTTCCCTACCTTAGCTTGAAGCTGGGGGTTGATCTTGACGTGATTGTGGATATTGTAAAAGAAATGCAACGCCCGGAATCAGACTCCCAAGCTGCACGCGGCATTACCGTTAATGAGACGTCATCCGCGCTGCTCGAAGCGCTTGTCCGCCTGCTCCAGCTGCTGGACACGCCGGAGGACATCCCGGTTCTCGCTCCGCTCATGACCCGCGAAATTGTGTACCGGGTGCTTCAGAATGGTCAGGGGGCGCTCCTGTCGCAATTCGCCATGATCGGCAGCCATGCCCATAACATCGCCCAGGCGGTCCAAGTGCTGAATCGCGAATATGACCAGCCGCTCTCCGTCGAGCAGCTGGCCAAGTCCGTCAATATGAGCGTTTCAGCATTTCATAAACATTTCAAACGCGTCACTGCGATGAGTCCCTTGCAATATCAGAAAACGGTCCGTTTGCAGGAGGCCCGCCGATTGATGCTGATCGAGGGTCTTCAGGCTGCCGATGCCGCCTATAGCGTAGGTTATGAGAGCCCGTCCCAGTTCAGCCGGGAATATGCCCGCATGTACGGACAGCCGCCGATGAGCGACATGCAGCGGCTGCGGGAAGTCATGGCCGCGACCCCTTCCGCGGAATGATGAGGATTGAGCCGGCTATTCAGGAAGCGCGATCCATGAGCTTCCTGCCGCCATCGCTGGCTAAGATTTATGCCGCGGCGGCCGCTATGTGAATCGGATGCGGCATTCACCCTTCGTTTGCCGGCCTACCACTCGCACCGAATGATAGCGGCGGGTAAGCTGCGTTGTAAACGATCCTTCGCTGTTCGAAGTAAAGCTTTGCTGCCAGATGATCTTCCCGCCGCTGATCCATTCCAGGGCAAGCTCGCCTTCTTCGACAATGACCTCATAGGTTAGCGTCACTTCGGCTCCCTTTCCGAACCAGAAATAATGGTACTCGAACCCGTCAAATTTCTGATAGCGGAACGAAAGCTCCTTCCCCTTTCGCTTGAACACGTAGTTCTTTTTCGTTGTCAATTGCAGTACGCCAAGCTTCAGCAGCATGACAATGACCAACATGATCATAACAAAGGTAATGATCGAGGATAGCAATGTCCCAATTCCCGCCTTTCTGATGATGATTTGCTACAATTCCACACGTATAACAGCAGTGCTGCCTGGCGGGCACAAGCCCGATGTCCAGCGATACCCCCTCGGATATGCTTCGATCTCTTACTATGATGACCAGCCCAACTGTCGGAGCCGACACACCCTTCCATCATAAAGGAAGGCACGGGACCGGTTCAATGGCGCTTCAGGTCCATTTCTATGACAAAGCGGCCCGAACGGAACTGCATCCGTCCGCGCCGCCGCACCTTAAAACCCCTTCGATGACAGCCATACCGCAAGCTCACGCTCGCGCGTTTTCAGATCCGCATCGGTGTCATATTTGCCAAGCTTGTGCTCCCCTGCAATCATCCCATCGGTCATAAAGATGACGCGCTCCGTCTTCGCCGCTACCTTCGCATCGTGGGTCACGAGCAGAATCGTGGTGCCGCTCCGATTGATGTCGGCAAGAATGTTCATCACCTCACCCGTTGCCTTGGAATTCAGCGCGCCCGTCGGCTCATCCCCGAAGAGGATGGACGGGTTGTTGATCAGCGCCCGGCAGATCGCCACCCGCTGCAGCTGTCCGCCGGAGGCCTGGGTGATGTCATGATCCGCCAGCGAGGCAATGCCAAGCCGGTCCATCAGCGCTTGCGCCCGCTCATTGATCGTCTTACGGCTCTCCCGTTTCGCCACATAGGCCGATAGAAGGATGTTATCCAGCAAATTCAGATTCTTCAGCAGATTGCTCTGCTGAAAGATGAATCCCATCTTCGTCAATCGAAGGGCAGCCAATTCCTCCTCCCGCATGGCGGCCAGATCCTGGCCGTCAAACTGGATGCTGCCGGAAGTGATCTGATCCATGCCGCTGATGCTGTACAATAGCGTCGATTTGCCCGATCCGGACGGACCCATCACCGACACGAATTCTCCTTCCCCAATAGACATGCTCACGTCACGCAGCACCTGCTGGCTTGTATTTGTACCGGTGGTGTAGACCTTATTCAACTGTTTGGCTTCCAAAATAACGTTCATAATTGCCTCCCTATTGTGCCGTCAGCGTAAGCTTCTGTTTGTTCATCGACATGCTGACACATAGCATGGTGCCGGTAACTGCAGCCACCAGCAGCAGCGGACTGACGATGAAGCTGGCTAGCGGGTGAATGATAAAGCGCATGCTGGATATGCCGGGAATAAGCGCACCGGCCAGCCCTTGACCAAGTGTGACAGCCGCTGCCGTGCCAAGCACGACTCCGATCAGCAGCACGAGCATCGCCCGCGTGATATATTGCACCCGCAGATCCGCTGCCGTAAGACCCAGACTGCGCATAATGGCAATCTGCGCCCCTTCCTTAGCGATCAGCATGTGGAAGAACATGGCGGTGATCAGAATCGAGATCGCAATGCCAAGCCCGTAAGCCAGCACAACCGAAAGCGACAGCTGGTCGATGAGTCCGCCTAAGGTTTGGGACACATAGTCGTCCATATCCGTAATTTTGACCGCGGAGAAGGCCGCGTGATATTCCTCTATTTTGTCCGGCACAGAGACGCCATCGGCCACCTCGAGGTTCACCACATACCACAAAATCTGATCCGGCGCATAGGGCAGCAGGCCCTTGGCTGTCTTGCCGCCGTTCGTGACATCCTGATACACGCCGGTGACGGTCAGTGTTCGCTCCTGCTCGCCTGCAAGCACCGTCAGCGTATCCCCGACCGACTTGCCTAGATCCTGGGCATTCATCGTGGAGAGCGCAATCTCATCCTCGGTCGCGGGAGCCGTCCCGTTCACGTATTGGAGCGGAAAGACGGAGAAGTCCCCCAGTTCCACCTTGATGTTCTCGTAAGTTCCTTCCGCATTCTCCGCCTGGTAGGCCGCGGTAACAAACGAGGCGTATTTCGTGACATCCGCATCCTGACGAAGATAGCCGTCAATCTGATTGAAGCGCTGCTCCATCTCTTCCCCCTGCTGCAGGTCGATCCGAATGTCGCTTCGCCCCGCCCCCATATAGGACACAAAGTCCGGAGACTGGATTGTATTCAGAAAATTGAACGGTACAATCATCAGGAAGGCACATAGTGTAAACACAAAGCAGAGCACACCGTACATGCTAAACCGGCTGAACACCGCTTTAATCCCGAGAAACAGGTTTACATTGCCGAGCGAGCTTCGGCTGAGCCGAAACGCTTGACGCCCGCGCTCCCCCGTCTGAAGCACCCCTTCACGCAGCGCTTCCACAGCGGAGATGCGGCCGAAGCGGCGAAGCACGAAACGGCAGTACAGGACAACGGCTGAACCCACTAGCAGCGCACCCAGTGCAGGAACGATGTGGTTCCAGACACTTGCCGGTGCCAGGCCCATGTAGAGCGCAATATTATGCGTAAACAGATGACCGAGCAAGCGGGAGATGAGCCAGCCTGACAGACTCGCCAGCACCGCGAGCAGGACATATTTGACCATGTAGAGGCTTCGGATGTCCCGGCTGCTGATTCCGATCGCCTTCATGACGCCGATCTCCCGGTAGTCTTCCTCAATGGTCGCGGTCAGGGTGAAGCGCAGACAGAGCGCTGCAATGGCAATGAGCAGCAGGCTGATCAGCATGATGACTGCCGCCGCAATGCCGTCGGTAATTCCGTTGAGCAGTTGATATAACGAGTAGGTGAGCGCCGTATCCTTTTGCGGAAGACCGCTGGCCTGGTACATCGCTTCGAATTCATGGACCCTGTCTTGATCATGAAGCCTGAATTCGATTAAATACTCAATCTCTCCCATATGATCCCGCAGCGCTGTCCAGTCGTTGTCGCTGACGAGGAAGCGCTTGGAAGTCACAATGGAAGGGTTCATCTGCACATCCCGGACAAAGGCGGCAATCGTAAATTCCTTGCTGAAATCATCCTTGACGATCCGGACCGAATCGCCCAATTCCAAATCATATTGCTTCATATGGTAGATCGGCACACCGATTTCGCCATCCTCCATCTGCACGATGCTGCTGTCGGTATCCAGCAAATAATCAAAGGCGTGATTCTGCATCACAAAGCTGTTCTCCACGATGCTGCCCGCCTCGGATAACTCGTTATCCCCGAGGTAAATATATGCGCCGTTGATGCCGAGCATGGATACTGTCTGATGGTCCTTGACCAGCTCGTTGCTGCTGGCAAAAGCGTCGATGTCGGCCTGATTCAGCTCCCCGGCATGCATTTGCACATAATGAGGTGCATGAGAGCGCGTAAACAGACTGTCAATGGAACCGAACAAGGTGACGACAATATGGGCCGCACCCGATACGAGCATCGCTGCCAGCATGATAAAAACAAACAGTGTTGCGGTTATGATTTTGTTTCTGGAGAAGTCTTTTCGCAGTATTCTGATTTTCATTTATACCGTTTCCTCATTTCTCAGGGATACCGCCGGCCTGCGTTTCAGCATATGGTAGGTCAACGCAGACAGCCCGAGCATCGCCGCAATGACAAAGAATGTGGGTACGTACACCCTGGAGCTGAACTGCTCGAAGGCAAGGCCGAACAGGACCTGGCCGACCGGAGCGGCACATTGGGAGACCGCCGTGATGATAGCCATGATTTTGCCCAGATTTTCATTGGGCGTCTCTTTCTGAACTTTGGTGATGATATAAATAGAGATGATCGTCATCGCCATGGCAATCGCGATCGCGCATGCGATGAACATCAGGTAGGAAGGATAATAGCCAAGGTCCAGCATCAAGGGCGACACCGCCGCCGCCATCGGCATGAGCAGACAGGCGATGGCCAGCAGCCAGCGATACAAGGTGTAGGTCTTCATCCTCTTGGCAAAAAAACCGATCATCAGCGCACCCAGAATCGTAGCTGCTTGAATCAGACCCATGCCAAGTCCGTACATCATTTCACTGCTGTTCATCGTGATCCTCAGCACGATCGGGCCGCCTACGATAAAATACGGTGTTAGCAGAAGGTTGAGCAAGGCGGCGAGGATGATCGACTTGCGAATGAGCGGCTGCTTCGCCACATAGGCAAATCCCTCCCTCATGTCCCCGGCCAGCATATGCACCATTCCACGGTCACGCGCACGCTTCACATACGGAATCTGAATCAACGTCTCCAAGAGCGCTGACAGCGCAAACGCGATGCAGCTGATGACAATCAGCAAGCGCACGCCCATGTATCCGTAAAGCACACCGCCGATCAAGGGGGCGATGACCCCGGAGAGCGCCTGCACCGCCTGCACGAGCCCGTTCGCGCTCTCCAGTCTTCTCTCTTCCACCAGCAGCGGGATGCTTGCCGTTACCGCCGGCGTATACAGCGCACTGATGAAGGACAGTAGCACCATCACGGTTCCGATCAAGAACACCGAGGTGCTGCCGCCCAGCATAAGCACAATATATCCCAGCACAATCGCGCTGCTGATCAGGTCGTAGATGACCATCAGATTGCGGCGGTTGAACCGGTCGGCGATGGCGCCCCCGAGCGGCGAGAGCAGAAGCGGGATATTCGAGATCGCATACAGCGTCGCAAAGATGTCCGCCCGCCCCGTAATGTCGAGCACATACAGGGATAACGCAAAGCGCAGCAGCGCCGATCCCAAGATGGAGATGATCTGTCCGATCACCATCAGGTTAAAGTTTCTCGGGGAAGGTTGTATCGGTTTCCCCGGGTTCTCCACACCTTCCATACCTTTCACACCTTTCGCTGGCTATCTACCCGCCCATTAAGATGTCATACATAAAGTCGAAGCTGCCCTTCGAAGCTCCGAGGAGCAGCTCCATGGCCTGAATGAAAGCCTGCAGACGTCTGAGCTGCTCCTCCGGCGACCACTGAAACAGCGCCTCGTCAAACAGCATCTGCCCGGTGATCAGCAGCATATCGACGACCTCTCGCGGATACTCCGTATGGAAATCCCCGCTGGCAATCCCCTGCTCGATTACTTCCGTAATGACCGGAGCCAGACTTTCGATAGCGCGGATCATCGTCTTCAGATGCATTTCCGCATTCTCGGGCTCATGCAGGCTTTGCGTGATCTCTTCCTTGCTGTCCCCGGATGAGGGGCGCTGAGCCAGCAACACCCGATACAGCTTCTCCATCGGACTGATTGATGGATCCGCCACAATATCTCGCGCCCGGATCAAGTCCTGTTCAATGATGCGGTCAATGATGGCATCCAGAATTTCCTCCTTGGATTTGAAATAATGATAGAACGTCCCTTTGGCAATGCCGATGGCCTCCCGGATATCGTTGATCGTTGTCTCGTTATACCCCTTTGTGGTAAAGAGCTTCTCCGCCGTATCCAGCAGTTCCTTGCGGCGCACATCATGCTCTTTAACGATACGCATACCACGCCTCCTCCTCAGTCATTGACCGACCCTCGGTCAGTCATTTCGAATTCATTATATCCTGACTTGCGTGCAATGTAAAATCAGAACCACCCGTCAAA